>NZ_CP009516.1:1881977-2195640 GCF_000970285.1 Methanosarcina horonobensis HB-1 = JCM 15518 | reverse complement strand
AAATCTTTTGGAACGACAAGTCGTATAAACAGTAATAAAACAGGCTTTTATCCCCTAATGTCATTAAAAACTCAGAAATCTTTTCATAGGGGATAAACTGGTATTTTTTATAGGTTCTTGACAGGCTTCAGAGTCTTTCTATTTCTTGATAAAAAAGCTAATTTAAGGTCACCTCAAAAATATTGGAAGCAAGAGCCCTTGCCCTCTTAAAAATCAAATTATGTGCGGTCACCCCAATCCTAAAGATGGAGTATGCTTCGAGCCACCCACCCGGTTATTTGGGAAGAGTTCACAGTATCCTTTAATCCTAAACTTAAGAATCTCTCCTGCTGTGCCATTTAGATGGAAATAATCGAACCGGAAAGTTTGACAGAGGAATCAAGAAACTGCCAAACAGTGAAGTAGGGAATTTTTTTATAAATTTTTTGGAGGGGTAAGGAGAAAGTAAGAAGAAAAATCTCAATTACTTAAGTTATTCCACTGAAAAGCCATGGAAAAACATCATAAATGCAATTTTTTATTTGGCTGAAGCTGCCTTCTGATGCATCCTCATACTCAACACTTTCTCCATCTCCTGCCAGCTTAACTACCCAAGCATTCTCATTTTTAACTCCAGCAGCAATAAACCCGCCGTCTAAAGTCTGTTGAACAGAATAGAGTGTACAATTTGAAAGTGTTTTAATCCATCTCTGATTACCTTCGCTGTCAGTTTTAAGTATAAAAGCAGAACCATCTATAACAAAAGACGAAGAATCATTATATCTTCCTGTCAGCAAGTAACCATTGTCTGAAGTTATCGAAACAGAAACCACAATATCATCCATCGGGAGTTTGCCTGACAGGATATGACCACAAATCTGCCATTTCAGAATTGTTCTTATTACCAAAAGTATTATTCCACTGCTGATTGCCATTTATATCATATTTAGTTAGTCTGATATCAGTATCAATGAAAAGCTCATAATTATCATAATCGGGAATTTCATACTCAACAATATCCCCGACTATATAACCACCATCATCAGTGCGTTCAGCTACATGCTGAAGATAATCTTCATGGCTTATTTCTTCAGAAATCTTGCTCCAGATTTCGTTTCCATCCTTATCCGTCTTTACAAGATAAGATTGGTTATATCCATGAGGAAACGAGTAACCCGATAACACATAGCCTCCATCCGAAGTTTGTTTTGTTAAAAAGCCCCACTCAGCGTAAGTTTCTCCATAAGTTTTGTTCCATTCCATATCCCCGTTTTTATCAAGTTTAATTAACCAGGCATCAGACTGGTCATCTGGGCCTTTACTATATGAATCCGTTGTGCCTGCAACTATATATCTGCCATCTGACGTCTGTTCAACACATCTGGAGTTATCTTCACCATCCCCACCAAAAGACCGGTTCCATTGTTCTGCAGGCGCTTCTGCGGCGGCTAAATCCGAAGCCAGTGAAAAAAGAATTAAAATGAGAAAAATCTGGAACAATCTAGATTTTCTGGAACAATCTAGATTTAATACTCTTAACCGTTCTATCACCCCGGAACAGATAGTTTCCATTCAGTCTCAATGAAGCATACGTAGTTTATCATCAACAGCAGACTCAATATCCCCACATATTATTTTATAGATGTATGTTCGGGTTTGCGATATAGTATTTAGCAAGCGCAATCATCTGGATACCTTTTATACCGCCGCTTAGAGAGCTAATTTTCTGTCCGTGTGAGGGGACTTTGAGTGTGTCATCTGTAACTGTTGACGTTGTCGCGGAATCATTACTCACTTTTTCCGTCTTTTCTTCAGTAATTGGCACAATGACATTAGTTCCATTCTTAGTCACTTGCTGTTCTATAGATCTGATAAGCTGTTCACTTGCCTGCCACTCTCTTAAATTTCCCTCTACTCCATTTCTCAATCTGTGTTCATACATTGACCAAACTCCAGGTTGTGTTTCAGTTGCAGGTCTATCTGGTATTACATCAAGAGTATATACGTCTACAATTATCCGATGCTCATCCCCTGTTGTTTTGTCTTTTACTACGGTTACTGCCCCGATACAGGGATAGCTGTATACAACCATCATGGTTGACCTGATTTCTCCGGCTGGATACTCGTTTTTGGCTATTTCAATTGACTTTTCCATAGCTTCAGTCCTGTTAAACTGGTATGGATCAAATGTAATGTCGTTGAATGAATGCCCCAGAGTTTTGTTGGCAAAAATGTCGATTGTACCTATTATGTTACCATTTTTATACACAGAAAACTGATAAAACAATTTTTGACCATTTATATCATAGAGCTCCAGTGGTTTGGGATCAATAGATGCTCCTGTCCAGTTTTCAAAGTTCGGTGCATTGGCTGCTATAAAATTTATTACATAAGCATTTGCATGCTTAAATGCTTCCTCCGAAGTTACAGAATAATTATTTTCAGTCTCTGCATTAACAGATGGTATCATCACCATACCAGCTAGTAACACTGCAAAAAGAAGTGTTCTTGTTCCAAATTCCTTTATAGCCATTTATTTCACTCCTTCTTATTTTCCAGGAGGCAGATCAGGTAAGTTAAGCTTTAAAAATTAGCAAAGCTAACATAATCATGCATCTCAGGATACCGGAGTTCTGATGAACCTGAAAAGTGCATTTAAACTCCATAAATTTCTTTTTGCTGAATCCTTATAAATTTTCTGTCCAGGCCATCAAACAACCAGAGATCAGGAAATAATTAGGGACTTGGAAAATAGATGAAAGAGTTAATTTGATGGATTGAGCGTAAAATTTTACAAAGATTTATTAAAGGTTAGTCAAAAAGCCCAAATGTTAAGTCAAAACTGATTTTTACTCCATCCTTGAAGGCAGTGCAATAAGGAATATTGTAAAATATGGAACACTTTTGCTTGGGGTTCTTTCTTTACTGACATCAAATGCTTTAATGTTGCCCGATTCTTCAGACAGTGCCAAACTAGAAAAATAATAACAATGAACCTATTGAGATTGGCATATGCGTAGACTTTGAACTATACACTCATGAGGAGTTAACTAACTATTCCGATACAATTGTAAATCCAACACTACTCAGGAATCAAAAAGTGCTCCTTTTATGAGCTCTCTCTGGGTGCTTGCAGCAGTGCTCGGGGTAGTTATATGAAAAAAGAAATATAGGTAAAAAGTGAGTTCCTTCAAACGGGAACTCAAGAAATCTTATTCGCTGCCCTCTCAGGGATTACTCTGAGAAGTAGATATACCTGGGTCAGTTACCATATACTCATAGAATGCGCTTCCCTTTTCATGATTTTCCCCGTACTTGATTGTTGCGTTATCGGGCTGGAAAGCCATGAAATCGACAAAACCTACAGGCTGTCCGTTTGGTAGAGAGGTCTCATCAAGTTGAACCACACTTTGAGCATTTATGGAAATATCCAGGTCGGGGGTCGAGATTTCAAGTTTGGAAGGCCTTTCCACGGTACGGCCCTTTACTGTTATGTACTCCCATTCTTCTTCATCGACACTAACCTCGTCTCCGGAGTATTCTGCGATTACCTTCCCGGTATGTTTGTTTATAAGGGTCAGATGCTTGTATGTATAATTCTCATATCCATCATCAATGCTTCTTACACCGTAGAAAATTGTCTGGTATCTATCCGTTGTAACTTCCGACCAGCTCCATCCATGCATTTCCATTTCCCATGTAGTTTGGTCAGGGGTATAAGGGATCATATGGTCGAAATACCCGTCAGTCTGCGTAACCCTGTATTCCTTGCCATCAAGTACCACACTGCCCCCAAGCTTTCCGTAAGCGTGTTCGTATGTGGTGAAATTCACAGGTTCTATGGCACTATCGACCGTTTTTTCGACACGGGGCTTGAAAAACAAATTAAGCTGCATATCATCAAAAGAGTAATTCAGCATGTATCCTTTGGAACCTGATCCATGAAATCTCTTCAAACCATCAGGATAAATAAAGTTAAGGTAAGGCACATGAAACTCGATGTAATTTTCAATACTGGACCTTGGCACAAGCGTCCGGGTAAAATTGTGAGTAGCAGTTTCCCCATAGGGATAAAGTCCGTAGAATGTAGACAGGTATGACAATTGGTTTCCCGAATCAGGATCTATGAGTTCCGGAGACTCCTGATGAGCCATTACAACAAAGAAGGCAAGTTCTTTCTTTTCTCCGTCCTTTGCAACAAGTCTCATATCTCCGTTCTGATACCACCATTCCGACATAAAGTTAGCATTAAAATCGGTATCATTATGTCCTCCTTCAGTGTAATCCAAAACCGCTACGCATTTTGAGTTTTTGCTGCTCGGCTCCGCACATGCCACACTTGCGGTGCAGAGTATAAAAAGCAATAAAATCATTGTTTTCAAGTATTTTGGGTTCAAATAACTCCCTCCAGATGATTAATTCAAATTCGGTAAGCCATCCTTAAGTTAAAACAGCTTACAAAATAGAGAATACATTGCAAATAATATCACGTCTTTACTCATAAAAAATCTTTCTGTATTAAATTAAATATTAAAACTGTAAATTTTGAGACTTAAGAAAGAATCAAAAAGAGCATGTTTGGAGAAATCTAACAAAAACTTTGAAGGTTAATAAGTTATTTAGAACCAAATAATGAATTGTCAGCTATTGGTTCATCCATAGACTCACTGGCGCTCAACAGGAAACAAGAAAAGGGAAATTTTCATAACAATCTTGCGTTTTTCGAAAAGAGGTTAATGATTCAAATCTTAAAGCCTATCCGAAAAGTCTTGTGCCTCATCATAACATTGCAGCATGCTATTATTGACATTTTGGATAAGCTCGTGAAAAGCATGGTTCAGCCGTATATGATGGTAAGTTATGCAAACCTTAATAAGAAATAATTATGTCTTATTTACAATAAACTATGACAAAATTAAAACATATTAGCATTAATTTGATCTATTAAGATAATTAAAATTAATGTATTGTCACTAATAATAGAAGTCTAAACCGAAAAATGCAAATCAAACCAGATCAGTTTTCAACAACAAGTCCAGACCCAATGTTTCCCGTAGATTAAGTGGGATTATTCTTTACCCATAGAATCTGGAAAAATTTTACCGTATGAATAAACTGCGGTATTAGAAGAAGCAGAAGAAGTAGAAGGAGTAGAAGAAGCAGAAGAAGTAGAAGAAGTAGAAGAAGTGTCCCTTCCAGTAGAAGTTATGTACAGAAAGTGATTTGCCGGATTATATAATAAATGTAAGTTAAAATGGAGAAAGGAGCACAATTATCTGTGTTTCACCTGAGGAGGATAAACGTATGTTTATCTCTGGACCCGATACAAGTGACCAGAAAGACGAGGAAAAGCTTCGGGATGGCGAGGAACTGTACAGGGTGCTCTTCGAGAACAGCAATGATGCCGTTCTTCTCACATCACCTGACGGAACAATTTATGCAGCTAATCCAGCCTCCTGCCGAATTTTCGGGATGACCGAAAAGGAAATCATATGGGCCGGAAGATCCGGAATTGTAGACACATCCGACTCAAGACTCAGGCTTGCCCTTGAAATGGCCGGGACCGGCAAGTTCAAAGGGGAACTTAATTTCAGGAGGAAAGATGGTACTACCTTCCCTGGAGAGTTATCAACCGTGCTTTTTTTCGATAAGAATGATCAGGTGAAAACGGTCATGACTATCAGGGACATTACAGAGAGGAAGCGGACTGAAGAGACGATGCGGAAAAGTGAAGAGCGTTACCGAATGCTATTCACAAATATGACCGATGCTTTTTTCCTTGCGGAAATAATTTATGATAAAGGTGGTACGCCCCGAGACTATCGTTTCCTTGAGATAAATCCTGCTTATGAACGTTATACAGGCTTAAAGAAGGAACAATTGTTAGGTAAGACAATACTTGAAGTGTTTCCTGATATCAGTCCCATGGAGATGAAGGAATATGAAAAAGTGGCACTCTCCGGCATACCGACTCATTATGAAGTCAAGAGTGGAGAGATTAACAACAGGTATCTTGATGTTTATGCGTTTAGCCCTGAAAATAGAAAGCTCGCGTTGATTTTCAAAGATATTACTAAAAGCAGGCAGGCGAGAGAAGAGCCTGGAAAGACGCACGACAATTTAGAAGAAAAAATTATAGAACGAACGGCAGAGCTTGAGAAGGCTTACAGTTATTTGAAAGAAAGTGAAGAAAGTCTTGCTGAAGCCCAACAAATGGCTCATATTGGAAATTGGAACTGGGACATTGTAAATAATAAATTACTCTGGTCTGATGAGTTATATCGTATTTTCGGGCTTAAGCCTAAAGAATTTGAAGTGACTTATAATTTATTTTTAACTTATGCACACTCAAATGATCGGGACTATGTAGATAATGCCGTTAAAAAAGCTTTAAACGGAAAACCTTTTGACATTAATTACAGAATCATCCTGGCTGACGGGTCTGAGCGTGCAGTCCGCGCAAAAGCTGAAGTTATTTTTGATGAGAATAACACACCTGTTCGGATGAGAGGAACAGTTCAGGATGTTACCGACCTAAAACAGATGGAGAAGGCATTGCGTGAAAGTGAGGAGAAGTATCGCAACATCGTAGAGACAGCAAATGAAGGCATATTCCTGATGGATGCTGAGTTCAAGCTCACTTATGCAAATAAGAGAACTGCGGAGCTAATGAGGTACACCCATGAAGAAATTATAGGTAGACCGGTAATGGACTTTATTTGTGAAGAAAGCAAGCCTGCAGCCGAAAGAAATCTGGAAAAAAGGCGCTATGGTATCAGTGAGATCTATGAATTGAAGTTAATGTGTAAGGACGGCTCACCCTTCTGGGCATTTATAAGCGCTAAACCGTTATTTAATAAAGATGGTGATTTCAAAGGCTCTCTGTGCATGTTCACTGATGTCACCAAACGTAAAGAAGCTGAGACAAAGCTTAAGGAAACTCTTGACAATCTGGAAAACTTAGTAAAAGTACGTACCAAAGAGCTTGAAATAGCTTTCAATTCATTGAAAGAAAGTGAAAGAGGGCTTGCTGAAGCTCAACAAATGGCTCATATTGGAAATTGGAACTGGGACATTGTAAATAATAACCTGTTCTGGTCTGATGAGTTATACCGTATTTTTGGACTTAAGCCTGAAGAATTTGAAATGACATATGACCTGTTTTTAACTTATGTGCACCCAGATGACCGGGACTATGTAAACAGTGCTTTTAAAAAAGTCTTAAATGAGGAAACCTTTAACATTAATTATAGAATCATCCTGGCTGACGGGTCTGAGCGAACAGTCCACGCAAAAACTGAAGTTATTTTTGATGGAAGTAATGTTCCTATTCGAATGAGGGGAACAGTTCAGGACGTTACTGAACGTAAAATAGCAGAAGAAAAACTCCGCGAAAGTGAAGAAAAGTACCGCAACATAGTAGAAACAGCAAATGAAGGCATATTCTTGATGGATGCCGAATTCAAGATTACTTATGCTAATAGAAGAACTATAGAGCTAATGGGGTACACCCATGAAGAAACTATCGGCAGCCCGGTAATGGATTTTATTTGTGAAGAAAGCAGGCCTATTGCCGAAAGAAGTTTGGAAAAGAGGCGCTGTGGTATCGGTGAGAGCTACGAATTGAAATTAATGTGTAAGGACGGCTCACCCTTCTGGGCACTTATAAACGCTAAACCATTCTTTAATAAAGACGGTAATTTCGCAGGCTCACTGTGCATGTACACTGATATCACCAAGCGAAAAGAAGCTGAAGAAGCTCTGGCAAACATTGAGAATGCCCGTAAAAAGGAAATTCATCATCGCATTAAGAATAATCTGCAAGTGATCTCATCCCTTCTGGATTTACAGGCTGAAAAGTTCAAGGACAGAGAAGATATTAAAGACTCGGAAGTTCTTGAAGCTTTCAGGGAAAGTCAGGACCGTGTGATCTCAATGGCCCTCATTCATGAAGAGCTGCATAGAAACGAAGGGCTTGAGAAACTTAACTTTTCACAGTATATTAATGAACTTGCTGATAATCTCTTCCTCACCTACAGGCTTGGAAATGACGGCACCAGGTTTAGTAAGGATATAGAAGAAAACATTTTCTTCGACATGGATACCTCAGTCCCATTAGGCATTATCATCAATGAGCTTATCTCAAACTCTCTAAAATATGCATTTCAAGGAAGATACCACGGAGAAATTAGAGTTAAACTGCATGGAGAAGAAGACAGAGAATACGAGATAGAAGACCGTGAGATAGAAGACCGTAATAGTACCGCTTATGTTCTTTCTGTCTCAGACAACGGCATTGGCATTCCCAAAGAACTTGACATTGGAAATCCCGAAAGTCTGGGACTTCAGCTTGTAACTTCTCTTGTTGAACAATTGAACGGAGAACTTGAGCTGGAAAGGAATAATGGGACAGAGTTCATTATAAGGTTCACAGTAACAGAAAAGAATAATCAGGCATCAACTCCAGCTCAATAACAATTAATTGAATAAGAGGCTATCCCAAAAGTCAATAATATATTGTAAAGTTATTAAGGTGTGTAATATCCAGTATTAATTCTGATTATGATAACGACAATTGTAAAGATACATAGTTTACAACACTTTTCAGATAGATTATAAATAGAGCCCGCGAGAGCCAACAGCACCTCTACCTCCACCGCCGTCACTACTATTCCCACTGCTTGAGCTGCTATCTTCAAGTACGGATATTGTAGAAGTTTTTTAGGCACTTTCTTTTTCAATGTTTACTAACCATTCGGACACTGGTGCTGAGTCTACTGCAGGTATTAACTGTTTTCGCTTTTTACTGCTATGGGAGCGCGGAGGGTCACGAATGCCCAGACTTTTAAGTCTGGGATGAAGTGAACCCTCGCAGGTTTTTCGACATGCACCTTAAAAATCTAAAATCGTCACTTTTTTCAATATAATGTTTTTTGACACCATAGCCACAGGCAGTTACAGCCACCTATGGCTAGGATGTGATAAGCATTGAAATTGCGTAGTTTTAGCCATGGCTATGGTCAGATCACCTACCACATCGTACTGGCGCCTAAGTACAGATTCAAAATATTCTACAACAAGAGAGCTAAAAAGGATTGCGAATCAATCTTCAAAAACATTTGTACTGAGAAAGGCTATAGCATACATGCTATGGAAGTAGTAGACGATCATGTGCACTTGTTTCTGGAATTCCACCCACGCACCTCACTATCCAAGGTAATTCAACACCTAAAAGGAGGAAGTTCTTACAGATTATTTAAGCTTCATCCTGAATTAAGGGAAAAATACTGGGGTGGAAGTTTATGGTCAAGTGGAAAGTTCTATAGATCAATTGGGAATGTAACTGCTGACACAATCAGGCATTATATTAACGAATCCTAAGGAAAACCAAAAAAAGAGATTAGATCGAATAGAATAAAGAAATATGGACAATTGAAATTAAGCGATTTCTAACTTCCCCCGAAATCGGCGGACGGCCCGAAGCATACCCTACCTTTTAAGGTAGGGTGGCCGTCCGCAATTTGATTTCTTGCGGTTTTTCTGTATTTACTCTTTTAATTTCTATTTCTTCTGTGGTTCCTGATTAATTATCTATTCCAGAATCCCGAAAGGAAATACCTCAGTTTTCTTTCTCTGCGTCGTGCGGGGACAGAGCTCTCTGCTAACCAGATTAAAAACAAATTTTGAACCAGTATCAAGGTTAAGAAGGGCAAAATCCTGAGGAAACAAATCCTGCCGAAAAAATATTTTTTTAATTCCTATAAACCGTTTTCAATTCGCAATTAAATATAAGTGCCTCCGCCAGCCCATCTGGTGACTCTTCAAAAAGGGAACAGAAGAAAGAGCATAAGAATTTTTTTAAATTGTATTCCCGCAGGCTTTTCATGTTACTTTTACTTCTGGTCTGTACATTATTTTTGTTTCCAGTTTCTGTTATTCATTCTTTTTTCTTCTTTATTTTTGTTCAACCTTTAATCTTTTTTAATCTACATTTCTGTAGAATGAGCCTGAGCTTGCTGATATTTCTTTTTTTAAATATTTTTGTTTGCTATATTTTTAATTATTTATCATGATAAATGTGCGAAACTTTTAAGTATATTATTATATTATTACCCCGCGAGCATCCTGAGAGGGTTCCTGAAAAGGAATGATGGTTCCTGTATGAGAATTAACGCTTTCTGCAAGGCCGTCTTCCAGAAAATGGTAGAGTTAAAAGAATTAATCCAAACCTTAGAAATTACTCGAATTCGAAAAATTATCTAAAAATCCGAAATTGTCTAATCACCTCAAAAACTAAGAGATGTATCAGGGATGAATCTATGAAACACCCTATAAAAACCTCAGAATCCGATCCTGCTTTCTTAGAAGAAATAACAGAAGAAGCCGGAGCGGAAAAGATTCTGATGTGTTTTAACTGTAAGGGCTGCTCCACAGGCTGCCCGGTTACCGATGTTGTACCTCAGTATAACATAAAAAAACTTCTGCGCATGTCTGCAATGGGGCTGCGGGACCGCGTGCTCAACAGTGAGCACCTCTGGTACTGCACTACCTGCTTCAGGTGTCAAGAACGATGCCCAGAAGGAGTAAAAACCGTGGACACCATGCTTAAGCTTCGAAGTATTGCCGTAAAAAACGGCGTCATGCTTCCAGCTCATAAAAAAATCGCCGAGTACGTCATGCGTACCGGGCATGGTGTTCCGATTGATGAGCAGAACAGGAAAAAGCGCAAAGAGCTTGAACTGGACGAACTGCCCGGAACCGTACATTCCTGCCCGGAAGCCATTGAAGAAGTAAGGCAGCTCATTAAAGCCTGCGGGTTTGACAGGCTTATAGGGTTTGACCAGCCTTCTCGGGCCTGAAACACGAATTTGCGATAAGAAGCTGAAAAACATGACAGAAAACATTACGAAAAATAGTACAGATAATTCAAAACGTAACCTTTCTCTCTTTTTAGGTTGTATCGCCCCGAACCGCTATCCCGGTATTGAAAGTGCCACGCGGAAAGTAATGGGACGGCTTGGAATTTCCATCAGGGAACTTGAAGGGGCTTCCTGCTGTCCTGCTCCGGGAGTCTTCCAGTCCTTTGACAAAAAGACCTGGCTCACCCTTGCAAGCAGAAATCTCTGCCTTTCTGAAGCTCTAAATGCCGATCTTCTTACCGTGTGCAACGGCTGTTACGCCACGCTTGCTGATACCAACCGGATCCTCAAAGAAGACCAAGAGGCAAAAGCCGGGGTCAATGAAAAACTTTCGGGAATCGGAAAAGAGTTTTCCGGTAAGATTGAGGTCAGGCACATAGTCGAATACCTCTTCAGAGAAGTCAGCCCCGAAAAAATCCGGGACACAGTTACGCACCCACTTGATCTCAGAGTTGCAGTGCACTACGGCTGTCACATGATAAAGCCGTCACATGAAAGAAAACTAGGAAGCGCGGAAAACCCTTCTTTTTTTGACGAGCTGGTAGAAGCTACAGGCGCCCGCAGTATAGAATACGAGGACAAAACAGCCTGCTGCGGTGCAGGGGGAGGAGCCCGCTCAGCCGTACAGGATGTGGCTCTCAGGCTTACGGAGAAAAAGCTCGAACACATGCAGAAAGCAGATGTGGACTGCATCGTGGACGCCTGTCCTTTCTGCCACCTTCAGTTCGATCAGGGACAGTTTGAGCTTGCAGACCGCCATGGCAAAGAGTTCGGCATTCCGGTGCTACATTATTCTCAGCTCCTCGGGCTTGCTCTCGGGTACTCCCCTGAAGAACTGGGCATTCACTTGAACCGCATTCAGAATACCGAATTCTATACAAAACTCGGGGAGATACCCGAAAATAAATTTCCGGGTAAAAAACTCGGTGCAGGCACAGATTTTGGAAAGGGTGGAGTGCCCACATGAGCTTGAAGCTGCTTTAAAGTAAATGCTGAAAAAAGCAGAAAAAAGCCATAAAAAAGCACAAAAGAGCCGAAAATTACTAAAAAAGGCTGAATAAAGCTGAAAACACTGTGCTGAAGCAGAATTATCTGAAGAACATCTGTAGGAGCTGAAAGCATGAAAACGGATATAACCGGAGCAGTTGCTGTCGTCGGGGGAGGGATTGCCGGGGTACAGGCTTCCCTTGACCTTGCAAACAGCGGGTATAAAGTTTATCTTATAGAGTCCGGGCCGACCATAGGCGGAAAAATGGCCCAGCTTGACAAGACTTTCCCGACTTCGGACTGCGCAGCCTGCATACTCTCTCCCAAACTCGTTGAAGCCAGCAGGCACCCGAATATAGAATTGCTCACATACAGCGAAGTCCTTGCCATTGACGGGGTCGCCGGGGGCTTTACTGTAAAGGTCAGGAAAAAAGCCAGGTACGTCGACGAGACAAAATGCACTGGCTGCGGAGACTGCATTGAAAAGTGTCCTAAAAAAGTCTCGGACGGGTTCAATGAAGGGCTTGCTCCGAGAAAAGCTATTTACCTCGCATTTCCGCAAGCTGTTCCCAGAATCATGACAATTGACCCTGAAAACTGCATCTACCTGAGCAAGGGCAGATGTGGAAATTGTGCAAAGGTATGCAAAAGAGGGGCCATTGACTACACCCAGAAAGATAAGGAACTCTCTCTCAAAGCAGGAGCCGTAATACTTGCTGCGGGTTTTGAGGCTTTCAACCCGAAAGGGCTTGAGGCTTACAGGCCAGAGCATCCTGATGTTGTAACCTCCCTTCAGTTTGAGAGGCTTCTGAACGCATCCGGGCCCTACCACGGGCATCTTCAGACCTCAAGGGGAAAAGAACCCAAAAAAATCGCTTTTATTCAATGCGTTGGGTCCAGAAACCAGAGATTATCAAGAAAGTACTGCTCCTCGGTCTGCTGTATGTATGCCGTAAAACAGGCAGTGATTGCAAAAGAGCACGACCCGGAAATCGAATGTGCAATCTTCAATATCGACATAAGGGCTTTCGGGAAAGGCTTTGAAGAATTCTACCAGCGAGCTAGAAACGAGAAAAAAGTCCGTTTCATCCGGTCTCGTCCTTCCTGTGTTGAAACCGACCCTCTGAAAGGCGAATTAAGGATTCCTTATGAAAACGAAGACGGCAGCATATCCCATGAAGAGTTCGATATGATCGTCCTTTCTATAGGCATAGGGGCATCCGAATCAGGCAAAGAACTTGCCAGGCTTGCAGGAGTAGGGCTTACAGGAGCCGGATTTATTAATACTTCCATAGAGAACCCCATGAGCACGGACAGACCCGGAGTTTTCGCTGCAGGAGCCGTGCAGGGTCCAAAAGATATTCCGGATACTGTGGCTCAGGCAAGCGGAGCTGCTGCAAAAGCCGGGGCTCTGCTTTCTTCTGTCCGCGGGACTCTGGAGAGTAAAAAGGAGTTCCCACCGGAAAAGGCAGTTGAAGGTGAACCAAAGGTTGGGGTGGTTGTCTGCCACTGCGGCACGAACATAGGCGGCTTTGTTAACGTTCCTGAAGTGGTGAGCTATGCAGGCACGCTTGAAAATGTAGCAGTTGCACGGGAAGAAATGTATGCCTGCTCCGAAGATGCCCAGGAAAGGATCAAGGAAATGATCTCCGAGTACGGGCTTAACAGGGTACTTGTAGCCTCCTGTACTCCGAGAACTCACGAACCCCTCTTCCAGGAAAGCTGCAGGGCTGCAGGACTGAACCCTTACCTCTTTGAGCTTGTGAACATAAGGGAACACTGCTCGTGGATTCACCAGCAGGAGCCTGAGAAAGCCACTGAAAAGGCAAAGGATATCATGAGGATGGGGGTTTCCAGGGTCAGGCACCTTACTCCTCTTTATAAACAGGAACTCTCACTCGGGCACAATGCACTCGTGCTCGGAGGAGGGATTTCAGGCCTGCATGCAGCCCTCGAGATTGCAGAAAACGGGTTTGAAGTTTTACTCGTGGAAAAAGAACCCGAACTCGGAGGGCTTCTCAGGAATATAACAGTCCTTCAGGACGGGAGGAAAACCAGTGAGATTCTCAGTCCTCTTATAGAGAAAGTCAGGTCTCATCCCGTGATCACGGTTATGACAGATTCAGAACTGGTCGAAGTCAGCGGCTCGGTTGGAAACTTCAAAGGCCGGGTCAGGGATAGAACAGGCAGAGAGCAGGAAGTCTCGTTTGCAGTCGCGGTTCTTGCAACTGGAGCCGAAGAGCTTTCTCCTGCAGGATACTTCAGTTATGGCGAATTCCCGAATGTTGTCACCCAGTCCGGGCTTGAAGCAAAACTCGAAGGCAACTTCAAGGCAAAACATGTGGTAATGGTTCAGTGTGCAGGAAGCAGGAATAAAGAACGCCCCTACTGTTCCAGAGTCTGCTGTATAACAGCTGTGAAAAATGCTCTCCGCATCAAGGAAAGGGACCCTTCGGCTACCGTGCATGTGTTGTATCGGGAAATGCGCACCTATGGTGCCTGGGAAGAACTCTACTCAAGGGCAAGGGCTGCAGGTGTCCGCTTTATAGCTTATTCCGATACCCGGCTGCCATGGATAGGAGAAAACGAGGTCCGCGTGTACGACGAGATTACTGGTTTTGACCTGGAAATCGAGGCTGACCTTGTAGTTCTGAGTGCTCCGCTTGCTGCTCCTGCTTCAAACAAACAGATTGCTCCTATGTTTAAAGTTCCTCTGGACTCAAACGGCTTTTTCCTGGAAGTCCACATAAAGTTAAGACCTGTGGACTTTGCAACCGAAGGAGTTTTCCTCTGCGGGACAGCCCAGGCTCCCAAACTTGTGGACGAAAGCATTGCCCAGGCTGCGGCTGCAGCTTCGCGGGCATGTATTATTCTCTCCAAGAAATCCCTGGAATCAAGTGCTGTTATTTCGAAAGTCAATACCGAACTCTGCGTTGGGTGCGGAGCCTGTGAGAAAGTCTGCCCTTACGGGGCAATCAGCTTAACCCAAGTTCTGCTTGAGAAGCAGGGCATTTCTTATAAGGCAAGGAAATCGGAAGTCAACCCTGCCCTCTGCAAGGGCTGTGGGGCATGTGCTATGAGCTGCCCGACAGGAGCACTCGACCAGCAGCATTTCAGAAATGACCAGCTCCTTGCACAGGTGAAAGATGTCTTTGCTTACTCTGAGGAGGTCCTCTAATGAAACCTGAGAAAAACGAAATCCCTGAGGCATGGGAACCCAAAATTGTTATGTTCTGCTGCAACTGGTGTTCCTATGCAGGCGCAGACGGAGCCGGAATCGGGCGTTTCCAGCAGCCTGCAAGCATGCGCATCATCCGTGTAATGTGCTCGAGCAGGGTAGATCCTGTGCATGTATTTTCAGCTTTCCTTGAGGGAGCCGATGCCGTACTTATCACGGGCTGCCACCTCGGGGACTGCCACTACATAAACGGAAACGAAAAAACTCTCGTGAAGTTCAATTTCATGCGTTCGATGTTAAAAGAGCTCGGCCTGGAAGAAGAAAGGCTTCAGCTCAACTGGATCTCGGCCTCAGAAGGAGAAAAGTTTTCCGAGGTTGTCCGTGCGGTTACGGAACAGGTCAGGCAGCTTGGTCCGAGTATCTTGAAACCAGAAGGGGTGGCATAAAATGTCGGAACTGAAAGCTGGCTCCGATATTAAAGTTGGGGATAAGTTGCTCGGCTGGGCTGTGTCCGAAGACGTGAGGTCGCGTGGAGCCTCCGGAGGGCTTGTGACAGCAGTGCTTGCAGCTGCCCTTGAGACCGGGTTTGTGGAAAGAGTGCTTGTCCTGAAAAGGGTCAGCGAATTTGAAGCCTACCCTGTGTTTACTTCGGATGTGAAAGAAGTTCTGGAATCAGCTGGTTCCATGCATTCCGTGCCCGTAAACCTTGCCAGGTACTTAAAACCCGAAACCTGCTCCGGAAAAATAGCCCTCCCAGCAAAGCCCTGCGATACAAGGGCAGTTGTCGAAAGGGCAAAAAGAAATGTCCTATCTCCTGAGAATACCTATGTGATAGGTCTCAACTGCGGGGGTACAATGCACCCTGAAACGGTCAGGAAAATGCTTGAGGCCGTCTACAGGCTTGGTCCCGAAGAGATCGAAGGAGAAGAAATCTTAAAAGGTAAGCTTGTTTTCTTCACAAAGGATGGGAAAGAGCATGCAGTTCCTATTGATGATCTTGAGGCAGAAGGACTTGGAAGAAGGGACTCCTGCCGCTACTGCCAGGTAAAGGTACCTAAGAATGCCGATCTTGCCTGCGGAAACTGGGGTGTCCCCGGCGATCTTGCAGGAAAAGGTACCTTCGTAGAAGTTATGACTGAGAAAGGAGCAGAACTTCTAAGAAATGCAGTCCATGCGGGCTTTGCCGAACTTATATCTGCTGATGAAAAAGGAATCTCTGCTCGGGAAAAGGTCAATAAGGTAATGCTCGGGATGAGCGAGAAAAGGAAAGCTGAAGTCTTTGCCCCTATTGAAAATGGAGGAGAACGCTTTGAGTATTTCCGGAAAGAGCTTGAAAACTGTATCCACTGCGGAGCCTGCAAGGCAGTCTGTCCTGTTTGCACCTGCGGGGAAGACTCAAAATGTACTGCGTACTCTTCCCTTGCGGACAGCTACAGGATGTCACTTTTCCATATGGTACGCTTCCTGCACCTTTCGGACTCCTGTATAGGCTGCGGGCAGTGTGAAGATGTTTGCCCTGCGGAAATTCTGCTTACTCGCCTTTACCAGCGCTTTGCGGTGCCTATCCAGAAAGAATACAGGTACATTCCGGGCATGTCAGACAGGACTCCGCCTTTTTTTGCCCTGAAACCCGAAGACAATGAAGATAAAGAAGGAAGTGGCTGCTCATGCAGATAAAGAACAGGGAAAATGTATACTCGAGCATATGTCCGGGCTGCGGGCTTACATGCGGACTTTATTTAAGGGAAATTGTTTCCGAAACAGGAGAGACTTCGGTGTCGGTGGACTTCCGAAAAAGCTCTCCTGTAAATGCAGGCAAACTCTGCAGGTTCGGGCTAAAGCTTCCGCTATATTATGCTGGACCTCAAACCTCAATGGTAGGAGGAAAGAAGTCAGGGCTTGAAACTGCTATCTCGGCATCAATCGAGACTCTGAGAACTGCGTCCGCAGAAAGCCTGGCTTTCTTTTCTGTTGGTAATACGACAAATGAAGAACAGAAGGCTCTCTCAGTCCTTGCAAGTGCTTTTGGCATTGGAGTAGAGATCGGGATGGATATTTATTCTTCACTCCCGGCTGGAAAGCACTCTTCACTCAGTCAGAGTATGTCCCTTGAGGAAGTTGAAGAGGCAAAACAGGTCTTTCTCTTTGTTGATCCATACTCTCAGTATCCTCTGCTTCTCAGGAGGGTTCTCAGGGCAAAGAAAAATGGGACAAAGATTGTCTGCATAGGACCAAGGCACCTGCCTGTTGCTGATGAGCAGTTCTGCCTGAAACCGGAAGAATGCGGGAAATTCCTATCTCCCTCCCAGGACTCAGTGCTTATAGCCGATATCCACCCTTACTCGGATCTTGAGCATATAAAAATGGTTCTGGAACTTGCAGAGGCTTCAGGTGCAAAGACCTTCTTCCTCAGACCCTTCGTCAATTCTGCAGGAGCAGAATTGCTTGAAGCGCTCACGAAACGACGCAGTCTGGAAAAGATATTTGAGAATATCGATTCCGGAAAAATAAAAACCCTCTTCTGCCTGGAATCCGACCTTCTCGAACTTGCACCTGATCGGGAGACGGCAGTACGGATCCTTTCGAAGCTGGATACTCTGATAGTCCAGACTTCAAGGCATGGGGAATTTTCCAGGCTTGCTGACATTGTAATTGCATCCGAACATTTTTACCACAAACAGGGTACTGTACTCAATGCTGAAGGGAGGCTGCTTTCAACAGGGGGAGACTCCACTCTTGGTTTCGGTTCTCTTTCTAGCCTTGCAGCGGCTTTTGGAAAACAGCTTGATTTCGAATCGGTCCAGAAAGAGATATTTGATGGCTTCGGACTGAAGGAAGCAGGTGAGTTTTCCCTACGGGCTCCCGAGAAATTTGTTCCCGAGCCAGTTGAGGTTGAAACTTCCTGTCTAAAGTGTGAATTAGATCAGGAAACATATTCCAGATCCTTTTCAGAGTCCTGTCCAGGGTGTTCTTCAGCCTCGCTCTCAGTTTCGCTCGTTTATTCTCTGTCCCCTTTCATGTGGCACGGGCTTGAAAATGAGAACGCCTTTGTCGAACTGAACCTCCAAACAGTTAGGAAACTTGAGCTTGTGAAGGGAGGCAATGTAAAAATCAGGTCTCAGGAAAATACAGTTGATGCGAAGTTCAGGGTATCGAACATTGAAGATGGTTACTTGCTTTCTTCCAGGAGAATCCCGGTTGAAGGCTTTCGAGGGGTTGAGGTGGAGATTTCCAGATAAAACAAAAGATGCCTGGATGGATATCTATGGTAATCGATATAACTGTTAATTTAAACTGATTTAATAAGTAAAATATAGCTCCACAGGATCAGGTATTTTTGTGAAGCTATATTTTTTTCTGTGAAGCTATACCTTTTTAATGATCTAAAATCAGTAAGATAAATTCATAAGGAATAAATACCTAGCAGTAAAACTATCTATACTGTTGAGCGGGTAACTTTGTAGGATTTATCCACCCTCTACGAGCAAACATACCAGCCCCAATGGTATAACTTTCTTTCCAAAGAGACTCCCCATATCTCTCTCCCTAACCGCTCAACAATCTCTTTTCAGATGCAGGTTTTTCGAAAAGTATATTCAATGCTTCTTCCGTCTGTATACAACTGAGTTTGTTTTTTCTATTAATTGTAATAAAAGAACAGGTAATAGAATATTTTTCTTAAATAAATACGACATGGTAGAAATAGTGGCCAGCTCTTTCCTGAATATGCCGGTTTCTGACTCCAGTTAAGTAGAATAGATTCAAAATAACTAAATAGTTAGCGATAAAAAATTATTTAACGCTGAGTGGATTCTGAAGATAAGTAGTGCCTCCGCGAACATTGTACTTTACCTTAAGTACTATCATTTTTAATTCCAACAATTCCCCAGATCTCCTCAGAACCCACTCAAAACTTGTTTTAATGTACTTCACTCCAATCTGCCTACAGTAAGTATAAAAGCAGATACTGATCAGGCGCAAACACTAATCAGGTACGGATAATGCCAATTACAGGTCAAGGTACTGCAGATAGCAGCACCTGCTGAGTTTGTTCCCGTAATTCGCTTCTCTTATCTTCGTTTATTACTAATGGAGCGCAGAGGGTCACGAATACCCCGTCCTTCAGGTCGGGGATGAAGTGAACCCTCGCCTCTTCGTTTTTTCACTTTAATTATCTAAATCCTCACTTTTTTTGTAAAATAAGGTTTTTTTGGCACCATAACCAGAGGTGGTGCCAGCCACCTTTGGCTAGGATGTGATATAAGTTGGAATTACGCAGTTTTAGCCATGGCTATGGTCAGATTACTTACCACATCGTGTTGGTGCCTAAGTCGATACAATATATTCTACAATAAGAGAATTAAAAAGGATTGCGAGTTGATTCTCAGTATAATTTGTGCTAAAAATGGCTACAAAATACATGCAATGGAAGTAGTAGATGATCATGTTCATTTGTTTCTTGAATTTCATCCAAGTAATTCTCTGTCAGAGGTAATTCAGTATTTGAAAGGAGGTAGTTCTTACAGCTTATTCAAGCTTCATCCTGATCTTAAAAAACGATATTGGGGTGGAAATCTATGGTCAAGTGGAAAGTTCTATCGATCCGTTGGAAACGTAACTGCTGATACAATTAAGCATTACATTAAAGAATCGCAAGGAAAACCGAGTGAAGAGTCTCGATTGCATAGGTTCATGAGATCCAAGCAAAGAAGACTTGATGATTTCTAATTACCAGAACAACCGGGCGGGCGGCCCGAAGCATACCCCATCCTTTAGGGTGGGGTGGCCGCCCGCAATTTGATTTCTTCTTTTATATATTATTATAATATATACTAATTATTCTTTATAATGTTATTATGTATTATATTAGGGAGGATTTTATGTTTTTATTTGTGTATAGTCGATTTTGTGACACTATCAGGGATTTCTTCGATTTTACACTACCGGGTAATACTCTCTAAACTGTCCACACAACATTATAAAAAACGAATAAAAAACGAGTTATGGAGATATCAAAAAAGCGAATTTGCACTATGATTTCAATTTGTGACATCATTACAAAAAAGAAGCAATAAAAAGAATTATTTAGAAATAAAAATAAAAAAGAGAGGTAAGTTTGTAAATATCTTACCACTCTGCCATCTTTGGAGCATTAGAAGTGTTTTCATACTGTTTAAATACAGTAGGTGAGGAATAGTTAAAACAAATTCCGCATGTGTACTCTGAGAACTTTGTATGAGTGTAGTTATGTTGGAACTTTGGGTCTCTAAGCTCACGAGGTATGTAGACCAACCACTCTACACGATTGTTTTGTCTGTTCAGTACTGTTGCAAACTCTACTGCACCAGACAACTACAATGAGTCTACACACTCGTTGAACTGTGCCACCTTCATGTGACACTCGCGATAGGCTTCGCACTGTCCTATTTTCAACGTATCCATTAGCTTTTCTTCAACCCTAACCACGTCATTGGCAATACCTGAAACGCAAGTACCGCTTCTATCATCGTGGAGCTTTGCAATTAGCTTCTGTGTATATGGCATATACACAGCATCAATCATGTGGAGTGCTATTTCCACAGCCCTGCGTGAGATTTTGAATTCGAGGATTTGCTCAGTTGGCATCTTCCTTGTGAGTTCCGGGATCTCACCAAGTTCGATCAGCATTGCAAGCCTTACTGTGTTTTCTTGGAAACGTGCTACGCAAGCACCCATGATATCATCGTGGTTGTGAACACAGTACAGTTCACGCTCGGCAGCCCAATCATCAATTATGTCAAGTACACCATTCCATACTCTTCTGAGGTTGGATTGTTCTGACCGAATTTATTCTATTTTTGGGGTTGGTTTTATCTATCTTTACGAATTCTAAAGGCAATTGTTTTTGAACGAAATTGTTTCTGAACGAAAGTTCAGAATAGGTTCAGGATAAATTCAGAAAAAAACCGGACTGATCCGAAAATGACAGATATGAATCCAGAAAATGAGAGTAACTCAAGAATTACAATCATTTGTTCTGCCCCAGACCTTGCCAGCCAGAACATCAAAACTCATCTTTTGAACCTGAGAGAATGGAAAGACCTCAAACTCCCTCTTGAATCCGGATTTTCGGCAGCCCGAGAATCTGCGGATGGAAGATTCAGACTTGTTGATATAGAGGAGATTCATGTCTTTCAGGACGGACTTGACAGAAAGCTGGAAGCGTCAGGATTTCCAGCCTCTCTGATAATCTTTGCCTCCAAGCACAGGAGCAAAGAAGAGATCAATTCTTTAACCGTACACTGCACGGGAAACCCTTCAGGAGAAGCAAGGCTTGGAGGGCACCCAAAAGAGCTTGCAGTCTCTTCACCTGCCGCAATGAAGTCAATCCTTAAAGAAATGAAGCGGCTTGCCGGAGAAAAAGGGCTTAAATATGACGTTACCCTTGAAGTTACCCACCACGGCCCGACGGAACTCTCAGTTCCATCCGTCTATGCCGAAATCGGCAGTACCGAAGCACAGTGGAAAGACCCTGAAGCCGGAGAGGTTGCCGCAAAAGCTATTCTTGCAGTTTCTCTTGAAAAAGTGCCTGCAGCTCTCGGCTTTGGGGGAGGACACTATGCAATGCGCCAGACAGGACTTTTGCTTGAAACCGAAATCTCTTTTGGTCACAACTTCCCCAAGTACCAGTTAGAATTTGTGGACGAAGCACTGATCAGGCAGGCTATTGAGAAATCCGGTGCTGAGTTTGCTTATTTTGACAGGAAATCAATGAAAAGCGAAGATCGGAACAGGATCTCCGAGATTCTTGAGAAGCTCGAGCTTAAGGTTTTAAAAGAATCGGAGATCAGGGAAAAGTATGGGATCGAGAGTTAATTCGGAGAGTAAAAAAGCTCAGTTTTTTAAAAAAGGTGCATACAGGTGTATCCCCAGGTAAGCCATAGTGCGCCATTATATATAAAAAACATTTACTAATAGGTTGGGACTTAATGTTCAGTACTGGTATGTCTTCTGTTCTTCTCCGTTTCCTTTTCGGTGGGAGTGCAGTTGTAGCTTCCAGATTGATTGCACGGAGTTTCGGAGGCACGGCTGTTGTTGTCTGTTACATCCTGCTTCAGCACCTTCCCTCAAAACTTTTTGCATGGAAAACCTGAACCGGCGGGGATTGTCCCTGGCAATAGCCCTTGCAGTCTGGTTTTTCAGCTCATATGCAGCAATTATACTGATGCAGGGTATTCTTAAAAGAAAAAGAAAAGGAAACAGCAGGGAAAAAGCACTTTAAGATTCAGGTTTTGAAAAAGAGCTTTTAAAGCTCTTTTTTATCTCTACCGTCTAAATTCTGCTTCAATATCTTTCAATTAATTTATTATTTTTCGTATACTCTGCCGTTTAATTTACTGTTTTAATCTCATCGGCTCTCCACAACATGTTACGTTGCCGGTACAGCAAGTGTCTGTAGCGCAGGTGACATCTCCACACTCTTTTACTACCTGAAGCTCAAAACCACATATATCGCAAAGAAGAACCTGACCCATTTTCAAATCTCCACAGTTCATTTGCATATCACCTCAGTATATTGATATGTAAAAGTATGTAACTAAGATTCAAACTGCTTTTGAAACAATGATTCTGAACAGTGTTCTGTAAACTGAGTGATTTTCAATGTATCCGGGTCTAAAAGAGTAGAAGAAAAAAAGGAAAAGAGGGCAGTTTGAACTTTTGCCTTCGTTTCAGCGTGCCAGATATTACTCGAGCCCGCTGGAAACTGCTAATTCTGTCCCCGCACCAACTCCTGAAGGACCTGGACGTTCTTTAAAAGTTCTGTATACTCTAAGGATCAGAAATGTCGAGAGCATAAATGATAGAATGTCCGAAATCGGATAAGCCGCCCAGATTCCATCCAGTTCATAAAAACGCGGAAGGATAACAATAAGCGGGATCAGGAATAAGATTTGCCTGCTGAGGGAAAGGATGAAAGAGGGTCTCGCCTTCCCAAGGGCCTGGAAAAGTGTCATTGCGACTACGTTCAAGCCTATCAAAGGCATTCCCAGGAGCATGATCTTTATAGCGTGTTTCCCGACAGACAGGTATTGCGGATCGGCACTGAAAAGCCCGAGGATCTGCTCCGTGAAGAGATGAATAATAAGCAAGCCGAGGAGTCCGAAGGTCGTTGTCGACATAAGAGCCAATTTTACGGCTTCGGCTATCCTCCCGAATTGCTTTGCCCCGTAATTATACCCTACAATCGGCTGCAGGCCAAAGGACATGCCCAGGAGAGGCAGGAAAATAAAGGAGTTAACTTTGATAATAATTCCAAAAACAGCGATTGCGACATCTCCTCCATAGGTTGCAAGGGCATTATATACAAAGATCATCATGAGACTGCTCGACGCCTGCATAACAAAAGACCCGACCCCTATAGCCCCTATTTCTTTTATAATGTCCAGGTTAGGTTTCAGGTATCTGGATTTAAAGTGTACGGCTCCTTTTCCTTTAAGGCAGTACTGCAGAAGCCAGACCGAACTTACTGCCTGGGATAGCACGGTTGCAATCGCAGCTCCCTGCACGCCCATTCCAAAGCCGAAGATAAAAAACGGGTCAAGGACAATGTTGATGCCCGCGCCTATCAGCATTGCATTCATGGCAAGGCGGGCGTTCCCTTCGGCCCTGACGATATGCTGAACAGCTACTCCGAAAACAAAGAAAATCCCTCCTGCAATTATATACCCAAGATATTCCATAGCATAGGGCAGGATTCCGGGAGTAGCTCCGAAGACCTCCAGAATGCCATCCAGGTAAAGGAGGCAGGGAACGGCAATAAGTACGCTGAGGATCAGGCTCAGGGAAAAAACGTTCCCAAGAGTCTTCTCGGCTTTTTCTTTTTCTCGTGCTCCAAGGGCACGTGAGATAATGGAAGAGCCCCCTGTGCCGAGAACAATTCCAAAAGCCATAATTATCATCTGGACTGGGAAAGCTATCGAAAGCCCGCCTATAGCCTGGACACTTTCCGTTCCATATGCCCTTCCTACGAAAAGCGTGTCCACAACATTATAGAGAGCCTGTACGAGCATCCCGATAATTACAGGAGTCGAAAGCTTGAACAGGAGCTTTCCTATACTCTCTTTTCCCAGAAATTCACTTTTTTCTTCCATATTTATGCTTCCTTCTCGTTTTTATTACACTTCGTTCTGCCATCCTGACATTCAGGTCCGAATCCGGGCTCGCAGAGCTTAAGTGAAGCCTTGCGGACCAGCAGCCTGAAAATTTCTTTTTCTTCCGATGTGAAATCTGAAAGGAGAGTATCAACAAAAGAAATCAGTTTTTCAAGGACCACGCCTCTTATTTCTTTTCCTTTTTCAGTCAGGTAAACCCTGTAAGCCCGAAGGTCGTTTTCGTCCTTTTGCCTGTACACATACCCCTCTTTTTCCAGGCTCTGGATCGCCCTGGTGCTTGTTGCTTTGCTTACTTTTAATATTTTTGCAAGGGTTTCCTGAGAAATGCCATCCTTCCGGTACAGAACCATAAGGAAATCAAATTGCCCGCTCCCAATCCCGTAAGCTTCGAGTTCCTTTGCCATATATGCCATGTGGCTTCGGTAGATGTGGGCGATCGGGCCGCAGATCTCTCTTGGGTCTTCCATAATTAATCCTCCGTTTTTTGTAGGGCCAGGAGGCTTGTTTAGTAGAATGATTTAATAGTGACTTAATAGTGGCTTTATAAATAGTTACATGTGAAACTAATATAGTTGCCTTCTGTAAGATCTTGATAGATATAATAGTTACGGACGAAACTAAAAAGAATAGCAGCTCTGCAGGAGTAAGAGGTCAGGAGTTTCCAGACAAATGAACAAATTCTGCGATGAATATTTTTCTCTAACAAAGTGTCTAAAAAAACGTAAATACAACATGCTAATATATTAAAAATATGTTCGATGATGACTTGATCCAGAAATGGCTGGATGAAGGTACAATCAATCACGCCCAGGCTGAAAAGATGCGGGCAGATCTTGCCGAATATAAGAAGGAGCATAGATCAAAAAAGCAGGTCATTGCCTTTTCAACCATAGGGGCAATTTTAATAGGAATTGGAGCCATTCTGTTTGTGGCATCCAACTGGGAGAAAATCGGGAATAGCGTTAAAGTTTTGCTGCTTGTTGGAAGCACAATAGGCATACATTACGCCGGTTATCATTTTAAGTATGAAAACCGGAATTATACCAGGCTTGGTTCTGCCCTGATTTTGCTTTCAGCCCTGTTCTTCGGAGCCAGTCTCTTTTTAATTGCCCAGATTTACAATATTAACGCTAATAACAGTACCCTTGTACTGATCTGGATTATTGGAGTTTTCCCACTGATTTATGGTTACATGTCCACGCCAATAGCCGGACTTTGTTCCTTACTTTTTTACCTCTGGGTCGGCCTTCTCTACACGGAAAGAATCGACCTGGAGAATTTAATCAGCATGAAAGACCTCTACCTCATATCAGGTATTGCTGTCTATTTTGCCGGAATTCTAAACGGGCTCGTAGAGAAAGCAAGACACGCTGAAAAGACTTTTAAGTTCATGGGATTGCAGGCTGTACTTGTTACCTTATTCGTACATACTTTCGAGATCTGGCAGTATAGAGTTGAAAAAATAGTCCCTGTGATTTACGCCATTTCAGGAATCCTCCTTCTGGCAGTCCTGCTTTCAAAACCACTGCGTGAAAAGTCCAGAAGTTTCCAGGCAGATGTAAGCATATCCGTTATTGCGCTGTTGATGGCAGGAATCACTCTTACAACAATATACCTTCCTGCTTCGGAAAAAGTTTATATGATTCTGTTCAACGTGATCTTCCTTGGACTTTTGACTCTGCTTCTTTACGCCGGATATAACATGGAAGATATAGGGATAGTAAGTACTGCAATGTTCTGGTTTATCCTGCTTATTTTTGCGAGATATTTCGATTTCTTCTGGGAACTACTTCCAAGGTCGCTCTTTTTCATGCTTGGAGGTTTTGTCCTGCTGGTCATAAGTATTATTCTGGAAAGAAAAAGAAGAGAATTAAAGGTTCAATTTTCCGGGGAGAATAATGATGAGTGCCATTCTGAGATTTGAGATCTGTAAATTCACTGCCGGTTCAGAAACAGGAGGCTTCCAGAGATGAATCAAAGGAAAATCTTTTATCTTACTGTAGTTTTCTGGCTCCTGATTTTTTCAGGTTTTATTCTGTATAAAGAGTATACCCTGAGGACCGGAACAGAGGTTATACTTAAAACTGAGCCTGTAGACCCGAGGGATCTTTTCAGGGGAGACTACGTGGTTCTTAACTACGAGATAAGCACCCTGGATCTGGAAGAAATCCCGGTCGAAGATCCTTACTTTGAATATAATGACAGAATATATCTTGTCCTGGAACTTGAAAACGGGTATGGAGTGCCCAAAAAAATTTACAGAAATCCTCCGGATGATGAGCTTTACATCAAAGGCAAGGTAAAAGGAATAGAACATGACTGGGAAACTGATGGAGAGGGCATTATAGACGAAACAGATATTGAAAAACTGACAGTTGAGTACGGTATCGAGAGCTATTTCGTTCCCGAGGGCAGGGGAAAAGAGATAGAAAGTCAACAGTGGACCGGGAGAGAAAGAGTTGATGTAAAGGTTGTTGTTGACAAATACGGAAATGCCGTAATTAAGAGCTTATTGATTGACGGGAAAGAAGTAGAGACTTAAGTCTAGAATAAATCAATTCAAAGCAGTCTTCATCTATAAAATATTAAAATATATAAAAAATCTATTACTGTGCAAAAGTTATGGAAAAAAATACCTGGCTGGATAAAGAAACTCCCTTTTTCTGACAGCCGTTTTTTAATTCACTGATAGGATCGGATGCCGCCGCCAGCTTGTCTGGAGGCACTACCTAAAAAGCATAAAAAAGAAGTTTGAAAGGAGAAATTTAAAAATTCAGTAAAAAAGAGACGCTAAAAAAGTGTTTTTAGATAGAGTTTTGTTATTTTCGTTTTCACTTTGTTCTATAAGTTAAAATCTTTGATTAGATAACATATGAAAGTCAATTTTTGAAAATTTGACCCCCATACAGATCTTCGGTTGCAAAACAATAAATCTGAACCTGAAATCTGAATTTATAGACTTGGTAGGTAAATCCCTTCCTCTCTAAGCGAACAAAGCTCGAACCAGAAACTGATCCAAAGCGACCGAGATGAAAGAATGAAGTACGAAATCAGGCTAGTTGTAACTTATTTAGTTCTCTTAATCCTCATAGTCTCCCTTGCAGGAGGATGCCTTGAGCAAAGTTCCGGATTAAGCAGGGAGAACGGTACTGAAGCGATAGAAGAAGTTGACAGTAATAGAAGCCCTTCAACTGGTAGAAGCCCTTCAACTGGTCATCTGAAAACCGAAGCAGTAAATCTTTCCGGTTTTGAAACAGGAAATCCGGCTCTTGTGGGGAACTACAGGCTTGAAGCTCTTGATATAGAGCTGAAAGCTCCCCAGTACGACCTGCCCCTGCAGGAATCAGATATTTCAAATTACGGTGAGTTTTCTCAAAAATTTTTGACAGATGATACAGCTCTGGAAAAGCTGAAAGAAAACGGATTTGTGGTAATTTCCAACCCTTACAACCCAAAGGAAGAAGATATAACTGCTATGTATAATAGGCTTGGAAACGAAGGACAGCTGATTTTCATAACTTCGGATACACTTCTCCACCTTTACCATGTCCAGTTTGATGACAGCATGAGTCGGATCGAGCAAGAAGAGTTGTATGTCCTCCTGTGGGAACTTGATAAGGCTCTGCTTAATGCATCTGTAAGTGATTATAATAGCGCATCAGGAGAAGAAAAAGAAGCTGCAAAAAGGAACACTGCTTACTTTTCAGTTGCATTGAGCCTTCTCCAGCCCGAAGAAGAACAGATAAAAGAGATTGAGGATCCTTACGATCCTGAAGCAGGAACATACTTTGACCTTGCAGCAAAGGAAAAGTATCAGTTTGAGATTCCTGCTTTTGTAAAAGATGAAGTCAATGCAGAACTGGCTTTGATAGAAGCTCACGAAGGCTTTGCTCTCTCTCCGATTTTCCATTATAAAGAAGATTATTCTCAGTATGTGCCCAGGGGACACTACACTCACTCGGAAATTCTGAAGAATTACTTCAAAGCTTTTATGTGGCATGGAAGGATGAGTATGCTCCTAAAGGGAAAGCTAATCGAGGCAGAAGACCCTGAAAAAGAAGCTCGCATCCAGACAATCCAGGCAAACCTGACCACTTCCCGGCTCGAAGATGACCCTGATCTCCTCATGAAATGGGACAGGATTTACGCAGTTACTGCTTTTTATGTCGGTATCTCTGACGATCTTGGACCTTATGAATACATGGAGGCAATGGAGACAGTATTCGGAAATGGATCAAGGAATTTTAACACAACGACAATGGAAGAGCTAAAAATTGAACTTGCAGGATACCGGAGTCCGGAGATCTACGGAGGAACGGGAAGCGGAACTCACGAGCCTGTAATAATAGCCGAGCAGGCCGACGAACTCCTTGAGGATACGAAAGGTTTCAGGTTCATGGGGCAGCGTTTTATCCCGGACTCTTACATATTCTTCAGGCTCAGCGGTCCCTATACTAAAGAGTACACAGGAAATCAGGAACAGATGCCTTTTACCTATATAGATTCCGAATACGGAAACAACAGGGGTTTCCCGCGAGGGCTTGATGCGATGGCTCTCCTGGGATCGGAGAGGGCTGTTTACTGGCTTGACGAACTGAACGATTCGAGCTATAAAAATTACAGTCTCAGATACGGAGAACTGGATTCGGAGTTCTCGAACTTCAGTGCAGCCGACTGGAACAGGAACCTTTACTGGTCCTGGCTTTATTCTCTCCAGCCACTCTTAAAAGGTTATGGTGCAGGTTACCCAACCTTCATGCAGACCGATGCCTGGCAAGATAAGGAATTAAGCACTTCTCTGGCTTCCTGGACCGAACTGAGGCATGATACAATTCTCTATGCAAAGCAGCTCTATGTGATAGAGACATCACTTCCTATTTTTGGGGATAAAACCGTAGGATATGTAGAACCTGTGCCTGAATTCTATAACAGGCTGTTAGCCCTTACCCGGATGACCGCAAACGGGCTTGAAGAACTGAATGCTCTTGATGAAGATACGGGAAGAAACTTTGAAAACCTAGAGAATAACCTGGAAAAGCTTATCGAGATTTCCAAAAAGGAACTCGAAAATGAGGAACTAACAGAAGAAGACAAATATTACATATTCAAGTTTGGAGAAATAATCAAAATGAGCGTGGACGTCGACGAAGAAGCCCGGAAAACTACCCTTGTTGCGGATGTCCATACAGAACCAAATAATAAACTTGTGCTTGAGGAAGGGACAGGGTATGTGGACATGGCAATTGTGGCTTACAAGGTTCCTGACGGCAGGGTTTTCCTGGCTGCAGGGCCTGTTATGAGCCATTATGAGTTCAAACAGCCCATGGAAGAACGCCTGACCGATGAAAAATGGAGAGAGATGCTTGAGGCAAACCCACCGGAGAGACCGGAGTGGGTTTCTACATACAGGGCTTAAAACCCTGAAAAAAATTTTTCCGTCTCTGGTAACCGGTTTTCAATCTGTTTATAGAACTTCTCCGCCAGTAACTCGCTCGCAGCCTCCGAAAAAAAGAATGAATTAAAGGAGGCTGCTCTCTTTACTGGAGTGTGACAGGACGATCAGACTTTTCTGATGCCTACATCCTCATTGCTTGTTTTCCATGTCAGCTGTATGTTCAGAAATCCAGTTCCCTATCAGTTCCAGAGCAGATGGAGAAATAGTTTCATTAATTTTTGCATATTCTGATGGTGATCCTGTTTCTGCAGTCTGGAATAAGTGGTTGAGGCCTGGCAGTTCTTTTACAGTATAGTCGCTGTTGCCTCCTGCTTTAAGGGCTTTTTCTATTGCCTGCAGGTTTTCATCAGGAGGCACCTGAAGGTCTTTTTCGCCGTTTATAGCAAGAACCGGGCATTTCACCTGCATTAAAGTCGGACTGGGGTCGTATGTCAGGAAAAAGCGCATCCAGGGCGAAACCAGAGCCTGAACCTGAGCGTTAACCTGAGCGTCCAGGTCAGCTTCAGAGTAGCCGGAACTCTGTTTTTCTTCTTCGCTCATATTTGCCAGCTCATCTGCCAGAAGTTTACGAAGCTTCTCTTCTGCGATTGTATTGTTCTGTTCCTTTTTGATCACGGAATACATACTTCTCATAAGAGCTTCATTCCGGGAGATAGTCTCATTGTCTACTCCTTCTGCCCTGGAAATAAGGTCACTCTGTAGGTACAGGATTTCTTCTCCGGGGATACCCGGGCCTGCCATCATCACTATGAATGCAATATCATGAGACTGTACCGCTACTATTGGAGCAATTAAGCCCCCTTCACTGTGTCCTATCAGGCCAATGCGGGTAGGGTCTAGCTCTTCACGGCTTTTCAGGTACTCAATTCCGGCGAGCACATCTCCTGCGAAATCTTCGGTAGTGGCCTGCGAAAAGTTTCCGGTCGATCCTCCCACACCCCGGTCATCGACCCGGAGCACGGCAGTACCCCGCCGGGTCAGATAATCCGAAAGTACAAGGAAGGGACGATGTCCCAGGATTTCTTCGTCGCGGTTTTGCTGGCCTGAACCGCTTATGAGAATTACTGCCGGAAAAGGACCTTCAGAATGCGGAAGAGTTAACGTGCCTGCAAGCTTTACTCCTGCTTCTTCATTTTCATAAGTAACTTCTTCTTCATCATAAGGATAGGGTTTTACTGGGTCCTGTTCTTTTCGTGTGTCAGGAGTTTCATTAATGCGAGAAAGCACAAGAGGAAGAGTTAATTCTGATTGTTTCCATTCGCCTTCGATTGTTTTTCCGTCTTCTTTGAGTGTCCCGTCAAAAGCACCCCTTATGGATTTTACTCCCAGGTGCAAATTTCCATCTTTATAAGTGACAGCTTCTACAGGTATCCCTTTTACTCCCTGGTCAAGGCTGTCCATCGTCGCATTGACAGAGCCGTCAGGGCTGATAGAAACGTTGAATAAAAGCCTCAGTTCCATTCCGCCCTGAACCTGAAGGATGCCAAGCCAGAGCCCTTCTATTTCTTCAAGGTCCATACTATTGTTAGCATTTTCATCAGACGTAATCGGCTCAGATACACATCCGGAGCCAACTGTTATAACAAACAGTAGGAGCAAACAAACTACAACTTTTTTATTCATCAAAAGACTCTGACTCGACAACTTATTTAAATGTATCAGACTTTTTACTGCCTTATGTTCCAGGTTAAAAAAGGTGCCCATCTGGCAGTGTTGCTTGGCTGCATTCTTTACGGGATGACCGGCTTATTTCTTGCCGGTATTCACAGCCTGCCCATAACTTCAATAATATTTTACCGCCTCTTCTTCGGGCTTATCTTTATTTTCACTTTCCTTCTGGTAACAAACAGGCTTGAAGAATTGAAACCTGGAAAAAGAAAGTTTCGCCTTTTTCTGCAGGGCATATTTATCACGGTAAACATGTTTTTTTATTTCCTGTGCGTAAAAGAAACCTGTTTCTCCATAGCGATCCTGCTTGAGTACACTGCCCCTATCTATGTGATGCTGGCTTCACCTTTCGTTTTGAAAGAAAAGGTAGGAAAGGAAAGTGTCGCAGCTCTTGTCCTCGCAATTGCAGGTGTTTATTTTGTAATCCGGCCGGAAGGCGGATTTGGGGCTCTTGAGTTTTCCGGCAGCCGTTTAATAGGAATCGTATCCGGGCTCTTTGCGGGAATGCTTCTTGCAGTTATTATTATGAATGTGAGGATTCTGAAAAGGGACTATTCGGAATTTGCTATTGCCTTCTGGGGTACTGCTATCAGCTGCATCTTAATGCTGCCTTTTGCTTTTGAGACTTCTTTTTCTTTGCTTGCTCCAAACCTGCTCACTCTAATTGTTTTTGGGATCGTTTCCGTAGGGATAGGAGGAGTTTTAACGACCATCGGATTTGCAAACCTTCAATCCCAAACAGGGAGCCTTCTTGCTTTAATTGAACCGGTTGCAGGTGTCTTTTTTGATCTGGTCTTCCTTGGAGTTGCTCTTTCAGCAGGCACACTTGCCGGATGTGTTCTTGTGCTTGCTGCAGCTGTAATCGTAAGTTACAGTGGCTCTTCAAAACCCGCAATGAATTTCATAGGTTTTGCGGATTCTACAGAAATTGTTGAAAAATATTGATGTCTCCTTGGAAAGCTATAAAGACATTTTAATGAATTTCTCATTACATCCGCCATTTTTCGCTCCACTCCCTTAATTAAAAACAATCTGTCAGCCATGGATATCTCTTTAGTAATTATTTTTAATTGCGGTGCTGGTTTGTCATAGTGCTTTTTCTTACCTGACAGGCAGCCAGTGACCAGCCCAGAGGGAGAAGAAAAAAATTGATGATTTCTTATCTTGCCGGAATAAAGCAATGAACTGATCAAAATATATCCGCAAAACTCGGAGAGCTTATGAAATAAAAAGAGGGCAAAAAAGAGGAAAAACAAAAAAAGAGAATAAAAATGAGGATTTATCTTCTGAGGATCATGGATCTCAGGCGGTCGGCTGCACTTGCGCACTTGTCGGCAATGCCTCCTACCCTTTCAACAAGCCCCATGAGGTGGCAGACACCTGCTCCTCCGATCGCATCTTCATATTCGAAAATCTTTTTTAAGAGGGCTGTCTCAAGTACGTCTACATCGTGTTCCAGCTTTTCGACCTCGGGGACAATCTGCATGGTCTCTTTGATTTCTTCTTTGCTAAAAGAAGTAGCAAGAAGCTTGTAAAGCTCACCCACAAGCTGGTCATACATCCTGGCTGTCTTAAGAGAGGTTGCCATAAGTTCCAGAAAGCCTTCCTTGATTTCGTCTGGGAGATCTTTGCAGGGACGCAGAGTCATCCAGTAGGCTGAAGCCTGGGCAAAGTCAGCTATAGAGTCCTGCTGCTTGAGGAAAGAAAGGAGATCTTTTTTGTTCACCGGCAACCTGACGGAAGAGGGTATGCTTGCTCTTATTTTCTGTTTTATTTTGTCGGCATCATGTTCCAGAATATCGATTTCTTCAGTACGCTCATCAAGAAGTGCCTGATTCCCTGCACAGTAGGCTTCCATTGCTTCAGCAAGCTTTTCGACGGCAAGCACCCCTTTCCTGGCGTGCATTTCAAGGGGGACGAAGGGAGATTCTGCGACCACGTCGAGTACGGAACGGATGTAGTCTTTCATAAAAAGATCACCTCAAGTCCCACAAAGATTATTGCCGATGTAAGGGCAGCTATGGGGACTGTTGCTATCCAGGAAGAAATAATCCTCCATATTACGCCAAGGTCAACGGCTGCAATACCTCCTGCAAGCCCTACGCCAATAACCGAACCCACAAGGGTATGGGTGGTCGAAATCGGGAGGGAACTGTAACTGTGTAACAGAACAACCGAGGCAGTTGCAAACTGTGCGGAAAAACCTCGAGTTGGGGTAAGTTCGGTGATCTTTGACCCTATGGTTTCGACCACTTTATAGCCCCAGGTTGCCATGCCTATTACCATGCCCAGTCCTCCCATTACAAGTACCCAGATAGGGATTTCGGTTCCTGTTATCCCCATCACGTTAAGTGCGGCAGAGAGAGGGCCTACAGCGTTTGCAACATCGTTTGACCCGTGCGCAAATGCGATATAACAGGCAGTTATGAGCTGTAAGAATATGAATTTTTTCTCAACGCCTGGCAAATCCGATGCTCTGTGAAGGTAAAGGCTCCTTATGATAGAGAAGATTAGAAACGCAAGAACAGCTCCAAGGGCAGGAGATATAAACCAGCTGGCAACGATTTTAAGAAGAACTGACCAGTGAATGTCAGAAAAAGAGATAGTACCGTTATAAGCTGTGATCAGCCCGAAACCGAGCACAGAACCCACAATTGAATGGCTGGTTGAGACCGGAAGGTTATAAAAAGTTGCGAGCGTTATCCAGAAACTTGCGGCAAGAATTGCAGCCAGCATTCCCAGCACCACGATATCAGGGTGAATGCTGCTGATCATATCAATGGGAACGATTCCTTTTGCAATTGTTGAGGTAACCCGTTTTCCGAAGAACACGGCACCCAGGAATTCAAACACAGCGGCAATGACAATGACCTGCTTGATCGTTAGGGCACCCGTTCCTACTGAAGTTCCCATAGCATTTGCGAGGTCGTTTGCCCCTATGTTCCAGGCCATATATAAGCCTGCAAGGATAATTGCTATGACAAGTAAATCCATTTTTTTTCCTTACTCCAGAGATTTTAAACTCCAAAATTGCGATGACTGCTATAATGCATAAATTGCTATGATGTATGACTTATGCACAACTGCTATGATTTAGATCTCTTCCATTTATGCTTGATTTATGGAGTCTGCACCTGCTCTCCTTAAACCCATGTATCTTATGGTATTCCAGACCATTTCATTATATTTTATATTTTCCATATATTTCATGCCGCTCTATATAATCTATAGATCTATATATGACTATTATTAATATATTCTAACTTCTCATTTCAAGTGCAGAGGTCCACTAAGGAGGCATCTGAAGTTTCGGAAATTTATTTATAATGATGTCTCAAGGAGTCTATTTATATAAATTGATATGTAAATTGAGATTTCGAACTTTTTTAGTCCTGTATATTAATTCAGGATTCTTTCAGGTTCCTGGTCCGGACTGATCAAACTCATGCTCTTTCGTTTCTTTTTCGCTTATTCTTTCCCTGAGAAGGTCAAGCACCTCTTCGTCCGAGACGTCATACCAGTTTTCATAAGCCTGAGCAACAGCCCTGAAATAGACAGGGATCTCGAGCACGACCACTTCATCGGCTTCTTTTGCTATCGCATCTGCCGTTTCTCTTCCTGTTACAGGTACGGCAACCACAACTTTTCCTGCTTTTCTGTTTCTGCAGAGTTCGATGGCTGCCCTCATAGTAGAACCCATAGCAATCCCGTCATCAATAAGGATCACTGTCCTTCCAGCAAGATCAGGCAAGGGGTTTCCCCCTCTCAGGGCATTTACTCGTCTTTCTATCTCAGCAATCTGTTCCTGTTTAATATGTTCAATAGTTTCCCCGGTAAGCCAGTAACCTGCATTTTCAAAAATAAAAGTGCTCCCATTCTCGGCGATTGCCCCAAATCCGGCTTCAGGATTGTCAGGGAAAGGCAGTTTCCTTGCAATTATAAGGGAAAAGTCAGCGCCCAGTTTTTTTGAAACCTGCAGTCCAACTTCCACTCCCCCACGTGGGATAGCAAGGATAAGAGGATTTTCAGCTTTATATCTTTCAAGAGCTTGAGCCAGTTGCTCTCCCGCATCTTTACGGTTTTTAAACATAATTCCACCCTGATTTTGAACTTTGTCCCTATTTTCGTCCTTTTTCAGTAGATGAAATATAATTTCCAGTAAAGGAAATATGAATTAAAAGAATGATTTCCGATAAAGAAGATATGAATCAAACAAATGTGGAGTAAACGGAAATTGAATGTGTGATTAAACAACTCTGACAGGAGGTCTGTAAACATCAACCGAAGAGCCTGACGGCAGAGTCGTACCCGGCAGGCAGAGCTCTAGAACTTCCCTTGCAACGTCTTCAGGCTTCAGGACAGGTTCATCCGAATACAGCGAGCGGTACATATCCGTATCCACACTGGCAGGGCAGACTGCATATGCATGAACTCCTCCTCCTATTTCATACGCAATAGACTCTGTAAAACCGATTACTGCAAATTTTGAAGCACAGTATATTGAGAGTTTGGGTATCCCATGCTTTCCCGCACCTGAAGATATGTTTACTATCCTGCCTTCTCCTCTCTTAAGTAAGTAAGGAAGAGCATATTTCGTGCAAAAAAACATGCCTTTCACATTTGTGTCCATTATTTTTTCATATTCTTCTCTTGAGGTATCTACCATATACTTCCTGTATGCCACTCCTGCATTGTTTACAAGAATATCAATCCTTCCAAAAGCGTTTACTGCTTCTGAAATCATATTTTTGACGTCCTCTTCTATCCGGATATCCGTACTCACTGCAAGAGCCCTTCTACCTTCGTCCTCTACCATTCTGGCAGTTTCCCGAATGTCTTTTTTTGTCCTTGCAGCAATTACAATGTCGGCTCCTTCTCTTGCGAGTGCCAGGCATATTGCCCTTCCAATTCCTTTTCCCCCGCCGGTTACTACGGCTGTCTGACCTCTCAATCTCATACAAGATCACTATTATAATTTTGCCAGAATAAAGGATATGTTTTTGGAAACATTGTTTCTAAGAATAAGTTCTGATAATTCTAAACTCTGATCAAGAACCCGATAAAAAACATATTTTTAGAGTTCAGCAAATTCAGCCGAACATCGGGATTCTGTCCTGAACTTAAACTCTCAGAGCTGAGGGACAGGCGGAGCACTTATCTCAATAATTTTTCCGGATGCAACTTTTGAATCAGGTGAAGCGAGCTCAAGCACTTTTTGTGCGATATGTTCAGGTTCGAGTGGAGGCTTGTCTTTGAAGAATGATCGGTACATATCCGTATCCACAGCTCCTGGGCAGACAGAATAAACTTTTATTTCCCCTTCCAGTTCCGAAGCAATTGATTCGGTTATACCGTTTACCGCAAACTTCGAGCCGCAGTATATGGAAAAATCAGGAATTCCGTGCAGCCCTCCCACTGAAGAGATGTTTATTATCTTTCCATTTTTGCTCCTTCGGATGTAAGGAATAGCATATTTTGTGCAGAGGAAGACGCCTCTTAAGTTTGTATCCATGATTTCATCGTATTCTTCCAGAGTGGTTTCTTCCAGTCGATTTTTATATGCCACTCCTGCATTGTTGACAAGAATATCAAGTCCGCCGCATTTGTCAATGATTACTGAGATCAGACGCCTTACATCATCTTCACTGCGCACGTCAACAGAAACTGCAAAGGCTTTGGTTCCCATGCCTTTTAATCTGTCCAGAGTTTCTCTTGACTCGCTCTCGTTCCTTGCAGCAATGACAATATTTGCTCCCTCTTTTGCCAGAGCGAAACAGATGGCTCTTCCTATTCCTTTGTTCCCTCCTGTTACAAGGGCTGTTTGACCTGCTAAACTCATTGATATCACTTTTATCCATCAATTTTTATTTAATCGTTTTTTATTAAATCAAGGGACAAAAAGATGGATATATTTTTGGAAATTAAGTTTCTGAAAAAAGGTTTTATTTCGGTAAGTGCAGTTTAAAATGTCCTCCAATTCTTCAGCCTACATGCCCGCAGGTCAGGCATATTCTCAGGTGTACCCAGCTATCCCCGCTTTTCAGGCATTCTTCACAGCCCTTTGACTCAGGTTCAAAATACTTGATTTTTATTGTGTCCCTATGCGCGCATACCATAGAATTCCCCTTTCTCTGTTCTGAATATACGGATCATGTAATAGTCATGTAACAGTAACCTTACTAAACCTCCACCTCGCAATAAAAAACATTATTCCTGCAAAAGCCAGCAGGGCAATATAGGAAACAAGGATCTCTGCATGCGTGTAAGTATAACGGATTCCGATTGCAGAAAAATCGCTACCTATTGCAAAGTACCTGATACCGCTAACAAGATGCGTAAGCGGGTTGATCGTTGATAGAGCTCTGAGCACAGGCGGGAAAGAGTTTACAGGATAAAGGGCATTGCTTGTGAAAAAGAAAGGCATGGTAAGTAAAGTGATTACTGCCTGCATACCTTCCGGGCTCTCCATAGTTATTGCAATTGCAGCCGAAAGGAAAAGAAATCCGAGGGAAAACGTACCTACAAAAGCCATTATCCCGACCAGAGAGTAAAGAACCTGTGCCGGAGAATAGCCCTCGAAAAATTCGACGCCAAGAAAAAGCCCGAATCCCATAATTACAGCTGCCTGAATAAAAGACTTGGTCATGCCGGACAGGCCTATACCAATAATTACGTGGATCCTTGGAAGCGGGCTTGAGAGCGTTTCGCGCATAAGTCCCCAGTTTTTGTCAAAGAGCAGGACAGTTCCCCCGAACAGGCTCGTAAAAAGCGTGGTCATTGCAATAACACCTGCCCCTATGAATGTAAGATATCCTATAGTCCTGACACCGGGAACGACGGGCATTGTTGCAGTAAGCCTCTCAAAGTTGTTTGACATCGCAATCCCGAAAAATGCAAGCCAGAGTGCGGGCTGGACAAGTGAGGAAAACAGCAAAGCCCGGAACCGGACGAACCTGAGCATATCGCGCCAGTATATGGTAAGAAACCCTGTATGCACTGCTTAACGCCTCCTGATCCTGGGGACTACAACAGCCCCCTTTTCTGCCCCGTTGTCCCTTAACTCTCTGCCGGTATAATGGACAAAAACATCATCCATTGACGGCTTTTTCAGGTTTACTGCCTTAATTCCGATCCCCCCGTTTCGAAGTCTGTCCATAATCTCAGGCAGCAAATAGGTTCCGTCCACGTTGACCATAACAATTATCCCTTTTGACTTTTCTTTAATCCCTTTTACGCTATCGAGGTCCTTTAATAGCTCTCCGGCTGCCCAGTTGTCATTTGTTTCCATGTATATAAGGTCCTGACCAAGCGTGTTTTTTAACTCCCATGATTTGCCTGTAACAACTATTTTTCCGTGGTCTATGATGCTTATCCTGTCACTTAGCTGGTCGGCTTCGTCCATGTAGTGCGTGGTCAGGAAGATGGTTGTCCCCTGCCTGTTAATGTCCCTTACATAGTCCCAGATCCTTATCCTGGTCTGAGGATCAAGCCCGATCGTAGGTTCGTCCATAAAGAGCACTTTAGGCCTTGTCATAAGCCCCCTTGCGATCTCAAGCCTGCGTTTCATCCCGCCGCTCAGGTGCTTGGTAAGGGTATCCCTCTTTCCTTCAAGCTCAACCAGGCTGATAAGTTCATCAACTCTTTCCTGCCTCTCAGCTTTGGGCATGGAATAGAGTCTTCCGTGGTACTCCAGAATCTCACGTACGGTCATATCCCTGTCAAGAGTGAGTTCCTGAAAAACAATTCCTATAGACTCCCTCACTTTCTCAGGTTCGGTTTTCAAATCATAGCCTGCAATCTTTGCACTCCCTCTCTGGACAGGCAGGAGGGTGGTAAGTACATTGATAACAGTACTCTTTCCTGCTCCGTTTGGCCCGAGAAAAGAGAATATCTCTCCCTTCCTGACTGTAAAACTGATATTATCGACTGCCTTTATATCCCCAAAAAAGTACTCGAGGTTATTTACCTCTATGATGTTTTCATCCAGAACTGTTACCCCATTTTCCTTTTACTTTAAATTGATTGAACCTTCAGTGATAAATAGATTTTTTGCTGCTTGGAACCTACTTTATACATTTTCTGAAAAACAGATTTAAATACAATAAAACTAAATTTTCATCGATTTTGAGTAAAAATGAACTCATAGATAAACTATTCCTTTTCAAGTCAAGATTTATATTCATTTGGAATTATAATAAATTTAATTGGCTTTATAGCGTTACCAAACGAAGTCAAATAGAAATGGGGGAGTGAAATGATAGAGATCATACCGGGCCTGCCGGATAATGTCTTAGCAGTTACCGTAAGTGGGATATTGACAGGAGAAGACTATGAAAAGGTGTTAGTCCCTGCTATCGAGGACAAAGTACAGAAGTATGGGAAGATTCGTATCCTTTATCAACTGGGGGAGAAATTCGAGGGATTTACCGATGAGGCAATGCTGGAGGACACCAAGTTTGGCATACGGCACTTTACATCCTTTGAAAAAATCGCACTTGTTTCAAACGTGGACTGGATAGTTAATGCCGTAAAGGTCTTCAAATTTATTATTCCCGGCTCAGTAAGAACCTACAGGAACGAAGAACTTTCCGAAGCAAAAGCCTGGATCAGTGAATGAAAACCCATGATTACTGGGAATAAAAAAATCAAATAAGAAAAATGAGGCAATGGAAAGGAATATTAAAGCTTCTCTCATGACTCCTGAGTTCCTACTTTTGTGGATCAGTTTCATGGAGAAGCCCGTAATTTCCATTTCACTGTGGCGGGATTAATACTTTATCTATCTGATGAATTATCCCATTGCTGGCAATGATGTCCGCTTCTGTTATGTTTGCACCGCCAACCTGAACACCATTTGCTGTCACAGTGATGGGGAGTTCTCCTCCTTCAAGTGTCCTGACACTCGTCATGTTTTCAAGATCTTTTTCCATCAGTATTTTACCGGCAACAATATGGTAAGTTAAGACTTTTTCCAGCTCCCTGGTATTGTTCTCAAGCGCAGTCATCTCGTTTTCAGGGAGTTCGTCGAAGGCTTCGTCAGTTGGAGCAAAAACAGTATAAATTCCCTCCTCGGCAAGGAGCGGCTCAAGTCCTGCAACGTTGAGAAGCTCAACAAAAGTTACGAAGTTTCTGTCAGCTAACGCTTGCATGACATTTCTATCGCTTTTCTCTACAACATTTTCAATTTCTTGGGGCACCCCTTCAACTTCCTCTCCTAAATTTTCGCTTTCATTTTCTATTTGTCTAGTTTCATTTTCTGGCGCTCTTTGAGCACAACCGGAAGCAAATACTAATGAGATGACCATCAATATGATAAGCACAGCTCCGAAAAGTTTCATTTTCCCTATAATCTCTCCCCCTTCATTTATGTAAATGCAGATAGAAATAGTACCTCAATGAATAATATAGATCGGGCTTTATATAATTTGTCTTTTATATACTGCACCTTTTCCGTAAAACATTCTCAAGAAACAGTTTTATCAAATAAAATGGAATTCCTGAAGTATAGCACCAAAAACAATCAATTTTTTGTGCAGATTCTCTTTTTCTGATATCTTTTTTGGATCAAAATCCCTTTTCGATTGAAATTTTGCTTCTATAAAAACACAATTAAAAAAGTAAAAATTTATTTGAACTGTCTTAAATTGTCTTAATTCATGTTATGAACATAAAAATAATTTTTGAGGTCCAGAAGATTCGGAATATAAATTTAATATGGAAGACCGGAATGCTGTGATTAAGGTTGAAGGATGGATTGACTGAAAGTAATATACTCCTTCAGATCCGACTTCAGAATCCTTTCAATCTCTTCCCAGTTACTTTCCTTTGTTTCCGTAAACATATACCCGAAGAGCCCGTACTTCTCATGATCGGCTTTCCTGAGTTCCAGAGGTTTTTCGAAATCAGAAAGCAGTTTTTCATAATCGAAAGCCTTTACAGTTTCCGAAATTATTTCTGCAGGTTTATTCAGGATCACAAGGCAGAAACTCTTTCCTTCCTTACCTTTGAGAATTTTGTCCCATTCCGGTTCAAGCTGTTCAAGAAAATACCTGTATGTGTTGATCCCATAGGCAAAATGTGCTAGATCTGTTGTACACCAGCCAGCAAAACGCATAGGGTTCAGCTCTATTAGCTGGATTCGCCTGTCGTTCCCTATCCGCAATTCCATGTGTAAAGGGAAATTCTTGAGTTCGGCAAGCTTTCCTATTTCTTTTAAAAGATCTTCAACAGCTTCTCTGTAAGTTTCCATAACTAATTTTGAAGTAAAGTATACCCGATCACTAACATCGTTTTCAGAAGAAAAGATATGCTTTAAGATATTGAGGACTACAGGCTTTCCTGCACTGTTGAAGTAAGCATCAATTGCAAACTCTTCACCTTCGATGTTCTCTTCGATGATGAACTTTCCGGCATCAAGCACCTGTACAGGATAACGGTCCTTAATGTCCTCAACCTCAGCTTTTATTCGCCTGAGGACGGAATCCCATTCCTCATCAGTTGAAACCTTATACACTCCTAGACTGAAAAAACCTACAGCAGGCTTTATAATAAAGGGTTTCTTTATCTCCTCAACCCGAATCTCGTCCAATTTTTCGAACTCAATGCCCTGAAAATAAAAGTCGGGATATATTCTTTCCAGCAGTTCTCTGAATTTGATTTTGTTCTTGAAGAGCTCTATTTTCTCAGGCAGCCCGGTAAAACCCAGGTTTTCCGAAATCCAGCCAATGGAATTTTCGGAGTTGGAATAAAGAGAATACTCTCCTTTTTCCTTTATGAACTCAATAAACTCGGTTTTTTCGAGAAGATTAAGCCCTTTTCTGGTGTTCAGTCCGGCTGTCATTTCATTTTTTAAAACCGGAATCTGCAACTCTGCTGCAGTGTCTTTTAAGAAATCGGAGACATAGGGATGGTCAAGGATTAACATTTTTCTAACCTTTCTTTGGTTTTCGGCTTTGAGATCTGAAGCCAGATAATAAGAGAGGGTAGTAATATTTATTTTGGAACTCATTTCGCAATCTGCTATCAATCTGCTATGTAACAGTTTGCTATGTAACAGATTAGAACCTCTTTGAACTAAAACGCGCTACAAAAAACCAGTTAAAAAAAATGGTTTTGCCGTTGGAGTCTATTGCTTAATTAAAAAGGAAATGAGGAAAACATCATTTTAACTTTATCTGAATTTCAGATATTTACGCTCATATCTCAGTAGTACATAATTTTATAAACTGACCTGTTACTCTCACTACTAAAAGTAAGGAATCTCCCATTTTCATTATTATAGTAAGCACTTTCAGGAGGGGCGTCCGAGTATATGTGAGCCCTTTTATTTTCAGGGACACAGAAATTAAATTTGATTTCTCCGGGGTAAGTTGTCTCATAATCAAACAGTACAGTACTATTCTGAAGCACGGTATAATTATATGAGAGCCTTGTACCCGATGCAGGCTCGTACAGAGAGACAGAACCGTTACTTGACCCAAGTCTAGGGGTAATCACAAGACTATTAGCCGAGAGATCCACACCAAAGTACCCTTCTATTACACACTGCCCAAGCACGCCAGCACTTCCCAAAAAAGTAGGACTACCTTTGCCTGTGCCGTTCAGGGTACACCATTCGTAAAATCCTCCCAGGTTATTATCCTGAGTTGCAACTTCTCTTAAGTGAATAAGCGCATCTTCATTCCGGCCGTTAAGAAATTCTTCAAGAATCAATCTGCCTGCAAACCAGTCCCACTGATCACCATTTTGATACTCGTATTCCTCATCCGTACCAGGGTTTTCAAAGAATCCTGCAGGATAGGCAGGGGCAAGTACACAGCCGATGGTGCTCGCATTAACCTGTTTTTTTCTTTCTTTGGCAGCTTCAAAGATTTGCTCTGCCTGAGAATGGTTTGCGAGGCCGGACTGTATAGCAATCACATTCCCTCCCATCGGAAACATATCGTTCTCGTCAAATTCAAGGTTAACCGGTGAGACGTGGACATGCATCTTATAATATCCCTTATCCTGCTGCCAGAGATATCTATAACGAGGGTGTAATTTCCTTCTTTATCAGGTGTTTTTATTGTAATCCCGGTATTTATCCTGGTTCCGGGACTTACATTATACGGAAGGGGTGTCCTGAGTCCGTCATAAACAACGGTTTCGTTATCTTGCTTCCAGTGATAAGATATGTGAACCGGCTCTTTTCCATCTTTATTCTCCAGGTCTCAATGCCCTTATTTACTACGGTGAGATTTGCAGAATATATTGAGCTCGAAATTAGCTCGGAAGGGACTTTGGGGTATAAATATTCAGTATCATAAACAGGATTCGATTCTATTTCTGTAACCTTCGGATTTTCCGAATCCTTACTTTCCAATGCTGCGGAAAATACAAGAAGCAAAAACAAAGCAAGTACAGGTATCAAAACTATTGAAAATAATTTTTCATTTCTTCCTTCCTTTTATCCCTTATTTGTAAAATCAGACGTAAAGAGCTAGTTAAATATTTACTTAGATTTTAAAATCTTTTCTTCTTGGACGTAGAATCTAAGGGAATTTCCAATCTGGAATAATTAGTTTTATAATGAAGAACTCGATTGAAACAGATTTACACAGAAGTGCCAGCTTATTCACGAATAAGAGTTTAAAAACTTAGAGAATTGACAGAAGTTAAAAAGAGCCCAGTAATATGAAAATCCTTCAAACTCTCTCCCGCCTCTACATAAACGACCTGAGTTCCGTCCTCGAATTCTACGAAAAACTCCTCGGCACACCTGCAATCATACGTTTTCAAATTCAGCAAATCGGCCTAGAACTGGCTCAGATAGGAGATATTTTACTTATAGCCGGCTCTGAAGAAGCTCTGAAACCTTTTAGAAGCACACAGGCTACGTTTCTTGTTGATTCTCTAGATGATTTCAGGGCTTTTCTGGAAGAAAAAGGAGCAGAAATTGTCCGGGAACCTGCGAAAGTTCCGACCGGCAGGAACATGACAGTAAAACATCCTGACGGGTCGGTAATAGAGTACGTGGAACATTCCAAAGCTGTCTGAAAATAACCATAAGAAATAGACTTCAAAGACTTCTCAGATAACATTAATGTTGAGAGTAAAATGATCCTCTATATAGGTTGTGTTCTCCCACGATCTCTTATCTTTCATATGTGCCAATTACTTTCTGGTTGCCCGGAGCCACAGCCTCGATCAACCATGAATGAGTTCCAGGGACACCTTCAAGGTGTTGAGGATCTGGGTGCTCTACATATTTCTCGCCGAGAATGGTGAGCCCATTGCTCGGGTTAAGTTCCCATTCATAGCCTGCTGCAGAATCATTCAATAGAATTTAGGGTAAAGTTCTCTCCGTTTTTGAGGTATGGTTTTTCCGCTGTCAGCCTCGGTTACTATCTGACCAGTTTCCATTGTTTCATTAACTTGAGTTGTGTTGTTAACAGTTATATTTTCGGGTATTTTTCAGCACAGCCGGCTGCAAAGACGACAGCAGTGACAGTTTGGTTAGATGTCAGTACTGTATGGAGCCGTTATCCCTTGTTTAAAAGGGGATATTCTCTATTCAGGTTCGGTTATCCGGAAAGGTGAGGCTACCGGTGTGGTAGTATCTACTGGTGTGCAGACTTATTTCGGCCGGACAGCACAACTTGTTCATATTGCCAGACCAAGAATGTATATCGAAGAAGTCATAACTAACCTGCTCAAGTGGCTTATTTCGCTGGTAGTCGTTTTGCTCGCCATCGCCTTTTCTGTATCTTATATCAGGGGCATTAACCTTGTAGAGATATTGCCATTGGCACTGATATTACTTGTCTCAGCTATTCCCGTTGCACTGCCTACCATGTTCACGGTGACCATGGCCCTGGGCTCGCTGGAGCTAGCTAAGAAGGGTGTGCTGGTAACAAAGACTCAATGCTTCGCAGGATGCGTCCATGATGGATGTACTGTGCGTAGATAAAACAGGCACAATTACTTTGAACAAGCTTTCAGTAGCCGACATAACCGAGCTTGACAGCTATACTAAAGAAGATGCGATTCTTTATGGAGCACTTGCATCCAGTGAAGCAAACCAGGATCCCATTGATGTTGCTTTCATTGAAGCCGCCAAGCAAAAAGGCCTCGATACAGCTGAGTATGCCCAGATCAGCTTCACTCCTTTTGATCCATCTATCCGAAGAACAGAATCAGTCGTACAAAAGGATGATGAACGCATCCAGGTGGCCAAGGGAGCAGTAAGGGTGCTGGCAACTTTATGCAGCTATGATGCCGGAAGGATTTCTATTCTGGAGGAAAAAATTAGGGAGTATGCCGAAAAGGGTTACAGAACTCTGGCTGTCGCAGTGAAAAAAACAGGATCTCAGATGGAACTTGTTGGTATGGTAGCCCTCTATGATGCACCTAGACCAGAATCTGCGAAGCTAATCGCTGAGCTTAAAGAACTTGGAATTACAACAAAGATGCTTACTGGAGACGCGTTGTCAGTAGCAAAAGAAGTTGCAGAAGAAGCAGGCATTGAAGGAAAAATCATCAAGGTGGCTGAGCTAAGAGAGATGGAAGGCTTGCCAACAAAAAAAGCTGCACAGGCCAGCGAGCAAAGTGGTGGGTTTGCTGAAATTTACCCTGAAGATAAGTATCTTATAGTGAAAAACCTCCAGGAAAAAGAACACATCGTTGGTATGACCGGAGACGGCGTGAATGATGCCCCTGCATTAAGGCAGGCAGAAGTGGGAATTGCAGTAAGTAATGCTACGGACATTGCAAAAGGAGCCGCAAGTGTTGTTCTTACTGATGAGGGTCTTGCCGAGATAATTGAGCTGGTTAAAACGGGAAGGCAAATACACCAGCGAATCTCTTCATGGATTTTAAATAAGATAGTAAAAACTTTTGAAATAGTGCTGTTTGTCGTCCTTGCATTTCTGATTACCGGGAAATATGTCATAGGTGCTTTTGAGATCGTCCTGCTACTTTTTTTGATCGACTTCGTCACTATATCTATAGCAACGGACAACGTCAAACCTTTCAGGAAACCTGAGTCATGGAACATGGCATCACTGGCAAAAGTTGCGGTATTGCTGGGTATCTTGATCGTGGCCGAATCTTTCGGGCTACTATACTTAGGGATGAGCTACCTGGGACTTACGGAAGGTACAGGGCTGAATACTTTTGTCTTTGATATGCTAATCTTTGGGGGTATGTTTACAATACTTGTTGTAAGAGAAAAAGGCTATTTCTGGGAGTATTGAAGGAGAATGCTTGAATTAGTTTCTACAAAAAGATATCACGATCATAGTTACAACCGCGTCATATTCAAAAAATAGCATCTTTCATGAATTTCAAAATGCACATTTTTCGAAAAGTTTGTGATTTGATCTATAAAATAAGTCTTTTACGGCACTTTATACAAAAAATCATACATTATCTTATTTTTATAGAGACACTGATTTGCGTGTCTTAGTTTCATTTACAGTAAAAAAGTGGATAAAATATAAATCGATAATTTTACAACGATTACCTGGGAAGTTCTCCATCTCCACAGCTTGGTATTCGACTGAAATAAATACTATAACACTAATCGAGTTACAATAAATGTACTAATTGAACTTCAGTAAGCTTACTGTCATTAATCGGGGAGATTTTTAGAGGGGATAAATATGGTAAATACCAGTTTTACACGGGACGTTCAGTTTCCGGCTTTGCCGCTTGAAGAATGGGAAGATACAAAGAGTACGCTGCACCTGTTTCTGCAGGTTGTGGGAAAGGTCAGGCTTTCACTGCATCCGAAAATGAACCACTGGTGGCATGTCCCATTTTATGTTTCTGTGCGCGGGCTTACTACCGGATCCATTCCTTATGAGGACATGACTTTTGAGATGGAGTTTAATTTTAGGGACAGCGGGCACACTTTAAAGATCGAGACAAGTGAAGGGGACTCAAAAACCGTGCCTTTGAAGGGGCTGTCAGTTGCCGGGTTTTATGAGAAGGTTTTCTCGAGCCTGAACGAACTCGGGATAGTAGCAGGCATCAGGCCTGTGCCTTATGACATCCCCGGAGTGACAGAGCCTTTTGTATCGGACTATGAACATGCATCTTATGATGAAGAGTATGTGAACAGGTTCTGGAGAATTCTTGTACAGGTCGATTCTGTTTTCAAGGTTTTTAGAGGTTGGTTTACAGGTAAAGGCTCGCCTGTGCATTTTTTCTGGCACCACGCCGACCTGGCTTTTACCTTATTTTCAGGCAGGTCAGCTCCTGTCAGGGAAGGGGCAAATCCCGTAGAGCGTGAAGCTTCCTCGCACGAGATGATCAGCTTTGGGTTCTGGGCAGGGGACCGGAATGTAAGGGAGCCGGCTTTTTACGCATACGTGCACCCGCAGCCTCAGGATATTATGGACGAGCGGCTCAGCCCTGAAGAAGCTTTCTGGAGCAGGGAAGCAGGAGAAGCTCTCCTTATGTACGAATATGTCAGAAACGCAGCTGACTCGCCTCAAAAAGCTATACTTGACTTCCTTGAAAGCGTATATCAGGCAGGAGCAAAGAGAACAAACTGGAATATCGGAGCTCTCAGGCTTCCTTCATCTGAAAAGCAGTTTGAAGGATAGGTTGAAGAGAAACAGAGAGAGTATCAGAGTCTACTGGAAAAGCTGGAAAGGCCTTATGATTGAGTTAAAATTAAAAAGGTCTGTTCGTTTCTGTTAGCTATTACTAAAGCTAACAAACACTACTCTTTTTGCCTTTTTAATGTAATTTTTCCTAAGTTATGCATATATTCCGGAATTGATCTCTTGATTTTTGAAACTCGTCCGGCATACTTTTCCTGATTTTATCCAAATATTTCGTAAAAAAGATGACCATAAACTGACAATATTTCGAAAACAGAGAGATGATCTGAAGAACAGAATATGAGAAAGTGCCATGGAGAATATTAATATACTAATTTAAATATTAATACTGAAAATTATCTGGTAAACTGATCCTATACTTTTCCAAAAAAGAAGTTGCAAAAACGTACTCACTTAATACAAAAATAATTCTTAGGAAGCTACTGATATAAGAAGTATTAACCCGGAATATAACAGTATACTACTCAAGAAAGTAAATAAGCGCTTTCAAATTTTTCCCGACAGCTGGAGAGGGGTAGAGTGAAAGAAAAATCGAGAAACTCCGGTCACAATATTACTGGAGATATGCCATGGGGAACACATTTCTGCCAGTTCTACAGGACAAAAGAAGATTTGATGGATATAGCTTTTCCTTATTTTAAAGCAGGACTGGAGAATAACGAATTATGCTTGTGGATCACGTCACAACCTCTGGAAATAGAAGAGTCAAAAGAAGCCCTTAGAAAAGCTATTCCTTACATTGATATCTATCTGGAAAAAGGGCAAATCGAAATTATCCCATATACTCACTGGTATTTTAAAAATGGAGTTTTTAATTCGGAGAGAGTATTGAATGGCTGGGTTGAGAAATTCAATCAGGCTCTTTCCAGTGGTTATGACGGTTTGAGGCTGACCGAAGATACTTCCTGGCTGGAAAAAGAAAACCGGAATGATTTTGCTGATTATGAAAAAGAACTGGATCGGATCACAGGCAAGTGCCGGATAACAGCTCTTTGCACCTATCCTCTTGACAAGTTTAACGCAACCGAGACTATCGATATAATTGCAAATCACCAGTTTGCTTTGATAAAAAAGGAAGGAAAGTGGGAACTGGTAGGAAATTCCAGATATAAAAAAATGGAAGAAACCGAGATACTTGCAAATATTCTTGAATTATCCGATGATGCTATTATGACCGAATCTCTTGATGGCATTATTACCAGCTGGAATAAAGGTGCAGAGCGAATTTACGGTTATACGGCAGAGGAAGTTTTGGGAAAGCCCATAGACGTCCTTGAACCACCTACTTTAGTCGAAGAAATAAAAGAACTAACTGAACTTATCAGATATGAAGAAAAAATACATCACTATGAGACTTTACAGTTAAGAAAGGATGGTAAGGTAATAAACGTCTCATTAACTCTTTCTCCGATTTTCGATGCTTCCGGAAATCCGACAGCTGCCCTGGTTATGTCCAGGGACATAACTGAAAATGAACAAACAGTAGAAAAACTTCTGAGAAGCAAGGAAATCTACAGAATTATCACAGAACAGACAGGGCAGCTGGTTTATGACTATGATTTAAGAACTGATAAATGCACCTGGGCAGGTGCAATAGAAGAAACCACAGGATATAGTTTTGAAGAATTTCAGATGCTTGGCAAGTACATCTGGACTACGAATATCCAGTCTTCAAGTGAAACTCATGTGGGCGCAAGATTCCGAGACATAAAATCTACCGGAGATAGGTATAAAGAAGAATTAAGGTTGAAAAGAAAAGACGGAACTTACATTGACATAGAAAATAAAGGAATTTACCTCAGGGATCATGAAGGTCATCCTTACGAGGCTATAGGAGTAATCAAAGACATTACGGATTGGAAACTTGCGTTAAAAAAAGTGAAAGAAAGTGAAGAGAAATACCGATCTTTCATACAAAATTTCCACGGTATTGTCTATCAGCGTAATGAAAATTTTATTCCCGTGTATCTGCATGGGGCTGCCGAAGAGATCACCGGGTATAGAGAAAAAGACTTTTCATCCCGGATTAAGTGGAAAGAGATAATTCATCCTGATGACCTCTCTCTTGTTCTCAAAGAAGAGAAAAAGATTCGAAATTTCCAGTCCACAGGTTATGGAGATATCGAATACCGCATAAAACACAAAGATGGAAGAATCAGGTGGGTTCACGAGATTTACCAGAAAATTAAAAAGACAGATGAGAAATCGGAATTCTACCAGGGTACGATTTATGATGTGACCGAGAAGAAAGAAACTGAAAAATTTCTTGAAGGCATCGAGATTAGCCGTAAAAAGGAAATCCATCATCGGATTAAGAATAACCTGCAAGTGATCTCTTCATTGCTGGATCTGCAGGCTGAAAAGTTCCAGGACAAAGAGTGTATCAAAGACTCGGAGGTTCTTGAAGCCTTCGTAGAAAGCCAGAACCGGGTACTTTCAATGTCCCTTATCCATGAAGAACTCTATAAAGGAAAAGGGACCGATACGCTGAATTTTTCTGAATACATCCGGAAGTTAGCTGAAAACCTTTTCCATACTTACAGCCTTAATAGTGAGAATGTCCGCCTTCACATGGATCTGGAAGAAAATGCATTATTCGATATGGATATTGCTGTCCTGTTGGGAATAATTGTTAATGAACTTATTTCGAACTCCCTCAAATATGCATTTACCAAAAGCGAAGACGGAGAAATTCGAGTCCAGCTTTCCAGAGAAAAAAAGAATAATGAAACGCATAAATCTCTTTTCAGCCTGACAATTTCGGATAACGGAAAAGGAATTCCTGAAAGCCTGGAATTAGGGAATGTTGAGTCGCTCGGACTGCAGTTAGTGAGCATCCTTATTGACCAACTGGATGGAGAAATCAAGCTTAGAAGAGACCACGGAACGGAATTCGTAATTACTTTCGAAGTAACTGAAAAGCCATAATCCTGATAAGTTATTCCTCTATCACACGTTTGAGGGTTAATCAAGTTTGACTCCGTTGCATCTGGATTTGTGATTTTAGCTTTGATTAATTTTTGTCTTGATTAATTTGTGATTTCTTGATGGCAGTGTCGTTAATTATGAAATTTATGGTCTTACAGATAAATCGGAACACTTTCCGATTTAAGATTTATTGCTAAGGGAGCGCAGAGGGTCATTAAGAGCCTATCCGAAAAGTCTGTTTCAGTGGTTGTACACAAATTTGAAGAAAATGTTTATTGAAAGTTGATTTTTAATTTGAGACACAGTTCATTATACTTTTCGAATAGATTCTTAAACACTGATAATAAAGAAAAAGTATTATTTAGATAATAAAACATAGTTTAAAGCAAAGGTCTGATCGAAGAGGTAAACATATGTTAGATGCCAATAAATTCGATGAAAAAGCAAATAGTATCTATGAAGCCCATAAGGAAGAATGGGAGAAGTTATATGACAAAAAGATTATAGCCATAGATATTGATGCCAATGACTTCGCATCTGTTGGTGATAGCCTTAGAGATGTTGGTCTTGAGGCGAGAAAGAAGCGCCCAGGTCATCGTTTTTTTGTGCGTAGAGTTGGCAAGAATCCTGTAGCTCTTCGTATCAGGAATAGAAACCATGCGTAAAAAAGTTTTGGATTATTATGATAATGACCCACTTGTCAAGGTCACTCTGATTATCCTATTTTGAATAAAAGAGAAACTGCCTGTGCCTATCTTGATACTGGTTCTGATGCAATTGTCATACCAAGAGATCTTTGGTTAAGACTTGGATTACAAGAAGAATATCGTACTTTTGTTAGTGCTGTTAATAGTACAGTTGTTGGTTGGTATACATTTATAGATCTGGAATTTTTTGGAAACAAACATAAGGATGTTGAAGTTTTTTATAATGAAGTTGCCGGAGATATGTTGATCGGGCGGAATGTTCTTGATGAATATTCTGTCACATTCGATGGTAGGAATTCTAAATTGTACATAGAATGAGCAGTAATAAAACATCGTTTTCTTGATTAAATGGTTAAAATACACGGGTTTCGCGGTAAATTACAAGCTTTTTATCGTGACGATTCGCTCCATCCACTATTACTGAAAGTGGAATACCTTTTCCGTCAGTTAAGATACTCTTTTTTGTCCCTTTTTTTCCACGATCAGTGGGGTTTGCTCCTGTTAATCCAGATTTTTTCAATAAGTTCTCAGAAATCTCGTAGTCGTAGCCGATTTTACGTTTTGTCGGGCGGCCCTACCCAAAAAGGAAGAAATTTGAATATTGGGCGTAAAGAAGTGTCGTGAATTTGCTGTAAATTCGAAGTCAAATTTTTGTATACTACGAATTAAGTTAATCTCTTGATCTCGAATTTTGTATTCAGGGACTTTATGAGATTTGTGGTTTTACTGAAAAATCGATACACTGCCTATCAATGCTTCACTTCTTGCTAGAAATTTAATGTTATCCATAAGTGGCTAATAAGTAAAAGTCAAACTATAATCATGCAGGGCACGGAATTGAGGGGCACAAAGCTTCAGGGCACAGAGATAATTAATATCAAAAAACGGGATTTGGAAACAATTATTCTCGATGTCAAAAGAGAACAAAAAGATTTTTATGAGTTCGTCCAGATAGGGACAAGCCGTGGAAGGATAGATTGCGCTTACTACGGGGCAGAGGGGACAGATAAAGGCGTAATTATGGTCACAGGAGTGCACGGGGGCTTTGATTCACCTGCAGACAGCCTGTACCCGCGTTTATCCAGTGATCTAAGAGAAACAGGCATAAGTTCTCTAAGGATAAAATTCAGGAGTCCAAAAGATATGGCTGAGGCTTTAATAGACGTCCTTGTGGGAATAGAGTTTTTAAAATCGGAAAATGTAAGGATTCTTGGCCTGATAGGGCACTCTTTTGGGGGTGCAGTCGTTGTTCAGGCTGCTTTTAACAATAAGAACGTAAAAACCATAGTGATGCTCTCAACTCAGGGCCGTGGGGTTGATCCGATCTCTTTCCTCCCAAAAGACACATCGGTGTTCCTGATCCACGGCGAGGAGGACGAGGTCATACCTCCGGATGTTTCGGTACTTGCATATGATATGGCACACGAACCTAAAAGAATAGAAGTATATGACGCTAAAGCCGGTCATGAACTGGATAATGTAGCCGATGAGGTTTATGTGGAGATAAAAGATTGGATTATGAAACATTTAAACGGGCCCCACAAGGATTTGTGAACTATCTGCGATGCCAGCAAAGTTAACTAATAAATTCCAGAGGTTATTTAGTCTTACATTAACTGAATGAAAGAGCCCGAAAAACATCAAAACAGCAGACAAAAAACAGTTATGAAGCCACTGGATAAAAAGCGCATTAAGAAATAGGAGGAAATTGCCTGAAAGAATCATTTTTCTTTTTACTGTAGTTCCCGATACAGTGGTTCCGAAAGTTCTCCCCTTGATTTTAGTTATTCGAAACTGGAAAAAAGTCTTCCAGGCAATTATCTTTTCACATACCCTACCGGTTATTTCCACTCTTTTAGACTTGTTCTCTCCGTTATAATATACAATGTCCCGATTTTATTTTAAATTAATTATCAGAAAAATTGTTCCTGATAAAATGTTAGTTTTATTTAAAATATTTTAAAATCAAACAACAATTTAATATTAGTAATGTTTTTATTGTTTTCCAGAATCTTAAAAAAAATCTAACAATGGACTATTCCCTAAAAAGCACATCATGACAATTATAATCAAAAAAATTTAAATAAAAAATAATTTATTTAGAAAATTTCTACGAATCTATTTTGTAAATATTTTTCAAGGACGCTGAAATTGCAGTTTCCGGGACGAGAGTTTTATCCTTGATATTTCCCTCTTCCCTTTGAGAAGTCTCCGCTACCTATCTGGGCTACCTATCTGGATAGAGTTTTAGTCACGGTCGGTTTTTCCCATACTCATTTTTTGGTTTCCTGCTCTTTTGCCGAAAGTTCTTCCCGTTTGCGCTCGGTAATGTCACTGGCGGCACCAAACCATTCAATTATTTCACCATTTTCATCGAGAATAGGAACGGCACGAGAGTACACCCATCCCACGCTGCCGTCCGCTTTCCTGACTCGATGTTCCAGTTCGAAAACTCTCTTTTTCCGGATGGCTTCATTAATGGCAGCGGTCATATGCGGCTGATCTTCTAGAGGAACGTACTCCTGAAGCCAGTTGCGGCTTGGATTTTCCGTATTTGCAAGAAAACCCCTACCATGGAGCCGGCTCATCTCACTCCAATCTGGACTCATGCGGTACACTACTTGCGAGCTGGTCATCACCAAAGCGCGAAAACGCTCTTCACTCTGGCGTAGTGCTTCCTCAGCTCGCTTGCGCTCGGTAATGTCTATAAAGGTAATCACCGCTCCTTTGATAACATTATCAAGGGTGCGGTAAGGTTTGATGCGCATCAGGAACCACATGCCATTCCGGGTTTGAACTTCTACCTCTTTTGACGTCAGTTTGTCCAGTACTTCTCTTATGTCTTCTATTAGCCGGTTATATCCTGTAATACTCGGGACAATATCCCAGATAGGCCGTCCCACGTCTGTCGGTATTAGATTAACAAGATTTGTGACTGCGGGAGTGAAACGCATGATGCGCATCCCATAATCCACGAAGATAGTGCCTATGTCCGTGCCCGCAAGCAGGTTGTTCATATCGTTATTGGCCTGAGACAAATCAGCGACCTTATTTTGCAGTTCGGCATTGACCGTAGCCAGCTCTTCGTTAACTGACTGCAGTTCCTCTTTTGAGCTCTCAAGCTCCTCGTTTGAAGACTGTAATTCTTCATTTACCGACTGCATTTCTTCATTGGAGGATTTGAGTTCTTCAGTGGAAGTCTCCAGTTCCTCATTGGTGGCTTTGAGTTCTTCTTCTTTGATCCGCAGTTGCTCCCTCAACTCCAAAATGCGCCTGTCAGTCTCCGTTGCACTTGCGAGAGCTTCACCCTTTCCTTCACCGAGAGCTGCCTCCTCTGCTGTTTTCTGTTCCCATTCTGGAGGTTTCTCAAAAATGACCAGGAACAGGTCTTGCCCTTCGGTTGCATAAGGAGTTATAGCTATGGGTATTACCGCCAGATTAACTCCGGTGAAGTCGCCGTTGGTTTTGACCTGCACTCCAGGGTAAAATAATAGTTTTTTATCAGTTACCGCTCTGTGCAGGGCAATAGTCAACCTCTGGTGCAGTCCCTCCCGTGCCATACCCAGAATATTCATTCCAGCTTCACCCGGAGCCGGTTCCAGGTACATGCCGGTACGTCCGTGTATATAAAGGATGTCACCTTTTTCATTTACTAGCACACCGGCAGGAGCATAATTTTGAATCAGAAGCCGTTCGGTCAACTCGCGAAATTTAGGTTTGCCCTGAATAGGAACCTCAATTGCCTTTGCTTGAATCTCCCTGGGTTCCACTCTTGGTGGGATATATGCAGCTATGGAACGGAGTTGCTCTATTCCAACATTCTGCCTGCTCTGGTACAGTTTCGCCTTGCGATCCAGCGTGTCAAAAAGGTTAGTGAACCCGTTAATGGTCTCGGAAGATCCAAGAAAGAGAAACTTGCCAGGGCTCAACGCGTAGTAAAAGAGAGGAATAAGTCTCTTCTGCAGCTCCGAGTCCATGTAAATCAGTACGTTGCGGCAGCTGAGCAGGTCGAGTTTGGAGAAGGGAGGGTCTTTTGTGAGGTCATGCTCGGAAAAGATCACCATTTCACGAATATTTTTATGAATGTGGTAGCTGCCGTCTGGACCCACTCCGAAGAAGCGTTCCAGTCGTTCAGGCGAGACATCGACTGCGATGCTGGCAGGATATATACCGGCGCGGGCACGTTCGATTGCCCGGCTGTCAATATCCGTTGCAAAAATTTGTACCTTAAAAGTTCGCCTCAATGTTTCCATATGTTCCTGGAGCAGGATGCCGATTGAATAAGCTTCCTCGCCTGTGGAACAGCCGGGCACCCAGACCCGTATTGTTTCGTGTATATTCTTTTCGACAAAGAGTTTCGGGATAACCTCTTCCTGAAGCAAGTCAAAAGCCTTGGGATTACGGAAAAAACTGGTGACACTGATTAAGAAGTCGCGAAAGAGCGATTCTACTTCGGCAGGTTTTTGCTCTAAGTATTGCACATACTCATCTACACGCTTAATAGCGTGAACAGCCATACGCCTCTCAATGCGCCGGGTGATGGTGCCTTTTTTATAACGGGAAAAATCATGACCTGTCTGGGAAAATATCAGGTTGAATACCCTGTTCATCGAATCTTCTGTCCTGGCAGCCGGATGGAATACTTTCCCGAAAACCTGAGTTACATAGGCAATGAGCTGGGCAGGCATTTCTTTCGGCGGGAGAATATAATCTGCCAGACCGGTGTCGATAACACTGCGCGGCATGCTGTCGTACTCACTGGATTCGGGAGTCTGTGCCATTACCATTCCGCCTTCAGCCTTGATTGCCCTTATTCCTAATGTTCCGTCACTGCCAGTGCCTGAGAGTACAATTCCGATAGCCCATTCTCTCTTTTCTTCTGCCAGGGAACGGAAAAAGAAATCGATAGGCATACGACGACCATGTGGTTCGATCGGTTCTACTAAGTGGAGCAAACCCTCACGATAAATTAAGTCTCTGTTAGGCGGGATAACATAAACGCTGTTAGGCTTGACATCCATCCCTTCCTCGATCTCGTAAACAGGCAGGTTTGTGTAGCGTCCTATCAGACTGGTAAGAATGCTCTTGTATTTTGGGTCAAGATGCTGTATTATTACAAAGGCTACGCCAGGATTGACGTCTTTGGGAATACCTGAGAAGAAGGCTTCGAATGCACCCAGCCCACCAGCCGATGCGCCGATGCCCACGATGGGAAAATTCTTTTCCGGTTTCTGTTGTTCTTCCGGTTTCGGTTCCTCTTCTGGCTCTTTCTTTTCTTCCGGTTCTTGTTCCCCTTCTGATACCTGTTCCTTTTTTGAGATCAATTCCTCCTTTAGAATCTGTTTTCCTTCTGGTATCCGTTTTCCTTTTAGTAACGGTTTCCCTACTGGTGCCTGTATTTTCTTTTTGTTTGTAGTTTTATTTGTTACCATGTCTTCGCATCCTTTCATGCCTGAATCCAGTCGCTTCATATACCTTTATTAGTCGCTGTATATACCTTTATGATATGTAATTGAATTTAGTGGTTCATCAATAATAAGTTGCCACATTTTAACTTTAAGGCGTGAAGTCCCCTTCCTCGGAGCGAAGCGACAGGTGGGGGATGAAAGCCGTCAACTTCACTATATTAAGTTTAACAAAACCTATATATTTCTTTAAAACGCATAATGTATAGTATGTTAAAAGCCTACAAATATCGAATCTACCCTAGCAAAAAACAAAAGGAAATGATACAAGTTCATTTTGGTGCATGTAGATTTGTCTATAACTGGGCTTTAGAACAAAAGATAAAAACTTATGAACAAACTGGGAAATCAATATCGAGGTTTGATTTACAGCACATTTTAGTCCATGAAGTAAAACCTTCTAACGAATGGTTAAAAGAAGCTAATTCACAGGCTCTACTTGCCTCTTTAGTAAATGTAGAATCAGCATTTACTAAATTCTTTAGAGAGAAATCCGGATTTCCTAAGTTCAAGTCTAAGAAAAATCCGGTTCAATCATGTCAAATGCCTCAACATTATGCGGTAGATTTTGAGAAGCAGATAATTAAGCTTCCTAAAATAGGTGAAGTTAAAACCATACTTCATAGAAGGTTTGAAGGCAAACTTAAAACCGCAACAATTTCAAGATCAAGTACAGGAAAATATTATATCAGTATCCTTGTAGATAATGAAAAAGATATTCCTGAAAAGCAGAACTTTTCAGAATCAACTACAATAGGTATTGATGCAGGCATCAAAGATTTTGCAGTTCTATCAAATGGAGAAAAGGTTGAAAATCCAAAATACCTTAAAAATTCTCTAAAAAGAATGAAATGTTTGCAAAAAAGAGTATCGAGAAAAGTTAAAGGCTCTAAGAATAGGAATAAGGCTAGACAGCATCTTTCAAAAATCCATGAAACTATTAGCAATCAGAGAAATAATTTCCAGCATCAACTCTCTTTCAGACTGATTAGCGAGAACCAAGCTATTGCGCTGGAAACTCTGAATGTTAAAGGTATGGTAAAAAATCATTGTCTGGCTCAATCCATTTCAGATGCTTCGTTGAGTAGTTTTGTAACAAAATTAGAATATAAAGCTGAATGGTTGGGAAAAACCATTTTACGAATAGGAAGATTTGAGCCATCTTCTAAATTATGCAATGTTTGTGGGCATCACAATTCCAATCTAACTCTTGATGTTAGAGAGTGGACGTGTCCTGATTGCAAAACAAAGCATGACAGAGACGTAAATGCTGCAATCAATATCAAAAAGTTCTCTCTTCAAGATCAAAATCTTATAGTTATCTGACACCTATGGAACGTAGGGGATGAGCTTGTGGACTTGCGAACGGTAGTTCGAGGGATGAAGCAAGAAGCCACTTCCTCGCTTTCATCAGAAAGCAGGGAGGGGTAGTTCACGGCTTGAGTATTCGCGTCCAGAATGATATAAAGAAAGCTGACTGACCTCTCTGGTAGAACTGCCCTGCTTTTTCATTATTATTACGTGAGAAAAAACAGGTTTTATGTGTTAGAATTGATAAATAAGGATTATTCAGAGTTTTCTTAATATTAAATGCATTATTTAGATCTGTATTTTAAATTAAAAGTTTGAAAATACTTTTTTTTCGCAATTAAATTGTTTAAACTGTTATTATAAGCATATTTATATTTAATCCGGTTGATTTTAAAATTGGCAATTAATAGATCATTGGTTTACAGATAATTTTCATTTAATCGAACAAAATAGGAGTAAAATTTTATGAGATATAAAAAATTTGAACAAATAAAAAAGACCATTGCTATTTTGCTGGTAATTTGCTTTGCATTGTCAACAATATCCACATCAGCAAGCGCAGCTGATAATAGCAAAGGATACAGCGATGGATACAACAAAGGATACGATGATGGCAAAGATGACGGCAAAAAACAGGGTGAAAAAGACTGCAAGCAATACGGTAGCAGAGAAAACCTCGATAAAATTCCTACGCCACCCAACAAAGACAGCTGGACAGAATCTTACAAAAATAGTTACAACAAAGGTTACCAAAAAGGATACATAGACGGCTACAATGCAAACAGATATACATGCTTGAAGTGAGGAAGAAAGAGTTCTGGAAATAGACTGGAAATAGAATAAAAAAATTCAATCTTTAAAATGATACTGTATCGCTAAAAAGAGTTTTCTCCAGAAACACATTAAATTCAATAACTCTGTTTGCGATTTTTTTAGATATTCACGATGAAATGTCTGCCATTCAAAGAATCTATTTTAAGAATTATTGTTGAATTAGTCTAAACTGGTTTTATTTCATATCAATAAGAATTTCTGAACTGTTTTTCCAATCAAAAGACAGGTTGATTATTCCAGATTCGAAAGTGATGAATGTAATTCGAGTTTTATTAGTTCGAGTTTTATGATTAGTTCACTGCTTAAAATTTTAGTTATGTGTGTCTTCATTAATTCAATCAATTATTTAAAGGAAGGTAAATAATAAACGAAATGTTTATCTGCCATATATACTTACTTAACTGTATCAGTGGGCATGGTCAACTCAACGTAATTAGAAGCAAAAGCTTCAGTCAATGTATATCATTAATGAAACTAACTCCTGATTGGTACCAGATCCTTTGGATTGAATCTTTATATAGATGTCTACATTTAAAACAATGTTATGCCGTTGTAAATGATCGGAACTAAAACGGATTCATAGACTCAAAAATAAACAGTAAATTCAAAAGGGGATTGGAAAAAACTGTAAAATTTAAAGAGTCTACAGGCGTGAAGAAAAATCTCAATGAACCTGATTTAAGGTTCTATTGAGCTCATACGAACATCAATTTTATCTCAATCAATAAGAGTTTCAGACTATTTCCATACCAGAAACTCAACTGACTACTCGAGTTCAAGATATGATGTGATTGAGTTTTGGACTCATTAATAATTTGAGCTTATCAGGAAAGATTTTGAAACGTGCTCGATAAAGAACACAAATTAAGTTATGATGGTGAGGGAGCGAGGGGACAAGTCATTAATAAATCTAAAAAACGAGTATATTCAAAGCTAATAGATTTCCTGTGGTTAAAAAGATGTAAAGGGATTTTGTAGTTGCAGTTTTTAGCACCTGATTTCTGCGAAACTTCGACTTACAATACTGGGTTCTGGGGGAAACGAATCTGAAGTTCTATATTATTTGTATTGGTGCTTTACTCGTTTTAGGGCTACCTGTACTTGCATTAGGAGTACCTTTTTTAGAGGATAAAAACACTACTACTGCAACAATTCACGGAGTAACATATGCATGGGATACTCTCGAACCTATAAATGATACTGTGATTTATGTAAACTCTACTCCCCCCCAGTCAATACTAGCAAAAGACGGCACATATTCATTTGAATTAATGCCCGGAGATTATGTTATTACAGCCAGTTACTACCAGAACAACACTCTAGCTTATTCAAAAGAAATAACTCTCAGGATTGAAGATGAAGGAGATTATGTCTTTGATCTCCTGCTTTATCCTGTTCCCGAAAATGGGGTAACGGGAATAATCTCAACCAGAATAAATGACCCCAATGGTATAAATCCCCCCGAACAAACAGGGACTGACTCTTTAAATGCGAGTTACCTGTCAATAGCCCTTATGCTTTTTCTTATATTGGGCGGAGTCTATAAATTTTCCAGAAAAGACCAAAAAACGAAAAAAAATAGGGCTCAGGAAGGAAAATCCAATATGTCCGGGCTTCTGGTAAAAGTCCTGGGTAAAAGCACTGATTCTGGAATTAAATCGGCATCCGGAAATTATGGAAAAGCAGTATTCCTGACAGAGCCAGTAATAGAACCCGGAGACAACTACGACGGAGATAATTCTTATATCAATACTGCTGCTCTAAATAAACAACCTGTTTCTCCGGATTTACATGAGGTCCTTGACATAATTAGAGGGCATAAGGGCAGGATCACTCAAAAAGATCTGCGCAGCAGGTTGAGTTATTCGGAAGTAAAAGTCAGCCTCATGCTTTCTGAGCTGGAAAAGAGAGGGCTGATTAAGAAGTTCAGAAACGGACGTGAGAATATTGTGGTTTTAGTATACGAAGATCCTGAAGAGCCCTAAAATCTCACATGAGCCTGAATCAAGGAACAAAAAGAGAGGTTAGTGAGGGTTCACTTTACATTTCCTGCACAAAAGGCTGAATGCTGCACAAAAGGCGGAATGCTCGTGATCCTCTACACTCTCCAGTGGTGAAGAACCTTACCTCAGAATTATTCAGTGATATCTGTTATAATCTTTGTTCCAGTTATTATAACCGTTATACCAGCCATTATAACCTTTGTGCCAGTTATTATAACCTTGGAGCCATTTTATGTAAAGCAGGAACCACTGGTAATAGTTCTGTTCCCATTTCCTGTAATCGTAACCGTGTTTCTTATTGTTCCACTTTTTCCTGTCGTCGTCCCACTTTCTCTTTTCGTTGTCCCACTTTTTCCTGTCATTGTCCCATTTTCTCTTATCATTATCATATTTTTTCTTATCATTGTCAAATTTATATTTCTCGTTACCCCATTGCTTCTCATTTTTCGAGGGCGCCGCACTTACTGATGCAACTGTTACTGACAGTACAAAGCATACCGCCATCAAAATACCCAGTATCTTTTTCATTTTCATTTTCAGAATCCACTCCCGTAATTTAATATCTCTGTTAATACCAAACACAGATCAAACAGCACCGATGAATTTTCCGAATTTATTAGATTTATTTCGTCTAGATTTATTTCTGAAACCATCGGTTTTGTTCTGGTTTGTTCTTTTAACTATCTTCCCAGCTATCTGCCGGTTATTGAAATCAACTTATCTTCAAAACGTCTCAACCTATCCTCAAATTGTCTTGCCCGCCACCTGCGGCTTGACAATTCTAAAATTGACTCAATTAAATATAAGTATACTTATAATTTAAAATAAATTATAACGGATTAATTAATAAAATAACAGTTATTAAGGGTTTAAATAAAATAATAAAACTTAATAATTGTTATAATTAAATTATATTTATTAAAAAGGCATTAAATGCTAATAGACACCTTAAAAATCAGTTTTGAGAATGGTTTATTGAAAATATTGATCATAAAAATCTCTCTTCATTTTTCCATGACACAGAGAATATGTCTCTTTTTACAAATTCGAGCAATCAAATTTGATCAATAGTTGACGTCTGCTATCTTATTTTCCAGGTATTCTATATTTTCCGACTAAAAAAATTTTTATTCAAAAAGTAAATCGGCTCTGAGTTGAAAAAAGCCTGAAAAGAACCATGTGAGTAAATAAGATTTTTTTAAACTTTTAATCTAATATATAATTGACAATATGGACTTAAACATGCATTTAGCTCTTTAAAACCTTATATTTTTAAAAATAAATAATAAAATCGTTTATTCAAGGTTTCAAGTAGAGAATAAAATAATCGTCATTGAAGCTATTGAAACATATGACTTACGCAGTTTAGCTGAGAAACCAGTAAAAATGGTACTACAGGACAAAAGGATGGGTTGCGGGCAAAAGGCTGAAAGAGCAGGCAAAAGATATCTGCCATATATTAAAACAAACAAAAAATTAAACAATAGGCTTTGGCGGGACCAGTTCTACTTTAAAATAAAAAATAAGTAAGATGTAAACTATAAAAAAACATCTCACTTTTCTAATTAATTACAGGATGGCGCTCATCTTCAATTTCTGTCTTTAAATTCAAAATTGTTTTTAACCCAGCAGAATTTTCATATCTTCTTCTACCGTTGTGTTCGGCCTTATATTGAAATTCTCTACCAGCACTTTAAGGACATTCGGAGAGATAAAAGCCGGAAGTGTCGGTCCAAGAGTAATATTCTTTACACCAAGGCTCAGGAGAGCGAGCAGAACAAGCACGGCTTTTTGCTCGTACCAGGCAATGTTGTAGGAAACTGGCAGGTCATTTATGTCCTCAAGCCCGAAAGCTTCTGCAAGCTTCTGGGCAATTACCACAAGCGAGTAAGAATCATTGCACTGCCCGGCATCGATAACTCTCGGGATTCCTCCTATATCTCCGAGGTCCAGTTTGTTGTAGCGGTATTTGGCACATCCGGCTGTCAAAATTACGCTATCTTTCGGAAGAGCTCTTGCAAACTCGGTATAGTAGGCCCTTTCCTTGTGCCTGCCGTCACAGCCTGCCATGACCATGAACCTGCTGATCTTTCCGGTTTTTACGGCATCTACTATCCTGTCAGCAACCGAGAGGGCTGCTTCGTGCGCAAAGCCACCGACGATTGTTCCGCTTTCCAGCTGCTCCGGGGGCTTGCTCGTTTTTGCCTGTTCAATAAGCGGGGTGAAGTCTTTTGTACCGTCTTCTTTTTCGTAGATATGGGTCAGTCCTTCAAAACCCACAACTCCTGTAGTGTATATCCTGTTTCTGTACGATTCTTTTGGCGGGATTATGCAATTTGTGGTCATGAGGATTGGGCCATTAAATTTCTCGAATTCCTCATTCTGCTTCCACCAGGCGTTCCCGTAGTTGCCTGCAAAGTTGTCGTACCTCTTGAAAGCAGGGTATGAGTTTGCAGGCAGCATCTCCCCATGGGTATAGACATCGATTCCTGTTCCTCTGGTCTGCTCAAGGAGCTGTTCAAGATCACACAGGTCGTGCCCACTGATAAGGATTCCTGGATTGTTCCGCACCCCTATGTTGACTGCAGTCGGCTCTGGGCTTCCGTAAGTTTCGGTGTTTGCTTTGTCCAGCAGGGCGAGGACGGATACGCCTTTTTGTCCACATTCTAGAACCAGGCCTATAAGGGCTTCCACACCTATGCTGTCGTCTGTTGTAGAAACCAGCCCTTTTTCTATGAATTCAAAAATTGCTTTGTCTTTATACCCGAGGATATAAGCATGGTGCGCATATGCAGCCAGCCCTTTCATTCCATAGGTCAGAAGTTCACGAAGAGACCGGACGTCTTCGTCCTGCGTGGAGTGAATAGCGACATCCATTTCATTTATGTTTTCAGGGGTGACTGTAGCCACAGCAGGTAGAGTTCCTCTGGCAGGTAGCGCTCCCTCAGGCAGTTTTGCCTTGATGGTGTCACGGATCTCAAACCCTCTCCTTATATAGGACTCGATTGCTTGTTTGTCAAAATTAGTATTTGTAAGGGTGGCAAAGAAACTGTCAAGCACAAACCTGTCGGTTGCTTCTTCGTTAAGGCCATATTCCCTTGCTTTCAGGTTATAGAATGAGATACTTTTAAGGACATAGAGCAGCCTGTCCTGGAGGTCTGCAACTTCCCCTTTTTTGCCGCATACTCCGTTTCTGGTGCAACCTTTTACATTAAGTGCTTCCTGACATTGATTACAGAACATATCTTCTTCCACCTCAAATCTGTTTGTACAGTTAATTTCCGATTTTCCTCGCTTTTTTAATCTTATCTTCATTTTTCTATCGTTTTCAATCGCTCTCATGCAGGATATCTTTTTAATACTGATATCATTAGGATACCAATTTTCATATGATACCAAATCATATATAGTAGACAGTTTCGAAGTAGGTATCAGTATCAAAGCTGATACCGAACTATATCAGGAGCAAGGAGAGAGAAAAGTATCAATGAAAAAAGAAGAAGTCTGAAAAAACCCAATAAGTATCTGAAAAAGGCCTGAAAAGATTTGTTATCCTGAAAGATCGCTAAACACTTATTTACTGGACTTATTAACTGGAATTTTTATAATTTTCCTATAGTGTCGTTTAAGTTTTTTTCTTGAAAACGCCCATCAAGTCTTTTAACCGAACTGTCAGGCTCAAACCCCCTTCTCTGTCCCGTTTTTCGGTTCTTAAGAGTTCATCTCTCTGCTTTTTGCAGGGTCCGTTTTTTGTACAGCCTTTTCCACTCAGGACTTCAGGGCACTGGTCACAATACATTTTTACACCCTCTAATTTTTATGGAATTATTGATTATTTTGTTGTTTCTTTTTTCCTTTGAATTCGTTTTTAAGGGTATTTGAGTACACACATAAGTATACTTTCAATACCAGTATATTTTAGATACTATTATGCTGTACTTTGATACATATATAGCAAACAGTTTCAAAGCCGATACTTTAATGTCAACTATTGTCAACGAAAACGTTTATTATGAAGTAAACGTTCTTTACCGATGTTAGTTCAAGTTTATTTGCTGGTTAACAATAGTCCAGTAAAGGAATTAATCTGGAAGCCGACAGAAGAATCAAAACCAATAATGTCTAAAAATTTACTCCGTTAAACAATGAGGGTCCAGTTTCATGAGCAGGAAAGCAACCTATCCTAAAGTAATGTGCACGCAGCACCCGGACTCTGCATCAAAGTATATCTCCACGCAGGAAGAACCCGGTGAAGCCATTGAAGCTGCAGTGGTATTCGGCTGTGATGAATATATGCCGGATTATGAAGGGAAGGCGACACCTTACCACCAGAACGTCCAGATAGTATCAAAATTCATAGAAGAAACAGACCTGATACCCGGAAAAGACATTTTTATCACTCCGAGGGCTCCGAGTGCAGCGCAGGAAAATCGCTTCAGGCAGCTTATGGTCATGATGTCCATTGCCGAAGCCAATTACGGAGCCGTTGAATACTCGGATGTGCAGGCAATTAACGAATTCGTGCACCCCATGACAGCTACGGTAGGAGAGATCCTTGATGCTCAGCAGCACATGGTAGATGTGGGCGAGCTTGCAAAAAAGGAATTCGGGGTTGCAATGGAAGTCCCGCGTATAATTCCCCTTATAGAAGACGCTCCTGCCCTTCTTCATGCAAAGGAACTGGTAAAAAGTACGATCCTTTCCTGGGAAGAACGCTTCGGAACAGCACCTGAAAAGTTCAGGGTCTTCCTGGGCAAGTCCGACTCTGCTCTCTCTTTCGGACATGTGGCAAGCACACTCTCGTGCAAATACGCCATAAGCGGAATTTCCGAACTGAACTCGGAACTCGATACCGGCACAGGCATCATATTCGGAGCAGGGACTCTACCTTTCAGGGGAAACCTGAACCTGAAAAACGCGGAAAACTTCTTCAGAGAGTACAGGGGCATAAGTACAATCACCCTGCAGTCAGCTGTCAGGTACAGCCATGGAAAAGGAGAAGCTGAAGCTCTTGTCCGTCTTGCAGAGGCAAGGCTTCCGGAATCTCCAAATATCTATTCCAGTGAAGAGAAAGAAGAAATTATAAACCTTATAGGAGTTTTCGGGACAAGGTATAGCCGCATTATCCGTGAACTGTCCCCTGCCATAAACCAGCTCGCATGTCTCCTCCCCCAGCAGCGGGACCGTCTGATGCATAAAGGAACAGGCGGTTATTCGAGAAACGCTCCGGATATCTCATGCCTTGTAAGTCTCTGCCGCAGTGATATCGGAAAAGAGCTCGAAACGAGCATGCCTTCGGAAGATCTGCACCTGCCACGAGCTATAAAGTTCACCGGCGCCCTCTACTCAATAGGCCTGCCTCCCGAATTTATAGGCACAGGCACTGCCCTTGAAGAAGCCCGGGAAAAACTCGGCGAGGAAACCTGTGAAAGACTACTTACTAAATATTTTCCTTCCCTTGGCAGCGACCTGAGTTTTGCTTCCGGTTACCTGGACCTGAATGTAGCCTCCCGCTTCATTTCAGAGGCCTGCCTGAAAGAAGTCCGTAAAGACATTGAGGTTTTGAGCGACACATTCAACCTTAAAGTCAGACCCGAACCCTCATACCGCATCCTGCTCGAAATGATGCAGCCCGACCTTCTGCAGGCAGGGACAGCAGGAAACTGCATGGATGAAGAAGTCTCGCAGCTTGTATGCTCGACCCTTACCAAAATGGGAAAAATTAGAAAGGCTCTGGGTTAAGGGTAAAAGCTTCCTTAATCCTGAAGCCGGTTTTCTCAGTCGTTTTTCGATTTCTACTTTCCAGTCTTTTTCTTCTTATTTGTCTGCAAGGCCGCTCTCCTTCGTCGAGCGTACAAGAATGGTTCGGTATAGATAATGACGTTGCATCGATCGAAGATATCTATAATTTCCTGTGATCCCGAAATACAACTCGGGTGCTCAAACTCCTTTAAAATAATGCCCTGTAGTATATTCAACCCCTCTTGCAGGCTTCAATTTTGCTTCTTTTCCTGCAATTGCCTGTTTATACGCTTCTGTGATCTCTTTTACCTCGGCATTGGTATTGAGCGAGAGGTCAAGCCTGAGTACGTCCACACCATATTCTTTCATATTCTTAACATACTTCAGCATATCAAGTACCTTTGAGTTATAGATAAGGGTGCGGGTGCCAAGGCGCCGGACAGGAAACTCGGAGCCGCTCTGGTCAACAAGGAGCACTTCACTCTCATTTCTTACGATCTTTCGGTCGACAAGGGGCTTTAAGAGGTCGTTTTCCGTAACGAGCATCAGTTCCCTGCCATAAACTAAAACTTCGATCTGGCCTGAAGCCCAGCAGGTCTGGAGCGTTTCACAGACGTTTTTAATTTCATTCAGGTTAAGTTCGCTTGAAAGGGTTGCCCTGTATGCGCCTGCCTGGTAGAAGGCGCTGGCAGTAAAAGCATTAAAGATGTTGAGATCTTTCTGAGCAACAAAAGGTATGGAAAGCTCTTTTGCAAGCTGTGATGTTCCGAGGCTTGAACATGCTAATGTGAAGCCGGCATCTCTTACTTTTTCAAGCAGGGGTTTTAGTTCCTCCAGTTCCCTGTCATGGGTAATACGGGGAATCCTGAAAATCAGTTCGGCTCTTTCTGCTTTCAGGTCCTCAAGCATGTCAGCGTTTCTGGGAGACATCAGTTCTTCGAACAACGAAACAGGGACGTAAACTATATCTGCTCCGGCTGTGGCTGCCTGTAAGAGAGAAGAAATATCCTGCACTTCAACGCTCAGGAGGAGTTTTTTCGAATCTTTGCCTCTTAATCCTGTACCTGTCTTTTTCATACCGGCTTCAATTTTACTCTCTGCACCGCTTTCTGCACTGCACAGGTGATTGAAACCTTCTAGGTCAGGGTGTTTTTGCTCTTTTTTCTTTGCCTTCAGGGTTTTTTCGAGAAGGAGCTCCGCAGCTTTTCGCCTGGTATTCTTCAGCACGCCGACGGGGATAAAGATATTTTCGTCAGATTCTATCTCAACGGAGATGGCCTCGAAAGGAGTATCCCCAAGGCTTTCCATTGCTTTTCTTATCTGTTCATCGGTTGTCGGGGCTTTTTCGGCTTCCTGTACGACATAATCGTCCGTAAACTCTGCGTACGCGGATTCTTCGGTTTTGCTGCCTTTTCCGATTTCTTTTCTTATCTCAACCGCAAACTTTTCTCCTTTCCTTGCCCTTGCTTTCAGGCTTACCGGAAGAGTTTTCAGTTTTGTTTTCTGAAGGGTATCAAGGAGCTGCGTGTCTGTCGTGAGGTAGAGTTCATCTCCTCTCTGAACTGCTCTGCCTGTTTTTGAACTGATCTCAAGCCCGACTTTTTCGCCTTTTTTTGCACTTTTGACATGCTCGCCTGCAATTGTTACTATGCCGGTTACTGCAGAGCCGAGCATCCTTTCCCGCGTAAAGATACTTATGCCGTCTTTTACCCGGATATCTTCTTCCAGCCGGACTGTAAGTTTTGTGTTACCTTTCGAACGGGAGATATCCAGGACTTTTCCGAGAAATGCCCCGTAATTTGAGCTGTATTTGGGATGGGATACCCCTTTTTCCCCGAGTATGAAGCCACGCGTAAAACCCCTGTAAAAGAGTTTTGCAAGCTCGGCTTCCCTTGCTTCGAGCTCCTCTTTTGTCGGTTTTTCTCCGGAGGTGCATATGCTTTCAATTGCAGCTTTGTAGGCAGAGGCGCTTGCAGTCACATACTCGGGTTTTTTCATCCTGCCTTCGATTTTTAGGCTTACAACCCCGGTTTTTATTATATCTTCAAGCCCGGTAAGAGTTGAGAGTTCGGCACAGCTTATAGGGTAACTGCCTCCGATATGCCTTTCGTCGATTTCCCTGCCGTTTACCAGGAACCTGTACCTGCGTCTGCAGGGCTGTGCACAGGCTCCTCTGTTTGCGCTTCTGTCGTGCAGGAAGCTGCTGAAAAGGCATTTTCCGGAGTAAGAATAGCAGAGAGCTCCATGAACGAAGACTTCAATACCCACTCCGGAGTGATCCACAATATCCTTTACCTCGTCAGTGGTAAGTTCCCTGGAAACTATGACTCTTTTTGCTCCCAGTCCTGCTGCAAAGTCCACTCCTTCTTTATTGTGGATGGTCATCTGCGTGCTTGCATGAAGCGGCAGGTCGGTGTAGATTTCGTTTAAAAGCCTGAGAAGCCCGAGATCCTGCAGAATAATTGCATCTATCCCGGCTGCGTATGCACGGTCCACTATGTCAAGGGCATGCTGCAGTTCTTTTTGTTTAATAGGGATATTCAGAGCAAGGTAAACAAGTACTCCATGTGAATGGGCAAGGTCGAGGGCAGCTTCAAGGTCATCAACGGTGAAATTTTTAGCTCCCTGGCGGGCATTGAATTCGCCGACCCCAAGGTAAACGGCATCAGCTCCTCCTTTGATTGCTCCGAGCAGGGCTTCCTGATCGCCTACAGGAGAAAGGATTTCTGGGGGAGTGCAGGTGAAATTATTAGGAGATATTTTAGCAGACATGTTGATCAGTGTTTTCTTCAAGTAACTTGAACTTCTGGCGAATAAAGAACTTCAGTAGCTGGAAATGGATAACAACTGTAAAAAAGGGATTAAGCAATTCAGTTCAAAGTCATTGTAAGCTACCCCTGCTCCTCTGGAATTGAGGAGAGACTTTCCGCCTTAAAGTTAAAATGTAAATGTGCTTCTCGCATAAAAAATAGATGGTAAAAGGAATATTAGCAAACTGCGTATTAACGGAACAGGTAATAATAACCGCAAGCCTGTTTTGTTAAGGTTTACCTGGGTGTAGTGTTTTGAGGTTTTATGGGGTTTTGAGTATATCTATTACATAATTAATATATTTGTTTCAATTAATACTGAAACTTATTTAAATAAATAAATCAAATATACTAACAAATATTGGTATGATTGACAAAATTGTTTATTCTGACAAAGTGTTTTATCCTGTCAGATAGACACTCATATAAGGCTGCGAAAGTTCGGGGGATAAAGTAGATTAGAGGTCGTTGCCTATGAAAAATATACTTGTCGTGGAAGACAATCCTTTAATTATGGAACTTGTCAGAACTCTAATGATTTCTTTTGGATACAGGCCAATAGAGGCTGTAGATGGAGTTATGGCTATAGAACTTAGTAAAAAAAGCTAGCTTAACTTAATATTATTAGATATACAGTTGCCGGAAATTGATGGGATAGAAGTGCTTAAAATATTGAAAGAAAATCCTGTGACTAAAGAGATCCCGGTTATTGCTCTCACAGCCCATGCAATGTGCGGCGATGAGGAAAAGTTTCTTAAAGCGGGTTGCAGTGGTTACGTTTCCAAGCCCATTGATATTCTGAAACTCAAATCGATGATAGCAGAGTTCATCTCATGAAGTGAAAACCGGGAGCAAACGTTACTTTTGTTTTATGGGGACTGTATAATGTCAGATTTTTTCAGAGACACCTTCGGAAAAAAATCGGATGAGTTGTTAATTATCTTAGCCGTAGGACTCTTTTTTACAGCTTTTGCCTCTTATTTTGGCCTCTTTGAATCCATTGTTTTATTTGTTGAAGGGTACAACCAGCGTAAGCTCGGAGGGCTGCTTACCCTTTCTGTTTATCTCTCTTTTGCTCTTGGGATTTTCTCCCTGCGGCGCTGGATGGAACTCGAAAATGCCCTGGTAGTTCAGGAACAGGCAGAAGAGAGCTTAAAGGAGAAGGATAAAAGATACAGAGCTCTGTTCGAGCAGTCAAATGATGCAATTGCAATCCTGAATGAGGAAAAAGTCCTTGACCTTAATAAAAAGGGTCGTGTAGCCCTCGGGTTTGGCGAAGGGGAGCTTGAGAACTTATCTCTCAGTTCTCTGGTATCTGAAGAATATCTTCCGACAGTCCGGAAAGCTTTGAAGACAACTTTCCAAAGTGGGGATGCACGTTTTGAAATGAAAATTCAGAAATATGACGGGTCTATTATTGATGTTGAAGTTAACTCTTCGTTCCTGAGCCTTGAGGATGGAGAAGTCCAGTTTGTTATTCGAGATATAACTTCACGTAAAAAAGCCGAAAAAATTGAGCAGGAAAGCCAGGAAAGGCTAAAAAAAATAATTGATAACTCTCTCTGTGGAATTTTGCTGATAGACTCCAAAACACACGAAATAGTGGAAGCAAATCAGGCAGCTGAAGAAACAATAGGGCTTTCGAGGAATGAATTAATCGGACATATCTGTCATAAATTCGTCTGTCCTGCTGAAAAAAATAAGTGCCCGATAACTGACCTGGGGCAGACTATAGATAAATCTGAAAGAAAACTGCTGAGCAATGGAAAAGGTGAGCATTTACCTGTCCTGAAAAGTGTGGTTCCTGTAAAAATTGGAGAGAAAGAATATCTTATTGAAAGCTTCATTGACCTATCAGAACGCAAAAAAGCCGAACAAGAGTTATTACAGGCTAAACTTGCTGCCGAAAGTGCCAGCCGCGCCAAAAGTGAGTTCCTGACAAACATGAGTCATGAACTGAGGACTCCTCTCACTGCAATAATAGGATTTTCAGATGTGATGCTCAGCGGAATGAGCGGAGAATTCAACGAGCAGAATAAAAAGTTTCTCACTAATATAGCTAACAGCGGAAAACATCTCCTTACCCTCATAAACAATATTCTCGATCTTTCAAAAATTGAAGCAGGCAAGATGGAACTGGAAATGGAAATGTTTTCAGTGTCCGAAGTATTTAACGATACACGAGCCGTAACCTCAGCTCTTGCCCTGAAAAAGGACATCTCAATAGGGTACAATCTGGAGCCCGAACTTTCAGTCTATGCTGACAGGGTACGTTTCAAGCAGGTTATCTACAACCTTATAAGTAATGCCATAAAATTTACACCTCAAGGCGGGTCAGTAAAGGTTTCAGCAATAAAAGCAGGAGATTATGTCAGAGTTAGTGTTTCAGATACAGGGATAGGGATTTCAAAAGAAAACCAGAAACTCCTTTTCCAGCCGTTCAGGCAGATAGATTCCAGTATCAACCGTCAGTATGAAGGCACAGGGCTCGGGCTGGCTCTGGTCAAGAAATTCGTAGACCTTCACGGAGGCAGGGTCTGGGTCGAAAGTGAAACCGGAAAAGGCTCAATCTTTACATTCGAACTACTTTTGAATTACAAAAAAACTTTCGGAACATGTGCAAACGATTCAAATGCTTCCGATTCAGATGTTTCCGACTCAGGTGTTTCCGAAAAGACAGCTCTGTTGACAGATGAAAAGACAAAAAAGGAAGAAGACTTAAAGACCGAAATATCTGAAGAAACTGAAACTCCAATAATAACAGAAACATCTGAAGAAACTGAAACTCCGATAATTATAGAGCCTTCTGATGCCTCAGGGAACGAGAATCTTGTGCTGATTGTTGAAGACGACGAAATGGCAAGGGAGCTTCTTACTATCACACTTTCTGAGGCAGGATACAGGGTTGCTTCGGCTTCCAGTGGGAAGGAGGCTCTTTTGCTTGCACGTAAGCTGAAGCCTTCCGTAATTACTCTTGATATAATGCTTCCAGGGATCAGTGGCTGGGACATTCTGAAAGATCTTAAAAAGGATTCTATGACAGCCGGTATTCCTATCCTGGTTATTTCCATGGATGACGACAAAAACTGCAGCATTCTATGGGGTGCGTTTGATCATCTGATCAAGCCTGTGGAAAAGGAACGTCTCCTTTCCAGCCTGCAGAAAATAAAAAGAACTACAGATGCGAACTCCTCACTGCGGGTTTTAGTTGTGGATGATGAACCAACCGTGGTCGAACTTCTCAGTTCCATCATCGAACAGGAAGGATACGAACCGATCTGTGCATACGGGGGCAAAGAAGCAATGGATAAAACTATAGACAGCCGCCCTGATGCAATTCTCCTTGATCTGATGATGCCGAAATTTACGGGTTATGATGTTATTAAGGCTTTAAAAGAAAATCCTGAAACCATAGATATTCCTATCATTGTTTGTACAGCAAAGGATCTGAGCTTTGAAGATAAAGAGCTGCTTAACAGAAATGTTTCTTATGTTATGCAGAAAGGAAGGATAAACCGGGAAACTCTCCTGAATGTGCTCCATAGAGTTGAGGACAGGAAATTCAAAGACAAGCTGGCAAACCCTTAAAACTGCAAATCTTAAAGTTACAAATCTTTAAATTGAAAATCAATAAATTAAAGATCTTCAAAGCCATTAGAAAAGGGAGTCCGGTCTTTAAGATCTGCTAACTCTCCTTCTTTAAGGAAATCCAGGGTTGCCTTTGAGTATTTATCCGGCAGATAGCGTTCTCCGGAATGTTTTGCGTTTTCAAACACAATAATATGTGCTTCCGGAAGTTCCTCTGCCATTGCAAGGGTGATTCCAGGGGGAGCATATTCGTCTTCCGTACCAATCAGAAGCAGGGTTTCGCTCCTGATTTCTGGCAGGCGTTCGTAAGTACCGTTCCATTTGAGATTTGCATCTGCCTGCCTCCGGAGCGCGGGACTCATTTCGGAATTGCCTGCAAAGGACTGAAACATTTTTTTAAGAAGCCCGGCTTCAGGGGCATCAACGCTATAAACTGCTGACGAGAAGATGAGCTTATCGACTTTTTCCGGATAATTGAGAGCCAGTTCCTGGGCAATTGATGCCCCCATTGCTGTCCCGAAAACACTCGTTTTCTGGACTTCAAGTGTTTCAAGCAGCCCTGCTGTATCACTGGCAAACAGTTCAAGGGAATAATTTTCTCCGGAATCTGAAGAGTATCCCACTCCCCTGTTATCGAATATGATGACCCTGTATTCCTGAGACAGCGCCCATACAAAAGTTTCATTCCATGCATTCATGGTTCCCCCAAATCCCATTATCAACAGAAGAGGCTCTCCTGACCCGAACTCTCTGTATCCGAGCTCAACTCCGTTAACATACACGTACTTTACAGGGGAGGAGTCAAAGGAGAAATTTGAAGCTTTTAGTTGTGGAGTCGAGTCTTTTTGTTGAGCCTCCGTACACCCTGAGACTGCAATAAGTATCAAAAATAACACCAGTGGGAGCAGTCCTCTCAGGATAAATCGCAGGTTCCCCGGAATTGACAGACGTTCAATAATTAACAGGCTTTTAAGCTTCATCTCTTTTGGTTAAACGTAGCCTCAATGCATAAATGTTCCTAGTCCGGTTTTCGTGTCAGGAAATATCCCGGGAACAAGTTCAAAGATGATCCGAAAATACTTCCTGAATTATTTTGGTTCACGATTTGTTCCTTTTGAACACTCTTATACCGGATCATCAGCACATTCTAATCATAAGAAGGGATTTTGTATTCGAATCACCTCCCTGTTACAGCACCTATCCCGGTTTTAACGAGCTTCCAGCTCTCTTTCAGTTTACTTCTATCACATAATAACATATCTATCTATTTTTAAATAAAAATTCATAGCAGGTGATGTTTTGAGTTTTATGGATTAAACTCTGGATTTAAAGATTGAGTGCCGGACCTTAAGAAAATATCCTGCAATTATAACAGAAAATTTATATATATTTATGATAAATAAAACTTGCCTGGATCTAATCTGGATCTAATACGTTAATATCAGGCTTGAAATAGTTCTTTCAAAAGGTCCTGTAAAAGAGATAAAGCAGGTACATAAAATTAGCAGGTACATAAATAAAATTCAAAAAATACGAAACAGGTGATTACCGGCAAGATGTTATGATTGAGAGGTAAAAGCTGACCCTCTTTATCCTTTGCCTGGAAACCGTTTTTTATGCTTTTTGAGAACAAGCTTGAAGATCAGCTTACAGGAGTTTCTCTCATTTAGGGTGACAAGTCTCCAGGAGAGGCTCAAACGTGTGTTTTTGGTCTCAGAAAAAGTAACCTGGTAAAACAGAAGAGAATGTGAATGTATAAATATAGTGTAAATATTAATTAGTGCTTAAATATCAGAAACTAATGAGTAAAGATTAGCCATTCAGTCTAAAAATCTGAATAATAGCTAATTTGCTTTATTTATAGTTCATAAAATCTCTATTCAGAATTTTTATCTGAAATTTCTACTCATAAGTTCCAATCTGGAATTTTTGTTCAATACTTTATACCAGGAAATTTCTATTTCGATCAAATCCGGATTTACCGGTTTAATAATGATGAAGCTTTGTAAAAATTTTAAAAGTATTACAGGGATGCAATGCAAATTGCCCTAACAATTCCCAAAAACAACCAACCTCAAGAATATATGCAGTTATCGGTTAAGTGCAGGCAGAAAAAAGGTTCTGTAAAAAAGGAGCACGCCTTTGACTCGCATACTTTCCGAGGCTTCATCCGGGACGGAAAATGTCTTTATATCAACCACTTAAAAAAGTTGATCGACGTTGTCTCAATTTTTTAAAAGAAGAAAACTCACAGAAAAATAACCTCAACTATGTCGCTTTGAACAGGTCCGTGGTACGAAAAGTCAGGGCTTTTCTCTATCAGAAAGGACCGGAAATCCGGCTGCACGCTTCCGAAGTAATGCCTTTGCAGCCTGTGGAGGCCAGGATATGGTAAGCGATGAGGAAATGAAGTCCGGAAATATTTTTAACCTATTCTGGAAATTTGCGCTCCCGGCAGTTGTGGGAGTGCTTATTGCCGGAATCCAGGGGATAATTGACGGCTTCTTTATTGGAAATGCCATTGGGAGCCACGGGCTTGCAGGCATTACCCTTGCTTATCCTCCTTATCTGGCTGTAATTGGAGCAGGAATAATTATCGGAATCGGTTCTTCAAGCCTCATAGCTCTGAAACTTGGAGAAGGGAAGACCGGAGAAGCCCTGGAAATAGTTAATAACGCTTTTCCACTATGTCTCCTGGCAGGAGCCATTTTTACTGCAGGCGGATTGATTTTTTGCAAAACATCTATCAGTTTGCTCGGGACCAGCGGACCTGTCCTTTCATTTGCTCGAGAATACCTCCAGGTAATCTTCGCAGGCTCGGTTTTTATGATCCTTGCGATTGCCCTCGATCCACTTGTAAGGAATGATGGAAAACCCAAACTCTGCATGAAAATAATGGTTGCAGGAGTGCTTTCAAACGTCGTTCTTGACTATCTCTTTGTCATGTGTCTTGGAATGGGTATGTCAGGTGCAGCCGCTGCGACAATTCTTTCCTTTGCTCTGCCGACAGTGATGCTTACGTATTACCTTTTCGGCAGCGAGGCAAAGCTGAGACTGAAACTTAAAGCCATGAGAGTCAAAATCGATACAACATTGCAGATCCTTAAAGCCGGCATACCGTCATTTGTTATGCAGATATCATTTGCTCTCGTGCTCTTTGCACAAAACTACATGCTGCTCAGGTATGATTCTGAACTTGCGGTCTCGGCCTATGGCATTATAGGATACATATTTTCCATATTTTACATGCTCTTTGAAGGGATAGCCCTCGGTGTGCAGCCGATTATAGGTTTCAATTACGGAGCCGGTCAGTACGGAAGGGTTTTAAAGACCCTGAAACTGACAATGCTCTCATGTACCCTGATAGGAGCCCTGGGATTTGCACTGGTCTATCTTTTCCCTGAGAGCCTGGTACAGATCTTCAGCCAGAATGACTCAGAACTTCTCGATGCCACACTTCAGGGAATGAATATTTTCATGTTCTCTCTGCTTGTTGAAGGCATAGTACTGCTTACTGCCATCTACTACCAGTCAATCAATAGAGTCAGAGCAGCACTTTTCATCCATCTTGGAAAGATCTTTATCTTCCTCTTTCCCCTGCTGTTCATTTTGCCTCAGTTCTTCGACCTTAACGGAGTCTGGGCCGCATCTCCTGCTACGGAATATCTTATGACGGTAATGGTAATGATCATGCTTTCAAAGGAGTTCAAATTCCTCAGGAACAGCAGAAAGGCAGAGATAAGGGTAGAGATCAAGAAGGCAGTAGATACAAAACATGCAACATCTGTTTCAAAAAGCAGTGTAAAAGCAGGGAGTGAAGAAGGTGTGGGGTTCATTACTCTCAAGCATGCTGATAGGGAAGCCTTGTGAACTAACTCTTTAATCTCATTTTTTGTAAGGCATGGAGATCAAGGAACTTTTCCATGTACTTTTCAGGCATTTGTTGGGCTCTGATTTCAGAGCCTAACTTTTCGTATCTGGCTTCCCTGAGCCATTTCTCTGGAGACCTTTGGTAGGAGAAAACTCTGTTTTCCCTATTGACAAAATGTTTAAGTATGTTTATAGATATTATAAATATAGTAGCTAAAAATTGTTTATAGATATTGTCAAAAATACCTAGGTTCTCCAGGACGCCAGATCTTTCTGGAACAAAAATAAAAAGAGTTATGGAGCAGTACCCTGAATGCTACTGACTTATAAAATCAAGCATAACCGGGACTTTTCGGAAGAACTCCGAAAGGCGCGAAAGATTGCTGAGTTCTGTATTGAATACCGGACTCAAAACCATACCCTTAACCCGCCCCCAATACAAATACAAAGATCCGGGGCTTCCGGCCATTATCTTCCTGCCTCTCTTCTTTCTCCCTTTTCTTCTCTTTCTTCTTCCCTTTCTTCCTCACTTTCTTCCCAGGTTTTATCGTCCGACTCTTCTAACGAATCATTATCTCTTTCTTCTGTTCCTTCTTTTTCCGACTCACTACCGGGAATGAATTTTTCTCCGGGATCGGGTTCACTTTCTCCAGGGAATGTCAGACATATAGGCCTGAAATCAACCATTTCCGGCCAGATTCTCAGGAAATATTCAAGAAACAGGGAGTTAAAATCCGTAAAAAATGTGAAACTTATTATCCCTTCGAGGGCGGTCAGGGTCGATAGGGAAGAGAAAATCCTTCTTATCCCCTGCCTTAAACTTCTGCTTAACTATCATTTTTCGAGCAACTTCAAGAAAATCTCCCAGATAGAAATCGACAGCATTTACGCTTATGTAGCAGTTGTCTTCCCGGATGAAAAACCTGAGAGTACCGGGCATTACATAGGAGTTGACCGCAATACAAGAGGTCATATTGCAGTTGCTGCAGATCCTGAATCCGGAAAGGTCTGGAAGTTTGGAAAAATGCGTTATCATACGCATAAGAAATACGAAAACATAAAAAAACGGCTCTGCAAGGGTGGCAAACATAAACAGCTGAAAGCTGTAAAAAAAAGAGAGAAGAGCATTGTAAAAAACCTGAACCATAAAATCAGCCGAAAGATTGTAGACATCGCCCTGTATAATGAATGCGGAATTAAGCTAGAGAACCTTAAAGGAATCCGAAAACTCGACAGCAAGGCAGAAGGTGGAGGAAAAGGCAGGAAAAATAGAAACGATGATAAAAAGAAGACCCAACCAGAACGCAAAAGCAAAGAAATGAGTAGAAAAATCGCTCTAAAAAAAGTTAAAAAACATGTGTGGTCAAACGAATATTCCCTGAACAGCTGGTCTTTTCATCAGCTCCAGCAATTTATCGAATACAAAGCCAGGCTGCAGGGAGTAGAGGTAGTCTACATTGATCCTCATGCGACAAGCAAGAAGTGCAGCCGCTGCGGACATAAAGGCCACCGTCACAGCAAGCAATTTGAGTGCCCCCACTGCGGGCACGTTGACCATGCCGATGTCAACGCTGCCTTTAATATAGCATTGACGCCAAAAGGCAACGGTCAATTCTCTGCAGAAAGAGATGCAGGGAAAGGGAGCCCTGATACCCCTCAAAAAGTCCTGGCACGTACTTTCTTCAGAAAACGTACAGCCGGTAAAAAAACTTCTCCACATTTTGCGTGGGAAGTATGTCAGTTTTTAACTTAAGACTTCCAGTAACCGAGCCTTTGTACCTTAATAGTCGGTAATATTGCTCCCGTTAGCGATAGAGAAATTTACCGCCTGGCCAGAGAACCACTTCTCTTGATCACGAAAACTGCGTTTTAATCACTGGTAACTATAAGTGTCTCCGCCAGCTAATCTGGCAGTCCTGCCCAAAAGTTTTTGTTTCTTGCTAGTCTCTTACCTGATATCGAGTCATTTTCATTTTTTTGGTTTTTATTCTCTTTTTTCTCTTTTTTACGGAAAAGACCTCTCTCCTGCGTCGAATATGACAGTTCGGGTGCCTAAGCGAAACTCGGGAAGCGAAACTCAGGAAGCGAAACTCGGGCACAAAGAACTCAGATATCCGAATTATAGAATCTCCAGATAACCACTTACAAAAAATATATTAACTTTAAAAGAGTAGGTGCAACATTAAAAATTTTAATCATAAAATCTAACTCTAAATCTAACTCTAATACGATTCTTAACTCTAACTAAACAGTGAGCCTACAATGCAAAAGGATACTCGATCCTGATGAAAGAAAACGGCAGCAAAAAGGAAAAAGCCCTTAAAGTAAAGAGGCTTGTCAGTTATCTCTTACCGGCTATCATATTTGCTCTGGCTTTATGGACTCTGGATAAGCAAATGAGCTATCTGCATCTGAGCTATGTTCTGAAAAGTATTTCCAGTGTTCCCTTAAGTCACCTTGGGATAGCTGTCTTTCTAACTTCTTTAAGCTATGCTAGCTTAACCGGATACGACTACCTTGCAGCCCGCCATATCAACCAGACCCTGCCTTATAAAGAGGTTGCAAGAACCTCTTTTATCAGTACGTCCATCAGCTATACTGCAGGTTTTAATTTCCTGACAGGAGGCTCCCTCCGCTACAGATTATATTCGGGATACGGGCTGAGCCTGGCTCAGATATGGGACATCATAGTTTTTTGTATCTCTACCTTCTGGGTCGGGTTCTGCTTTATTGCAGGTTTGCTTTTCACATTTTATCCATTGAAGCTGTCTGAGTATGTTCCTGGAATTCCTGTTCCCCTCAATCTTGTAGGGATCCTGTTACTGCTGCTTCTTGTCACTTATTTCTATTTCTCATTCACAAAACTGGACCTGGAGGTAAAAGGGCATAAAATAAGGATTCCTGAGCCAAAAATTGCTTTCATGCAGCTTGCATTGTCCTCAGGAGACTACCTGCTTCCTGGAAGCATCATATATCTCCTCCTTCCCTCAAACTCGCAGCTTACTCTGCTGCATGTGCTTTTATTCTTTGCACTGGCACAGCTGATAGGGCTTATAAGCACCGTTCCAGGTGGGCTTGGGGTTTTTGAGACAGTTATGCTGTTCATGCTGGAACCTTATTTTGGCACGGTAGACATTATGAGGGCTCTTGTACTCTTCAGGTTCATCTACTATTTTGTCCCGTTCCTAATGGGTTTCCTGACTCTGATATTCCACGAGTTTGAAGAGAAGAAAGAGTTCCTAAAAAAAGCCGGAAAGGTCACTTATTCCAGCCTGTCAGAAATAACGCCCCAGATATTTTCTATTCTAATCTTTTTCGGAGGCATTTCCCTCCTCTTCTCCGGAGCCCTACCTTCAGATCCCAGATACCTGCGCGAAATAGCATACATTGTCCCTCTCCCTCTCATTGAGGCTTCCAGGCTTTTTGGAAGCATAATAGGCGTACTGCTCCTGCTTCTGGCAAACGGACTCTGGAAAAGGATTGATGGAGCTTATGTACTTTCCCTCATAGTCCTTCTACTGGGAGGAGTCTTTGCCCTCCTTAAGGACTTTGATTATCACGAAGCTGCAGTGCTCTTTACTATGTTTATTCTCCTGTTTCCCTCAAGGAAGCACTTTTACAGAAAATCTTCTCTTTTGCACCAGTCTTTTAGCAGGGAAAACATAATTGCAATAATTCTGGTGCTCGTAAGCTTTGTCTGGCTCGGGTTCTTTTCATACAGGAATGTGGAGTATTCAAACGAACTGTGGTGGCAGTTCGGGGTTAATTCTCAGGCATCGAGCTTTTTAAGAGCCGTAGTAGGAGTTTTCTTCATCCTGCTTGTCCTCGGGGTCATGAAAATGCTGAGCCCCTTTTCCAAAGATATTCATCTCCCGGGGAATGAAGAACTTGAGCTTGCAAAAGCGATTGTAAGGGACAACAGGGAACCCCTGGGAAACCTGGCGTTTACAGGTGACAAATACCTGCTTTTTGACGACAAAAAAAAGGCTTTTTTGATGTACGGAGTCTCAGGAAAGAGCTGGATTGCTATGGGAGATCCTGTAGGGCAGAGTGACAGGATAAAAGAGTTGATCTGGGACTTTTATGAAATGACCAGGCTGCACCAGGGAAGAGCCGTTTTTTATGAAGTAAGTGAAAAACACATTCCAATTTACCTTGACCTTGGCCTGACTCTGATCAAAATAGGGGAAGAGGCAAAAGTTTCCTTAGAGTCCTTTACACTGGAAGGAAGCGCAGGTAAAGATTTCCGCTATGCAGTGAAAAATGTAGAAAAGAAAGGGTACTGGTTTGAAATTATTCAGCCAGAAAACATAACTGTCCTCACTCCTGAACTTAAACAGGTTTCTGACGCCTGGCTGGAAATGAAAACCGGAAAAGAGAAGGGATTCTCAGTAGGCTTTTTTGACGAGAAATATCTAAGTAATTTTCCTCTTGCAATTGTCAGGAACGAAGAAGAAATCGTTGCCTTTACAAATATATGGGCAGGAGCAGGCACAGAAGAGTTCAGTATTGACCTAATGCGTTACAAATCCAGTGCTCCGGCAATGGACTACCTTTTTGTCAAACTCATACTCTGGGGAAAAGAAAACGGGTACAAACGCTTTTCCCTCGGAATGGCTCCACTTTCGGGCCTTGAAAATAGGCAGTTTGCCCCTCTCTGGCATAAAGTCGGGTCTTTAATCTTTGCCAATGGCGACTATATTTATAACTACAAAGGTCTGAGGGCTTACAAAGAAAAATTCAACCCGGTATGGAGCCCAAAGTACATTGCTCTCCCCACAGGATTTAAGAAAAGCCTTGCACTAAAAGATATTGCAACCCTTATCTCAGGGATGAAAGATCCTTTTAAAGACATCTTTTAAGAGTTTATAATTCTTTAAGAATGAATAATCTTCTCAAACCTGTCCAGTACCGTGAACATAAACTCTTTTGTTCCTGCCAGATACTCTTCCTGTCCGATCATTTCCTCTTTTTTCTGGATAAAAGGCCCGTTCCCCATTTCATTTCCGAACCTTCCGATCATGTTTTTAATTCTCTCATATGTAACCTCGGGATGAAACTGTAGTGCTACAACCCTTCCACCGTAGACAAAGCCCTGATTTTCACATCCTTCGCTCCGGAAAAGGTGTACAGCTCCTTCAGGAAGATCAAAAGTTCTCGAGTGCCAGTGAAAAACCGTGATTTCTTCCGGCAGCCCTTTGAGAAATTCTTGTTTATATTTCACTGCTGCTGCCTTTATGGGGAACCAGCCCATTTCCCTGTGCCCGTTTTCATAGACTCGCGCGCCGAGCACGTCAGCAAGCAGTTGAGCGCCGAGACAGATTCCGAGAACCGATTTTCCTGCATCAATTGCCTGTTTGATAAAGTTTTTTTCGTCTTTCAACCAGGGATTTTCTTCGTAGTCGTAGATTCCCATAGGACCGCCCATAATGATAAGGAGGTCAAAAGAATCAAGGGCTGGTGGGTTTGTAATTTTGTAAAAGCGGGTTGACTCAAGGGGGTAGTTTTTGGTTCTAGCATATTCTTCTATGCTGCCGAGGGTGTTAAGGGCAGAGTGCTGGAGGACGTGGATTCTCATACAAATCTATCTAACTTTTTGGATCAAAAGCTTTTACTCACATATTATAAATTATTATCAATAGAATTCCTTTTCTGTTATGAAGAAGGAATAATGAAGAAGGAATAAACATTTTCGGATATCTGCAGGAGTAGTGGTTCAATCTGGGAGACTAAATCGTTTCTTTACCTTTGTTTTTAACCCGCCTTTTTATTAACTCATTTCCTGTTGCATCTTCTCAAGCTTGGCTATTCTTTTTTCCACAGATGGATGAGTGGAAAAAATGTCCATTATAGAAGAGCCTGAGAGTGCAGGTACTGTGAAAAAGGCATTCATTCCTTCTATTTTTCTGAGATCCTCGCTTGGCACCCGGTCCATAACTCCACTTATTTTCATAAGGGCAGAGGCAAGATTTGAAGGCTGTCCCGTAATAACTGCAGCTCCCCTATCCGCAGAAAATTCCCTGTAACGGGAAAGAGCACGGATCAGGATAAAACTAACAACCCAGACTGCAATGGAAACTAGCCAGACGAGGATAATGCCTCCTCCATCTCTCCTCCTATCCCCTCCTCCCATATGCCCGAAGTAAAGGCTGTAACGGACAATGTAGAAAGCCACTGTTGAGAGAAAACTGGCAATCGTCATAACAGCCATATCTCTATTCTTGACATGGCTCAGTTCATGGGCAAGTACTGCTTCAAGTTCGGCTGGAGAGAGTTTATCCAGAATTCCTGTCGTAACTGCAACAACAGCATTATTCTGGCTCCTGCCTGTGGCAAAGGCGTTTGGTACCTGTGTTCTTACAATTGCAACCTGGGGCTTTGGGAGATCGGCTATTGCGCAGAGCCTGGTAATCATTCCATGGAGCTGCGGAGCCTCACTTTCGGAAACAATATGCGCACCCGTTGTCCAGAGCACCATTTTATCCGAATAAAAGTACTGGATGGCCATGAAAAGACCAACGAACAGAATCATGAAAATCGGAGGTGTTCCATAGTATGAAAGGAACGCTAGGAAGGCAAGGTAAACTACTGCCAGAAGAAACATCGTAAAAAGCATTCGTCCCTGAAGTCCTAAGTCACGTTCCCATTTTCTTTTCATATGTTGTTGCTCCTGCCAATTATAAATAGGCTGTATTATAGGCTGATAACAAGATGGCAATTTTGATAGTGAGGTAAAGTCCGATAGATTAAATTGAATAAAGGTGTCTACAGAACTTATTAATTAACAAATATAAAGAACTGATTAATTAACGAATAACCTCTGGTGTGTAAGAAGTAAACAATGGATATCCTGATAGATTCATAACTGCTCTTACAATTATAAACATTGGTACATCTTATAGACCATAAACTGAACGGATGACATCTGATGGATTCATGAGTAATGCAAATTAAGCCCGAGTCAAATAAACGAATTCAAAGAAGTAAAGTTCAAATATCAAGAATAATAATAGAAAGGCTTTGGCCATTACTTAATTAAAATCTGAAAGCCAGCCTGCTTTTGTCTTCAATAAAACATTTCCTCAAGGATTTAAATCCTTTCCTTTTTAAAAATAAAAGTAAATCCATAAAGAGACGACTTGAAGACATAGTATGTAGTAGAACCTGTTGATACATTCTACAGTTACTTAAATCGGCAGGTTATTTATAATTAGGATTTTAGAACTGAGATGCTATTTCAATAACAGAATTTATAAATAATGTCTTCATTTCAGTAGCAGAAAGATATATTCTTTACAGATATTGTTCTTTATAAATATTCAATTGAACTGCTCAACTTTTCAGGAGCAGAACACTTCTAATTTGAACGTATAAACTAATTCTCTCTTTATTAAAAAAAGAATTTCAGGACCAGTCATGCAAAACATACTTTCAGTTCAATCTCTAACAAAAAAATTCGAGGATTTTACAGCGGTAAAGGGGATCAGTTTTGATGTCGAAGCAGGCTCCATTTTTGCTTTCCTCGGACCTAATGGGGCAGGCAAGTCCACAACCATCAAGATGCTTACAACGGTTCTGAAGCCAACATCCGGAGAAATCAGGATAAACGGCTTCAACGCTCTTAAACAACAGGATGAAGCAAGAGCTTCTTTCGGAATAGTTTTTCAGGACCACAGCCTTGATGAAGAGCTTACAGCCTACGAAAATATGACATACCATGCCGTGATTTACAGAGTTCCCAAAAAAGAAAGGGAAAACAGGATCCGGCAGGCTCTTGAGATCGTAGGGCTCTGGGATAGGCGGAAAGATTACGTAAAAAAGTACTCAGGTGGGATGAAGCGCAGGCTTGAGATTGCAAGAGCCCTTGTCCACTATCCGAAAATCCTTTTTCTGGATGAGCCCACCGTAGGTCTTGACCCGCAGACACGAAAGTCCATATGGACCCATATAAAAAGCCTCAATCAAGAAAGGGGCATGACGATTTTTCTGACGACTCACTATATGGACGAAGCTGAAGAGATAGCCGACGAAATAGCAATTATCGATCACGGAAAAATTATAGAATCCGGCACCCTTGAAAAAATAAAAGCCAATACCGGCACCGAATCACTGGAAGAAGCCTTCCTCAAGCTTACGGGTAGAGATATAAGAGACGAAAATAGCGGCGGAGGAAATAAGATAAGGTTTATGCGAGGCATGGGAAGGAGGAGCAGGAATTGATCGAAGTAATCTACATCCTCTGGCTCAGGCAGCTTAAACACTACTGGCGTTCAAAAGCGAGGCTGATAGGTTCTCTCGGGCAGCCGCTTCTTTTCATGGTCGCATTTGGCTTCGGATTCGGGCCAATGTATACGAGAGCTAGCGGAGGAGCAAATTACATGGACTTCCTCGCACCCGGAATTGTTTCGATGTCAATCCTCTTTACAGCCGTTTTTTCAGGTCTTGAGGTTATCTGGGACAGACAGTTCGGCTTTCTCAAAGAAACCCTTGTAGCTCCAATCTCGAGGACGGAAATCATGGTAGGGAAAACCCTTGGAGGCGCAACCATAGCTATGGTTCAGGGACTGATCGTGCTTAGCCTTTCCTACATGCTCGGGTTCAGGATTCCTGGTATAGGGAGCCTCGGGATAGGGTTAATATTCATGTTCCTGATAGCTATTTTCTTTACCGGCCTTGGCCTTGCAATTGCCTCAAAAATGACAGATATGCACGGCTTCCAGCTGATCATGAACTTCCTGATAATGCCCATCTTCTTCCTCTCAGGAGCCCTCTTCCCTCTTGAAAACCTGCCTCCTGCAATTTATTTCATAAGCAGGATCGATCCCCTCACTTACGGCGTGGACGGCATGAGAGGAGCCCTTGCAGGCATGAGCGTGTTTGGCATTTATAGTGACCTTGCAACAATAAGTGCATTATCTGTCTTTGTCTGTATGATCGGCGCATTTCTTTTTTCAAAGATAGAGGCATAAAAGCCTCTTTCCTTCCAAAAAATAGATTTAAAAGTTCGAAATTTTGTTTAAAATAGTGTGTGGTTATATAGCACTAAACTCTTATCTGTAATTCAATGTATTATTTAAGCCATTAATGTATTAACCTGCACTATTGTCGAATGTTACTATCGTCATTTGAATTGACATGTGAAAAATGAGGCATCGTAATGTTAGATCTTATTGAATATTTAGCTATGGGAGCATTTCTCGGTCTTGCTGCAGGCACATCTCCTGGCCCGCTCCTGGCTGTAACTATCTCTGAAACTCTGCGGTATGGCAAGTGGGAAGGGATAAAGATTGCAGTATCTCCTCTGATTACAGACCTGCCAATAATTTTAGCTGTACTGTTTGTTCTATCCCATCTGACAAGTTCTGATTTTTTTATAGGGATTATTGCTTTTTTTGGGGCCTCATATCTTATATATTCGGGAGTCGAATCCCTTAAAATCAAAAAGGACAGTATCGAATTAAATGTAGAAAAAAAAGATGCCCTTAAAAAAGGAGTTATTGTCAATTTCAGCAATCCGCACCCATATGTATTCTGGCTCTCCATAGGCGGCCCGATAATTTTTAAGAGTTTAAGCATTCATATCTTGGCTACAGTCTTATTCATTGCAGGTTTCTATCTACTTCTTGTAGGGTCAAAGGTAATTGTCGCATTAATTGTAGAGAAGTCAAAGTTCTTTATTAACAGCAAATATTATTTTTCCATCGTTCAGTTTCTGGGGATAGCCCAGATTATTTTTGGATTGACTTTTATTAAGGTGGGCATGGGGTCATTGAACTTGATTTGAACTATTCTGGGCAGAGCCGCCAGACAGGCTGGCGGGGTCTTAAATACCATGTAAATTTAAATGCCCTTTCGGTTAACAAAGAAGAGAGAAAAGAGAGAGAATGTAAAAACATGAAACAACACGTAGGTTCAAAACAGGCAAGCAGATAAAACTTATACCTAAAAAATAAATGCACTCGAAGATAATCACCGGAAAAGCGAGCAAGAAAAACGAAAATTTTCAGATTAACGAGTTACAGGAATTCATTTTCAGGAAATCTTAAATATTTACTTATATTATTTTCACTATGAAAAATAAAAAAAATTTAGGTTATTTTGGATTTTTTGGATTTTTAGGAATTCAAGGAATAGTGGGAATCGCAACCGAAAGCTATGGAATGGCAGGATATGTTGCCTTTTTTGCTTTCTTCATCTTTTTTAAGTATTTTAAAGAAAAATGACTTTAGACTTCGCTTTTGATTTTAGACTTCAGCTTTATCCTTCGGTAGATAACGCCATTTCCATTTATAGTGACTGAGTAGCTCACGAATGTTTTACGGATCGGATATTCACCAAGTCGTACCCGTGACTGTTTAAGAAACAGAACATCACAGATATACCGGACAAAAAGAGCAGAGGCAGCAAGGATTTCAGATATTTGGCTTACTCCGGATATTATGACGAAGCGTGAAGAACAAAAGGAAGAGCATAACAAGACCGATAATTGCCAGGGTAAGGACGCATCCAAAAGCTGCATCAGGAGAGATTTGTTGACTAATAGCTTCAGCATTACCTACCAGTGTAGACATATTATACTATTAATATCTAAAACATAAATAAATTTCCAGGCCCTTGAAGGGCAAAAATAAACACTAATTTGAGCTTTTTTTTCAGTTAAATCCAAACTCAAAGTTCAGGTCAATATAATCCTCAATAGAGCCACAAATCAAATATAAGCTAGGGACAAATCCAGAAATGATAAAAAAGAGGCAATATCTCCGGGTCCAGTTTAAAAGTAGATGGTAGGGTCTGAGTCCCTATTCTCGAGGTCCCTACCTGCGATCCAACCCATAGATTAAGAGGAAACCCTATTACCCTTAATCCAGACATATATAATAACAGGGTTATATATATCATAATTGATGCAAAAAATTAGTTCATATTTTAAACTTTAATATAATTGAATAATTATATTGTATTGAAAATTTTAATTACATTGAAAATAACTCGAGTTACATAAGAAAATCTCATGATAGGCTTGAAATATTTTACGTTAAATTATTTTTTGTTTGGAAACAATTTTTTGTATAATTAATTTAAAATAATTTATCTTATTAGTATATTCTGGAGTTGGGAAGTAAGATGGGATAGAGAGTTGGGGAAAATCTACCGCATAAAGAATTACCCGGGGGTCGCTGATCCTTCCTTCGAATCGATATGCTTGGGGGAGCATAACATTCGAAGAGACTGTATCGGGGGATGCAGTATGGATCCAGTGCCTCTAGGTTTCTTCTTACTATTCTTAAATTCCTGTTTTCCCTTCTATCACGTTTTTCACTTTCAATATGCAGATATACAGGGCATTTACTTAGGTAGGATTATAAAAAGGTTTTTCTAATCGAAAATTTGGATACAATTAAATAACCATAGTATCTTAAAAATTTTAATTTCCTCAAAATGATGCACTCTCATAAGCATTATATATAAAAAGTTATCCTAGGCTTTAAATTTTCAACATTAAACTTCTTTTCGCTTAGAAGCAATTTTTGATATAATTAATTTAAAATAAATTATCGTCTTAGTACTTTTAAAACTACAAGCAAAAAAATTTCATCAAAATTAATCTGCTTAATCGGTATTTACTCTTCGAGAAGTACTGCTGGAAAATAAAAAATTAGCAGAACTATAGACCTTGTTAAAAGTAATATTGCAGGACAAAGCTACCTATTAGCTCCTTCCACTATACTTTTAGATGAAAATACATGTAAAAATTAATCAATAATAGAACCTTTTCTTAAAAACGAGGGATGGGAGAAAAAATGAGATGATCGCAAATAATTGTAAAAACCCTGTGTGCAAAAGAACTGAAACTACAAAATTACAAACCAGTAATAAACCTCAGCGTTTCGAGTACTGAATAATAAAATTCCGGAAGTAAAATAAATGCCTCAAAATAATTGTTATTTTATAAGAAATATGCTCGATACAATGCTTAACCCTATCTGCTATAAAGACAGGAATGGAATTTATGTTAGAGTAAACAGAACTTTTGCTAGACAGATTGTCGGTCTTCCTGAAGAAGAGATTATCGGATATACTCTGCCTGAAGTGGCCAGCAAGATTGTTGAAAAGTTTCCCGAAAGAACTTTTGTAAACGAGACACTTCTGCTGGAGCATGTAGCAGAGTGGAATACAGATGATACCGAGCTTCTCAATCGTGGCGGAGCAAGCACACATGAGTACGAGGGAATTTGTGCAGACGGAATAAAAAGAACTTTCCTGGTAAATAAGTCGACCTTTGACAATGAGGAAGGTGAAATTGCCGGACTGGTTACAGTACTCCAGGATATTACAGAACTTGATGAAGTAGAGAAGAAGCTTAAGAAAGACGAGGAAAGATATCGAGTTGTTACGACACAAACAGGACAAATCGTATTTGATTATGATATAACAAATAAGAAAATTTCCTGGTCTGGAGCTACCAGAAAACTTATGGGATTTGATTCAAAAAACTTTAAAAGTACAGGTCTCGATGTATGGTTAAATCGAGTTCATCCGGAAGAACGGGACAGAATCTGGCAGACTTTTGAAAATTGCATAAAATGTGGGGAAAATCTCTGTATGGAATACAGATTCAGGAGGATGGATGAGAGCTACGCCTGGATAGAAGAAAAGTTGATCTGCCTGAAAGATGAAAAAGGCAGTGTAAATAGAGCTCTTGGTGTGATGAAAGACATCACCGAGAGGAAGCTTGTCCAGGAAAGACTGGAGTTTAGTGAGGAGAACTATCGGTCGTTTATACAGAATTTTAAGGGGATTGCCTTCCAGCTGGATGAAAATTTTTTCCCGGAGTTTATGCATGGCCAGGTAAAAGAAATAACCGGATATAGTGAAGAAGAGTTCCTTTTAAGGCGAGTTTCATGGGTGGGAATTATTCATCCTGAAGATTTGCCACTTGTCCTTAAAGATATAGAAGACATCCGAGTATCATCTTATAATTTATCTAGGGAGCTTGACTTTCGGATCATGCATAAGAGCGGCAAAATAATATGGGTGCACCAGTCTTACCAGAAAGTCCAGAGAAAAGATGGAAGACCTGATAAATACCAGGGGACCGCCTATGATATCACTGAGAAAAAAGAGGCAGAAAAAGCTCTGGAAAATCTTGAAATTGCCCGTAAAAAGGAAACGCACCATAGAATCAAAAATAATCTTCAGGTAATCTCCTCTCTTCTGGATCTCCAGGCTGAAAAATTCAGAAATAGAAAGACTATTAAAGCCTCGGAAGTCCTTGAAGGCTTCAGGGAAAGCCAGGACAGAGTAATGTCTATTGCACTTATCCATAAGGAACTGCATCAGGGAGGAAGAGATGATGCTCTGAATTTCTCGTTATATCTTGAAAAACTTGCTAAAAATCTTTTCCAGACTTACAGAGTTGGAGACACTGATATCAGTTTAAACCTGAATATCGAAGATGATATATTCTTTGACACGGATATTGCCGTCCCATTGGGAATGACCGTTAATGAGCTGATATCCAATTCCTTAAAGTATGCATTTAAAGGTAGGGACAAAGGAAAAATTCAAATTAAACTCTTTAAAAAAAAGGACAGCAGTAAATTAAGCAGTAGAGAAGAAGAATCTGCTCGAAGAAGCGCTCGATACGCCTTGATAATTTCCGATAACGGATCTGGCATTCCGGAAACAGTTAATCTCGAAGACCCCGGTACGCTGGGCCTCCAGCTGGTAAATAGTTTAGTGGACCAGTTAGATGGTAAAATTCAGCTAAAAAGAAACGGTGGAACGAAATTTACCATAAATTTCAGTGCTACAGAAAATAATAGATAAGCCTGCATTTATCTTATCGGACCCATGTACTTAAGTGTAAAGTATTTGTCCCCTTGATATATCAACAAGCTACCTTAAATAAATGAATCTGAAATTAGATATCACCCGGATTTTTCTTAAATTATTGCAAGTACTTGGAGTAACTTCTTATTATACCAGCTATAAATGGTTAATACAGGTATTTCCAGGTTTGAAAAAAATACGCTCAGCAGTTTGAAAATAATATTTTATGTTTAGAAAGTATTGACATTTTATGTATTATCTTTACTGAAATTAAACTTAATATTTCTCCTTTGAGAAAATAAATATTATATATTATCTAAATCTCGAAGTTTTCATTATTGATATAATCAATATTTGCTACAAATAACTTTCAAACCATTCATTTTCTAAAAGGCCAGTATATTATCTATTTGGTATAAATAACTACCCGATAAATTCCTTTATGTTCAAAGAAGAAATATTTCGGCTTCCTGATTGAAATAATAATTTCATTTGTTATTATTGGATATTCGTTCTGTTGGGGAAAATATGGAATGGAAGGAAGAGTAAGGATTTCTGGCGTCGAAACTATCGGAAACATATCATGGGGGACACATTTCTGCCAGTTCTACAAGACGAAAGAAGATTTGATGGATGTAGTTGTTCCTTATTTCAAAGCAGGACTGGAAAATGATGAATTTTGTATGTGGGTCACATCACAACTTCTTGATGTAGAAGAAGCAAAGGAAGCCCTGGTAAAGGGCGTTCCTGACTTTGATGTTTATCTACAGAGAGGGCAGATGGAGATAATCTCGTATGATAACTGGTACGCAAGATATTATATTTCGGATTCAAGCAATCCTATAAGAAATGGGCTTGAGAAGCTCAACCAGAAAATCGCTAAAGATTACGATGGTTTGAGATTAAGTGGCGATTTTTTCTTGTTAGAGGAACGCAGGCAGGACTTTGCTTATCGTGAGGGAGAAATAGATAGCGTCATCAGCAAATATCGTATGATAACTATGTGTACCTATTCCTTCGAAAAATGTAATGTAGCCGGGATTGCTGAGATAGTCTCGAACCATCAGTTTATTCTGGCTAAAAAGGAAGGAAAATGGGAGCGAATAGAAAACTCCGGTAGAAAGAGAGCTGAAGAGGCAGAATCCAGGCTGAAAGGAGTACTTGATAACCTGGAAAATCTGGTTAAAGCACGTACAGCTGAACTTGAAAAAACTTATAACTCCTTAAAGGAGAACGAGATGAGGCTTTCAGAAGCCCAAAAAATAGCCCATATCGGAAGCTGGGACTGGAATCTTGTGACTGGTGAGGTATACTGGTCTGATGAATTATACCGCATTTTTGGGCTTGCACCTCGAAAATTTGGCTTGCCTTACAATGAGATTCTGGATTATATACATCCCGAAGACCGGAAATATGCGGATACCGCTATTAAGAGATCCTTAAACGGAGAGCCTTATGAGATTGATTATCGAATAATTACAGCTGATGGAGCAGAACTTATAGTTCATGCTCAGGGTGGTGCTGTCTTTGATGAGAACAATAATCCTGTTTTTATGAGCGGAACAATTCAGGATATTACAGAACGCAAAAGAGCTGAAAAAGAGCTCGAAAAGATACAGGAGACTCATATAAAAGAAATCCACCATAGAATAAAGAATAACCTGCAGGTCATTTCTTCTCTTCTCAGCCTTCAGGCGGAAAGGTTCAGTGATGAAAAGGTGCTTGAAGCTTTCAGGGAAAGTCAGAATCGTGTGGCTTCAATGGCTCTGATTCATGAGGAGCTTTACACAGGAAACAAAATAACTACTCTTGATTTTGCAGATTATCTTCAAAAATTGGCTGTGGACCTCTTTTCCTCGTATAATCTTAGAAACGACAATATCAAACTGAAACTGGACCTTGAACAGATATATCTCGGTATGGATACCGCCATACCTCTTGGAATTATTGTTAACGAGCTGGTTTCAAACTCCCTGAAACATGCTTTTCCGGATAGAAGGGAAGGGGAAATAAGCATAGCCTTGAAAAGAGCGGAAAAGTTTACTGTTAATGGAAAATGTTTCAAGTTAGAGAACGGATGTACAGAAGAAAATTTCAATTATGTACTTGCAGTATCTGACAATGGAATCAGTATTCCAGAAGGAACAGATTTCCGAACCGCTGATTCCCTTGGGTTTCAGCTTATAAACATTCTTGTTGAGCAGATAGATGGCTGTATCGAGCTTAGAAAAGATAAGGGCACAGAATTCATAGTCTCAATTTGCAAAATAGAAAAAATGAGCAAGTAACCCTAATTAATGCAGTGACAGTCATTTAACTTTAAGGCGTGAAGTCCCCTTCCTCGGAGCGAAGCGACAGGTGGGGGATGAAAGCCGTCAACTTCACTATATTAAGTTTAACAAAACCTATATATTTCTTTAAAACGCATAATGTATAGTATGTTAAAAGCCTACAAATATCGAATCTACCCTAGCAAAAAACAAAAGGAAATGATACAAGTTCATTTTGGTGCATGTAGATTTGTCTATAACTGGGCTTTAGAACAAAAGATAAAAACTTATGAACAAACTGGGAAATCAATATCGAGGTTTGATTTACAGCACATTTTAGTCCATGAAGTAAAACCTTCTAACGAATGGTTAAAAGAAGCTAATTCACAGGCTCTACTTGCCTCTTTAGTAAATGTAGAATCAGCATTTACTAAATTCTTTAGAGAGAAATCCGGATTTCCCAAGTTCAAGTCTAAGAAAAATCCGGTTCAATCATATCAAATGCCTCAACATTATGCGGTAGATTTTGAGAAGCAGATAATTAAGCTTCCTAAAATAGGTGAAGTTAAAACCATACTTCATAGAAGGTTTGAAGGCAAACTTAAAACCGCAACAATTTCAAGATCAAGTACAGGAAAATATTATATCAGTATCCTTGTAGATAACGAAAAAGATATTCCTGAAAAGCAGAACTTTTCAGAATCAACTACAATAGGTATTGATGCAGGCATCAAAGATTTTGCAGTTCTATCAAATGGAGAAAAGGTTGAAAATCCAAAATACCTTGAAAATTCTCTAAAAAGAATGAAATGTTTGCAAAAAAGAGTATCGAGAAAAGTTAAAGGCTCTAAGAATAGGAATAAGGCTAGACAGCATCTTTCAAAAATCCATGAAACTATTAGCAATCAGAGAAATAATTTCCAGCATCAACTCTCTTTTAGACTGATTAGCGAGAACCAAGCTATTGCGCTGGAAACTCTGAATGTTAAAGGTATGGTAAAAAATCATTGTCTGGCTCAGTCTATTTCCGATGCTTCGTTGAGTAGTTTTGTAACAAAATTAGAGTATAAAGCTGAATGGTTGGGAAAAACCATTTTACGAATAGGAAGATTTGAGCCATCTTCTAAATTATGCAATGTTTGTGGGTATCACAATTCCAATCTAACTCTTGATGTTAGAGAGTGGACGTGTCCTGGTTGCAAAACAAAGCATGACAGAGACATAAATGCTGCAATCAATATCAAAAAATTCTCTCTTCAAGATCAAAATCTTATAGTTATCTGACACCTACGGAACGCAGGGGATGAGCTTGTGGACTTGCGAACAGTAGTTCGAGGGATGAAGCAAGAAGCCACTTCCTCGCTTTCATCAGAAAGCAGGGAGGGGTAGTTCACTAGGGCACTTTTACAAACGACAGCGCGTTTTTAGTATTGCATTAGACTCTATTTTTGAGTCTAAGTATGAGATCCGGCAGTGTACCGAAAGTTCTGTAAAATATGATTGACTCTATATCCTTTTCCTTTCACCACAAAAAAAACAGGATGCAGAGTCAATGGTTAATGTCGTCTCATTTATAAAAGATTATCTTTTCGATCAGGAAGATGGAATTCGCCAGTTAATTACCTGGTTTTTAAACCTTGTAATGGAGGAGGAAGCCCTCCTCCAATCTGGTGCAAAACGTTATGAGAGGACTGATTCTCGCAAAGCTAGTAGAAACGGTTACAAACCCCGTACTCTCCTGACCAAGTATGGAGAACTTGAATTATTAAAACCTCAGTTCCGTGAGTTTCCCTTTGAAACAGAGGTTTTTGAGAAGTATTCAAGAGTTGAAAAGGCCATTTTAGCTGCCGTGAGTGAATCTTATCTCCAAGGTGTTTCCACCCGAAGGGTGGATAAGATCATGACTGCTTTAGGAGTAGAGGGAATCTCAGCCTCTTCTGTTTCCAGGATTACTAAAGAACTTGATCAAAAGGTTGAAGAGTTCTTATCAAAGCCAATAGAACACGAAATTCCTTATCTGTTTATCGATGCGACTTATCTCAAAGTGAGAGATGGACTTCACTATGAAAATAAAGCTCTTTTCATAGTTGCCGGAGTCAGGGACGACGGTTATCGTGAGATTCTTGGAGCAAGATTAGCAGACAGTGAAGACTCTCTATTCTGGCAAGATCTATTCGAAGACCTTAAAGTAAGAGGGTTAAGAGGTGTCAAGTTAATTGTTTCTGATGGTCATAAAGGAATACAAAAAGCAGTTAGAGAGTCCTTTGTTGGATCAAGCTGGCAAATGTGTCATGTCCATCTGATAAGACAAGCCCTAAAAAAGGTTCCAAAAAAGAAGCAAAAAGAAGTAGCAGATAAAATAAAAGAAGCATTGGTAGACCGTCAGAAGTTACAGGAATTGATTAGAGAACTGGATAAAATGGGATATAAAAGCGCAGCTGATACACTTGAAAGTTTCCAGTATGATGTAATGAATTATATGCAGTTCCCGGAAAATCATTGGAGAAGAATAAGGACAACAAATATCATGGAGAGAACTAACAAGGAGATAAAAAGAAGAACTAAGGTAGTAGGGGCATTCCCGAGTCAGGAATCAGTATTGAGACTACAAGTCTCAATACTGATTGATATTAATGAAGAGTGGATTACAGGAAATAAGTATTTAATAATGGAACAGTAATCAAAAAAGAAGAGGAAAAAGGTATAGAGAATTTTACAGAAATTCAGGCACACTGCCCGGCAACTTTAAAATACTAGAAAAAATAGCCTATATTCAGAATCATAATGAGGAAATTTTAGGAAATTCTGTTATGGATTTCCTAGAAAAAATCCAGGAAGGTTAAGCAACTTTAAGATTCTGCTCATACTAGCTTAAGTTGCAGAAAGGAGGGTAAAAATAACAAATAACACTTAAATATCACTTTGTCTTCAGCATTCTCTCTTACAAAATAGTTTTTTATAAATCAATTCTTATTTTTTCTGTATTAATATTGATCTTATATTTCCACTAAATCCTGCAAAAATCTCTACTTCCTTACATACATGCTTGCACCCAGTACCGTTGTAAGCAACCAGATAAAGCTTATGAAAGGAATGCTATTAGATTTCTGAGTAGAGCTGTAATTCCCTTCCTGACCTCTTGCTGTCTTCGTTTTCTCTGCCATTCCTGTATCTCTTTCCTTATTAACGGTTTGAGTTTCTTCCTGCTTACCCATTGTTTCTGTATTTTCTGTTACTCCGGTATTGTTTGTTTTATTCACAGTTTGATTTTCTTCTTGCCGCTTACCCTGAGCTTTCAGTTCCTCGATTACCGTGTCCCTATCTGAAACTGGATGTTTTCCCGGAAAGCCGACAGCTACTCTGAAAAGCTGCTCATCGAGATGTGTGAGCCCCATAAATCCGCTAGAGTACTATTTGCAGCACTCCGCAGCGAGCCATGAACCGAAGACTGGATTTCTCTGGCTTATCATCGAGTATTGGGATCGGGAGGAATTGTCGGCTTGTTGTAGAACTGCAAATGATTGCAAAAAGAATTATCTTAGACCGACAGGTTACTGGCAGGGGAAATCAGTTATCAGGAACATTGTTTCAAAACCGCTTTAATATAGAACAACAATTATAAAAATACTCTTAGTTTTTAGCATTTGCATAGGAACTGAAATGCATGAAATGCATGTAATCTTAGACACCAATATTTACTTAGACACCAGTATTTACCAAAAATCCGGGGTGAATTTATGAGCGACGTATGTCGTAACTGTGGAGGCAGTGGAAAGGAAAAATGCTGGAACTGTGACGGAGCAGGCGGAACGTGGAGAGAATTTGCAGGCGATAGGGAGTGGGAAGAATGTCCCCTATGCTGGGGAGATGGATTTAACAGTTGTATCAATTGCGACGGGACAGGCAGGGTCTAAATAAGCCTGGAAGAGTAAGGATAAAAAGAGAACAATAAGGATGAAATCTAACAGTAGGATAAAAATCAATTAACTTATTGAAGATAGCTTCTTTTGTAGAATCTAAAAGATAGAAAACCAGCGAACTTTTAAAGATTCAAAGAGCACGTCTCAGGGTTGATCATTTCTTTTATTTAGCGTTAGACTTTTTCGAGGATCTTTTTAGATCATCAGATCATGGTTCTCAGAACACGCGCACAAGGACCGAAAAAGAAACAATTTTAAAGGGGCAGCCTGTGCTGTCCAACATAAATTTTCGATCGTGGATAAAGGAATAAAAATCTGTACTTTCTGGGGGGTGTAGATGTGGCTCAGGAGATTAAAGAGCAAATTGAAGTTGATAAGCAAATTGTCAATAAAAAACAAGTTAACGATAAAGAACAAATTGATTATAAAAAACAAGATAATAAAAAACAAATTGATGACCTGATTTCAGAATCAGATATCATGCTGGAATCTTTACGTGAATTTTTTTATTCGGTTCCCATTCAATGCGATCCTCATCTTGGTGCAGGAGTCGGTAGCGTGTCTGACCTTCCCAAAATGTGGGAGCATGATCCGGATATGAAGTTCGATCCTTTTGAAGATCCGACTCTTTGCTACAGATGGTTTAAACTTACTAATGACCAGTTTCTTGTGCAGGATGACTTATTTAGAAGATATATAAACTGGGCTTTATCTTCCAGAGATTTCATAGAGAAACTTCTTCCTGAAAAACTGAATGATTTCGATGAAGAGTCAAAGACCGTCAGGAACTGGATTGAAATGAGCAAACGGTTACCATCGGATGATAACGCAGAAATGTTTTTGCAATTTAAAAGGCATTTTATAAGCCAACAAAATATAATTTTTGCTTTATTGGAAAAGATCCAGTAATAAATGCTTTCTGATTCCCCTGTTCACCATATAGTCTAACAGCTATATATCTTTGATAATTCTAATTATTGTTTTTAAACTGATTTTAGATACGCTGAATAGTTACCTGAATAATGGTTACTGAGAGATTAAAATATCATGGTAATAAAAGAGATTATAGTCATCGAGAAGAAAAAGTGCAAAAGCCCAACCAGCAGTTGTACTTTGTATTTATTTTTTCCGGGGTCAAAAACGTGAATGTCTGTATCGTCAATCTAGACCAGAAAGGAAATTAGGAGAAGAGGGAAGAGAATATGGGAAATGCAGAAAGATATGTGGACGGATTTTTAATTCCTATACCTAAAGACAAAGTAAGCAAATACAGAGAAATTGCTCAAAAAGCAGGTGAGATCTGGAAAGAGCTTGGTGCTTTAGAGTACTACGAATGTATTGGGGATGAACTGGATATCGAAGAAATGGTTTCTTTCAAAAAAGCAGCTAACACTTCTGAAGGAGAAACCGTAGTTTTCTCATGGATTGTTTATGAATCAAAAGAGCAAAGAGACAAAGTAAATGAAGCAGTTATGAACGATCCAAGAATGAAAGAAATGATGGAGTCAGGCAGCCCTGATATATTCGATTACAGGCGCATGGCTTATGGCGGCTTCAAAACACTGGTAAATCTTTAACCTGAAATTTTGACCTGATTTTTAGCTCCAGCCGACCGCAAATACCGCGGCGGCTTTTTTGTTAATTTAAGACTAATTGAAAAAGCTTTATAGATTTTTGAAACTAAAATTTTTGTGGACCCGGCTTTTCAGGATTAAAAAATCTCTTCTTACAATATAGGGTAACTCCATTTGGATTAAGGTACAAAATACCAAAAAGTATTATTTTTTTTTATGTCATATATCTGAGAAAGTATTGGAAAAATACTATATAGTAATCAAAACTGTGCATAAAATCCGTTATTAATTAAGTCCAATGAAGATTATTTATAGTATTTTAAGCAAAGACATAGGGGGGTAATTTTCTGGGGATACCAAAATTCAAAAGATTGCCAGGACATATTGCTATAATACCGGACGGCAACAGAAGATGGGCTCTATCTAGAGGTTTAGAAAAACATGAAGGATACGACAACGGAATAGTTCCGGGTCTGGAATTATATGATATATGCGTAAAAATCGGAATAGACGAAGTTACTTATTTTGGATTCACTCAAGATAACACAAAAAGGCCTCAGGTTCAAAGAAAAGCATTTGTAGATGCCTGTATAAAATCAGTTCAAGAGATTTCTAAACGTGACGCTGAATTACTTGTACTAGGGAATACTAGTTCGGATATGTTTCCAAAAGAGTTGCTTGCATATACAAAGAGAACTAAATTTGGGAAAGGTAAAATAAGGATAAATTTTTTGGTAAATTATGGCTGGTATTGGGATTTAACGTATGCATTTGATAACTCTTCAGATAGTAAAAAAATGGTAGAAAGCATTGCATCAGCAGAGATTCCAAGAATAGACTTACTTATCCGGTGGGGAGGGAGACATAGGCTCAGCGGAATGCTTCCGATTCAAACAGTATACTCAGATATATATGTAGTCGATGAAATGTGGCCGGATTTTAAGCCAGAACACTTATACAGTGCACTGGAGTTTTATCAGGATCAAGATATTACATTAGGTGGATAAAGCAGCCCCTGTCTGGTCCGCAGGCTGAGATTTCCCGAGAATAAAGAGTTTCCGGGCAGTTCTTTTAGAGGCAGTAATTAGTCATTTCCTCCTTAGATGGAGAATAACTTGACTTATAACTTGACTTCGTCAGATTATACAGTTACTCCAATTGATGTTGTTGATTTCACTATGAAAGTACATCTGGCATATGAAATCTGGGGAAACTTTACTTTTAATGTGACCTTAGTCAAGTTAATCGATTTTCTTTAATTTTTCGAGTGTCCTTTTTACTCCCACCCTGGGATTAAGTTTCAATGCGGTTTCAAAATGTTTTATCGCCTCAGCATTATTTCCCTGTAAATGGAGTATTTCTCCCAAAACTCTATGAATTATCGATCTGGTGCCTTTGTCAGAAAATTTTTTAATCCTTTTTTTAGAGGAATTATAAGTGCATCATATTCTCTGGGATCGATGTTTTCAGAAAGGTCTACTTTCAGTTCTTTAATGGCTTCAAGAAACTCAGTATCGTTCCCAACAATGATGCAGTCATGTCTATATAATTTAGAATCAATGAAAGTTCCTTCAAAGGTATAACGGTAAACTCTATTCTTATCGTGTATTAAATAAAGGACTTTTCTTTTAGTATCAAAGCGGTACTTTTTTGCCCAGTTAAGTTCAGGTCCGATTGTTTCAGGTATTTTTTTTCCATAACAGTTTTCTATTCTTTATATCAAAGAAAAACAATTTACAGCTATCCGACTTACCGGTACTTTCTAAAGCCTGGCAAACAGCGAAACTCCCGTCATCTGAAATGCTGGCAGGACCCAGATTTGCCTTGAATCTTTGTTTTATTAGAGTCTCTCCGTCTGAATTAATTATATGGAACACTCCGTACATGCCCTTAGAAGTCAAATCGCTGAGAATAAACACTCCAGAGTTTGAAACCATTCCGTTATCAGGGTGCCTCATTTTAGCTTGAAGTTTTACTTTCCCTCCTTCCAATAAAATATACTTCCCATTTTCATTTTGATCTTTCCATGTTAAAATGAATTTGCCTTTTGGTGATTGATGATATTCTCCCGTAAAATCGCCAGCTGATAGAATATTGTCAGTAATCGAATAATTTAGTTTGGGAGATTTTTGAGAGATTTTTGCTTTGTTTTTAAGGACATCTAATAAACCCATGTAATAAACACCAGAAACATGTATATCTTACTTAATCAAAGACTACTCGCCGTGTATAAGCATCTAATTCTTTATAATATTTTTAGATCTGATAGGCTTTTATTGCTTTTTATACTTGATTCTAGCTGAATACATTTTTGTCTCAGGAAGTAAACACCGGAACTCTTATTGTGAGGATATTTGCATGTATGGAAGTCTCATGAAAGTTTGAAGCTGTGGAAATGAATGAATAAAATAATTAAGCTAAACTTTGGAAGCAACTATAGTGGAATTGAGAGTAAAAATCGAAGCAAAAAACAAAATAGCTTTAGAAAATAGTTTTTATTTCATTTTTGACGCCACTAAATCAAATTAGTAACCTTATTAGTAACCTTATTAGAACCTTATTAGTGACCTTATATAATTCGTGTCTGTCTTTAAATACTACCTAAATAATATTAGCTTAATAAGAAAAATATTTATAATAAGTATGTATAATTTATATTATTGTAAATAAAAATAAATAGAGGGGGAAAACATGAAAATTAGAGTGGTCAGTTCTAGAGAAGAAATCTCTACACTTAACCCAAATGAGCGTATCGTACACCTGACATTCAGACCTTCAAACAAGGATATCTTTGAACTGGTAGAAACATGCCCGAGGATTGAAGTAATTCAGTTGCCTAAATCTTATATGGCTACTGTCTCAAAGTCCATAGAAATGTTCCTTCAGATGCAGAGAATCCAGCTTCTCGAAGGAGATATCTGGGGTCACAGGAAAGACATCAATGAATATTACGTAATTCCACCCCTGCTACTTGAAAACATCAAGGAAATGAAAATAGAAGGTAAATCCACTGAGGAGATTGAGAAGATGGTTTCAAGTGAAAGTAAGCTAAAACCCGAAATGGTCGCTTATCTCCTGACAAAAGAAATTTCTGTTTGAATTCAAGTAAGTAAAATACTTTTGCAGGTGTTTTGCCAGAGATTAGATCGAGGGTTTTACTGGAGATTGGTGGATAGAAATGGCTTGAATTTTCCGTTCTCTAATCTCCAACTTAAATTTTGATACTTTTATCCTGATACTTTTATCCTGATACTTTTATCCTGATACTTTTATCCTGATACTTTTATCCTGATACTTTTGTCCTTTTATGGCTTACTTATGAATAAGTGAAACAATCCTACATCCAATAGAGAAGAATTCTTGAGTACATTTAATAGAAAATTTGAAGGGAAACCAGCAAATAATAAAAAACCTCTTTATTAAATAATATGATCAGTTTCCTTATCTCTCTGGCCACTCTTTTGTTGGGCTATTTTTCGTACGGTATGTTTGTCGAAAATGTATTCGGAGCTGATTCTTCACGAAGAACGCCTGCGTACACCAAGGAAGACGGTGTTGATTTTGTTCCCCTCAGCTGGCCAAGAATATTCCTCATCCAATTTCTCAACATTGCTGGCCTGGGCCCTATATATGGGGCTATTCTGGGAGCCTTATACGGTCCCGCTTCTTTCCTGTGGATCGTCCTGGGTAGTATTTTTGCAGGCGGAGTGCATGATTATTTTTCCGGAATGCTAAGTGTCCGTCATGAGGGAAAGAGCATTTCAGAAATTGTGGGGATATATTTAGGAAGAAAGGCCAGGGTTGCCATTATCGTGTTCTCCACCATCTTACTCATACTTATAGGAACGGTATTTATGTCCGGACCGGCAGGACTTATGGCAAATCTGGGATTCACAGGGCTACTGGCCCAATCGAATTTCTGGCTGGTCATCATCCTCCTATATTACTTCCTGGCTACTGTCGATCCGATCGACAAGATCGTAAGCCGTATCTACCCCTTATTTGGAGCTGTCCTGTTGATAATGGCATTAGGCATCGTCTCCATGCTTCTCATTAAAGGATATGAGATACCTGAAATAGCCTTCAGGAGTTTCCATCCTGAAGGCCTTCCTTTGTGGCCTATGCTTTTTGTAACCATAGCCTGCGGAGCTGTTAGCGGGTTCCACTCAACCCAGTCTCCGGTAATGTCCCGATGTCTGACTAATGAGAAATATGGCAGACGTATTTTTTACGGAGCTATGATAGCAGAGGGGGTTATCGCCCTTATCTGGGCTGCTGCTGCAATGTCTTTCTTTCCAGGAGGAGTAACCGGTCTGAGTGAAATCACTACTGCAGGAGGTGCTGCCCTGGTGGTAAAGAATGTATCATTGGGTTTGCTGGGGCCTGTAGGAGGAATTCTAGCAATCCTCGGAGTTATTGCCTGCCCCATTACATCTGGAGATACGGCATTCAGGAGTGTACGTCTAACCATAGCTGATGCAATTAACCTGGACCAGAGACCTTTAAAGAACAGGTTAATAATAGCTTTGCCAATATTTGCCATCGGGTTCAGTCTGACTCTGATCGATTTCAGTATAGTCTGGCGTTACTTCGCTTTCTCGAATCAGGCATTAGCTACCATAGTTCTCTGGACATCTGCTGTATATTTGTCAAATAACGACAGATTTCACTGGATCGCTACCATCCCGGCTGCATTTATGACAGCGGTGGTAACAACATATATCTTACAGGCCCCTGAAGGGTTCAGCCTACCAACCAGTATCACTTATCCTGCAGGAGTAGGCTGTGCAGCCGCAGCTTGTGGTTTATTTGCTACCTTTTTAAGGAAAAGATCTCTATCATCAGCTTACTCGGTGAGTAAACAATGAATAAAGATATGATGGCTATATATAACTGTGATAGTAAGACCTCAGAAAGTCAAAACATCCGGTAATGAGTCGACAAATATGAAATGAAAACCTTTCCCTGTAATCAATTCAGTTAAAACATATTGTTCTTGCCGACGATTTACTTGAATCTTTCCCGAATAAGTTGTTAAAAAAGAATTGGGAAAAAAGAGCTAAAAAACCCATAGTTTTTATAGATTTGAAAAATGAGAAATCTTCAGAAAGATTAGTTTTTTGACCCGGAAATAGATTCTTCTGAGTTGTTTTCCTCAGTACAAATACAGTTTGTGTGATAATTTCTCAAATACATTTTTATGCAAGAGTGTAATTTCTGATTTACTGCAATATTTTTTCAGTGGAGCTTTTTTAATTTTTGTAAGACCCAAAAAATGTGATTTATAAGTAATGAGCGTAAAAGGACTGCTTTTTGACGCAATGAAACAAAAACCTGTTCTTTGCTAAAAGTGGTTGAGGTATGTTGGAGGGAATCACATATGAAAGTTCTGGCAATAAATTCCAGTCCAAGAATGGATAAAGGCAACACGGCTTTGATACTGAATCCTTTTCTTGAAGGGATGAAAGAAGCAGGAGCAGAGGTTGAACTCTTCTATACAAAGAAGCTTAATATCAACCCCTGTACAGGTGAGTTTAACTGCTGGCTGAAGACCCCAGGTAAGTGTTATCATAATGACGACATGAATATCTTATATCCTAAGATCGCTGAGGTTGACGTTATAGTGTTTGCTACCCCCGTTTATGTAGACGGGGTCACGGGTCCGATGAAGAATCTGATTGACAGGATGATACCAAGGGTACAGCCCTTCTTTGAGCTACGAGAAGAACACTGTCGCCATTCAGTACGTGGGGAAGCTAAGACTCTCAAATTTGTGCTGATCTCTAATTGTGGTTTTTGGGAGAAGGATAATTTTGATCCCTTGCTTGTGTTTATGAAAGCATTTTGTAAGAATGCATCCGCCGAGTTTGCAGGGGCACTTTTGCGCCCTCATGGCGAAGCTATGCCCGGTATGCTGGAGATGGGTGCACCGATAAATGACATTTTTGAGGCGGCAAAGGAAGCAGGTCGTCAGCTCGCAAAAGGACAGAAGATATCACAGGAAAACCTTGATGCTGTGAGCCGTGAACTCTTGCCGAAGGAAATGTATATTCAGATTGTAAACCAGTATTTCCAGCAAACTTTAGAAGCACTGGAGAAGTGTTAACGGAATTCGCTCACTACTTTTCTATTTTTGTGAACACGATCAATAAAAAAGATTTTTCTTATTTTTTATCTGCTACTTTTCGTCTATTCTTAACCGGCTTTAAATATGTTTATCCTGTTGACGATCTGCTTCAATTTCTTCCGAACATGTTTGTAAGGAAAAAGAAATTGAAGAAACCGTAATTTTTGCAGATTTGGAGAGCACTCGCACTCTGAAGAGCTTATTAATTTCACGTTTATCGATATTTTCGAAATTACTTTCTTATCCGATTAATTTCTTGTAGCTGATAAAAGATAGGCTTTTCTACTACTCGGACTGAGCAACGAATCAAAAACCGCGTCTTTTATATAGACTATATTAAAAAGGGGCGAAAAAGTACTCTCTATTTCAGCTTTTGAGAGTCTTCTGGGCAACTCGTATTCTCCCGGCTCCTTATCAGAGAAACATAGCATGAAATATTTGCCGCCTTCCCTGAGTATCCTGTGCACCTGTTGCGTAAAAACCGGTCTCTCTTCATCTGTCATCACGTGAAACAGGCCGGAATCTATGACGACATCGAACTCGCCTTCCTTGAAAAACCGGTCCATCTGCAGTACATTTCCTACAACAAAGTTTACCTTAATATGACGCTCTACAGCTTTTGCCCTTGCGTCGGAGATGGCATTTTCAGCAAGGTCCATACCTGTAACATCACATCCACTCATAGCCAGCATTATCGCATTCTCACCCCGGCCACATCCTATGTCCAGAGCTCGACCAGGCCTGATCTCTCCACTTTGTATAAGAGCCTGAAAAGCAGACTGGGGGTGATCTAGGTCCCACGGCGGCGTGCCCTTATATACTTCATTCCAGAACAAATTTCTCCTCCTCTAAGCTAAAAATATTAAGTTACAATTTGATACCGGTTAACGATAAACCTTAATTCAAATAAATTTTCTGGGTGACCTCTATTTTGGGAGAATAATTTTTATAGTAAAGTAAAAAATTTTGATTTGGTGATTTATTAGAGTAAGTTTCGTTTGTCAAAGTATATTTTTCTAATTGTTTTAGCTCAGTTCAAAGATATTATTTCCTGCTGGCGGTCTGCTTGAATCTCACCCAATACATTTGTAAGAAAAGGGAACTAAAAAATTCTCGATTTTTGCAACTTTAGAAGAGGCACTTTACAGGGCTGACAAATTTTGCTTTATCGATCAAACCTTTGAAGCTGGTTCATAAGTCATTAATCAGATATTTGGTATTGCATATCTGTTTTCGAATTATGCTGTCAGGTTTTTCAAACGAAGCCTGTTTTCAGAAATATCAGAAAAATGGGTTGTTAGCTTTTCTGCAAACCGTATTAAAAAAAATTGTTATCTAATTTGATAAAGAGTATGTTCATATTTTATAGATAAATTTATATATTTTAAGTGCCATTTATGTATGTTGATAAATAAAGAGACGTATAACAATCTGTTATTAAAAACCAATTTTTGTTTTTAATCAAAGAGTTCTATACAATCTTATTTTCAAACAATTAACAAAAACTAAAACAAGGTGAAACAAAAATGGCTTTTAATGACAGAAACATGTTTAGAGGAAATAATTTCGGCGCTCCCAGAGAAATGCACAAAGCTATCTGTTCTGACTGCAATGTTGAGACAGAAGTGCCTTTCAAACCTGACCCGGAAAGACCGGTCTATTGCAGAGAGTGTCTTCCTAACCACAGGAAATCCAGAGAAAACAGATACTAAATGTTGTTTATGTAACTGAGTTACATCAACACTTTTTTCTTTTCCACTTTTTGAGGTCTATCTTAGAGGCTGTCTTAAAATATAATTATTATACCTGTGACCTTTTACAGTTTGAGAAGGAGCACTTTACAGAGCCAATTGTTATGTAATTTAGTGATCTTTTGGCATTGAAGTGGCTGTTTTTAAAGGATAGTGAAAATTTTTCAAGCAATCCTGGTTTCAAAAGCATAACATCAAAAAATGGGCTGCTACCTTCTCTGTAAACTATGTTTAAAAAAAGAGTTCTCTACGTTGAGAGAGTGAGCTCTCTTTTGTATAAGCACCTTTATGTAATTTGACTGTATGATGTATGTATTGAAAATAAAGAGACGTATGATCTGTTATTAAAAACCGATTTTTGTTTTTAATCTAGGGGATATACAATCTTGTTTTTAAAATTATTAAATATCCGCTACAAGCGGAGGTGAAACGAAAATGGCTTTTAATGACAGAAATTTCAGGGGAAATTCCGGAGGTTTCCGCGGTAACAGCGGACCAAGGGAAATGACAAAAGTGACCTGTTCTGACTGCGGTGTTGAAACTGAGGTACCGTTCAAACCCACCGAAGGAAGACCAGTGTATTGCAGGGAATGTCTTCCTAACCACAGGAAATTTTAAGGATAATCTGCATCAGGTGTTAATTTGTCATTAAAGTTACATTAACGCCTGATTCATCTTTTCTTTTTGTTTTTTTTGGTTTATTCTCTTTGTTTCTTTACTTGTTTCCACCTCATGAGGAAAGAAAAAGTAAGAACAAACCGGCATAGATAATGGGAACCGGTACGAATTATTCAATACACTACTTCTAAACAAATTAACATAAGTATGTCAAGGAGGAATTAATCTGGCTAATTACAGAAGCACTATTAGAAAAAGACAATCGGGATCAAACAAACCAGTAAATGCAGGAGATACCCCTGAAGTATCAAGGGTACGAATCCCCCGCAAAGACCGAAATGAAGTCCTGGCAACGGTTGCGAGTTTACTAGGTTCGAAAAGGGTAACGCTTCAATGTATGGATGGAGTCGTTCGCATGGGCAGGATTCCAGGTTCTAAAAAGAAGAAGATGTGGATCCGCGAAGGCGATGTTGTCATAGCCAATCCCTGGGAAATCCAGGACTCCAAAGCCGAAGTAATCTGGAAATATACAAGACCTCAGGTCGAATGGCTTGAGCGGAAAGGCTATATTAAGTAAAGATTTTAAAAGTATAGAATAAAGATATGCCTGATATAACAGGTATCTGAAACAAAGGTGTCTGAAAAAGATGCCTGAAATCCATATTTTACTTTTCTGCAGAAGCGCGTCTCTGTTGCTGCTGGCAAGATTCTATAGACGATTTATTGAAATCTCATACTTTAGCTTTTATAATTACTATAGAAAAATGCTGAAACTTCTTTCATTCCCTCTTATTTTCTATTTTAATATACTTTTCCTGCTGGCGGTCTGCTTAAATCTCCCCCGAATAGGTTTGTTAAGAAAAGGGCTAAGGAATGTAAAATTAAAAACCCGTGATTTTTGCAGCTTTAGAAGGTGCACTCTGCAGGGTTTTTACGACTCTATCCTATCTGATCAATCCCTTACATAAGGCGAGAATACCCCTTCCTTAAAACTCTTAGCTTTGTGAAGAGTTTTGGAAGGGATAATTGACTCGCTTATTTATCCAGAAGAACAACAGGTTTGATCAGATCTCTTGGTTTATTTTTCATGAGCATGAGAGCATCTTCTATTTTGTCGAATCCTTTGAATACGTGGGTGGCCATTTTTTCCGGTTTTATTCTTCCGTAGGTACATAGGTTTGCCATTCTTTCCATTCTCAGACGACCTCCGGTTGTCAGGCTACCACGTATGTCTTTGTGAGACATACCCACCCCCCATTCAATACGTGGAATGGGAAGTATGTCTCCGGTTCCGTAGTAGTTGACGTTTGATACAGTGCCTCCAGGTTTTACAATTTTGACTGCATCCGAAATTGTGTTTTCATTTCCTCCTGCTATGATTACAGAGTCCACACCTTTTCCATTCGTCTTTTCAAGAATCTGTTCAACAAGTCCACCTTTTCTGTAGTCAATAATTTCAGATGCTCCGTATTCCAGAGCAAGATCAACAGAGGCTTTCCGACTTCCTATTGCAAAGAGCCTGCCTGCACCAAGAATAGTTGCACCTGCCACTGCCATCAGACCAACGGGACCAATTCCTATGACTGCAACTGTAGAGCCCGTTTTAATTTTTGCCATTTCTGCACCCTGTATTCCGGTAGTTGCCATATCTGATAGCATGACAGCCTGTTCGAGGGGCATTCCTTCTGGAAGTAGAGCTAAATTCATGTCTGCATCATTTACATGGAAATATTCTGCAAAGACTCCATTTTTGGAGTTTGAAAATTTCCATCCACCAAGCATTCCATTTGAGTGCATAGGTACTCCATCCTGTGCCTCCATAGATCGCCAGTCAGGTGTAATTGCAGGAACAATTACTTTATCGCCTGGTTTGAAGTCTTTGACCTCTGATCCGATTTCATCTATAACACCTGCAGATTCATGTCCTAAAATCAAGTTTTTGCGGTCTCCAAGCGCACCTTCCCAGACAGTATGAACATCTGAGGTACACGGAGCAACAGCAATAGGTCTAACGATTGCATCATATGGTCCTGCTGAAGGTCTTTCAGCATCAATCCATCCCACTTTCCCAATACCAAGCATTGCAAATCCTTTCATATTATCCCACCAACCTTTTCAAAATAATTATTCTTCAATGTCCTTTATAATAACCCACCATGTTAATCTGCTGTAGTGGTATTTATAATTACTAAGGATGGAAACTTGAGTTTTATTTTCAATTCAATTCAGTTAAAATATTTTTTTCCTGCCAGCGGTCTGCTTAGATCTACCACGAATACGTTTGTTAAGATAAAGTTAAGAAAGGTGAAATTAAAAGATCCGTGATTTTTGCAGTCTTGAAGGGGTACTTTGCAGGGCTTCTTTAGATTAAGCGATTCTTTTTCCCTCGGGGGGATTTTTCTGATTCGAGTGAAGTTTTTCTAGTGTATAGGGATCGAGGAAAGCTGTCAGAAATCGGACCCCTCCTAATATTGAATGAAAATCTTCCCTCAAAGCAATTCATTAAAAATATATTTTTCCTGCCGCAGTCTGCTGAAATCTTCCCCAAATACATTTGGATGATTAAGAAATCGAAAACCCGACAACGTACATTGAAGAAGTAGCAGTTTCCAATCCGCTCATTTTTTCCTTTATTTATTTAGAATGTAAGTAATGTGACTTGAAAAGTACTTTCGTTTCTTTTCGCCTGTAATTTGAATAATTTCATTGCCGATCTAAGGAAGTTAATGAACGGAATTTTGTAGGCCAGGTCGTGAGCTCCTCAACAAATTTTGAATCATAACTTTGTAGCTATGATTGAAACCAGATTAAAGTAGTTTCCACCTTCAGCTTCCATCATTCCTATATCCCTACGAGCATAATCGTTATCACACGAAAGCCAATCCTGCCAGGATTCTTTTAAGCAATTTAATTCTTTGCATTCTTTAATACTTACCAAATCAGAGCTTTTCCATAAATTATACCACCAATCGTATGAGTGTAGAGTTAAAGTCATATCATCAAACCAGTATGGCACTAATTCTGCTGGAACTCCATTTGTAAATTCCTGCTTCAAGCCCGGAACTGCAACTGCCATTTGCCCTCCTTTTTTTACGAGTGGAGCAAAATACTTTGTCAAATAATCTGCTTCGATCCCAAAATAATGATAGGCATCTATGCTTATGGCAAGATCAAAAAACTCATTTGCAAAAGGTAGGTTGTGTGCTTCGGCATGGATTGGGATTATTTTATCTTCCAGGCCCATTGACTTAATTCTCTCATAGTTCTCTGTTGCACTGATCCAGAGATCAGTTGCAAAAACTGTAACATCATATTCTTTTGCCAGGAATATTGAGGTCAGCCCTCTCCCACAACCAAGATCAAGTATTCTCATACCTTTCTCAAATTTCAAAGATTCGGACACTTCTTCAAGAATCTTCATTGAGTTTGGTCCCATCATGTTTTCTTTAACAAAATCAAAATCATATTTGTTACTTTTTGTAAACATCATCTTGACCACTTTTAGCTACTCTATCCCATATTATTTCATGGAGTTTGTTACTTATTATTCTTCTATAGGTTCAATGTAACCTTTGTCACATATCGTTCTTTTATTCGAACTAATGTATTCGGTCAGTATAGCCTTTAACTTAACAACTTCACTTTCATATGCTTGAACAGTAGTCTTAATATCGTTCAGAAAGATAATCGTTTTACTCTACAATAAACTGAAAAGTAGTGAAAAGATGGATGAAAAATTACTTGCAAAAATTGGATTGAACAGGTATGAGAGTTCAGTTTACCTGACACTTCTAAAACAGGATTCTATAGAAGCAAGCAAATTATCACATGCATCGAAAGTCCCTATAGGAAAGATCTACGAGGTTCTCAAAGCCCTCAAAAATTATGAGCTTGTCGAAATCCAGCCATCACGACCACAGAGATACCGGGCGGTTGATCCTAAAAGCGCATTTAAACTCATGTACAAAAGAAAAGAGGAAGAAACACTCAATGAGCTAAAAATTCTCAAAGAAACATTTGATGAAATCGAAAGGGAACTTTGCAACGACAGTTCCCCACAAAATGTTGAAACTATCTTCTGGCCTGACAGGTTTCGTAATAATGAACTAAATGAAATGGTGACTTCATCTTTTGAGAAAATAGAGCAAGAAATGTGTGTTGTAATTCATATTAAGTACAAGCCTGGAAGATCGGAGCTGTATGATGCCTCAGTATCCACCTTTAGCAAAGCTTATATGAGTTTAGTACAGCGCGGCATAAAAGTTAAAATTTTAGATCCGGGATCACAACTACTGCCATCATTAAAAGAGCTTATTGATTCAATAGAAGATCTGTCATTTAAACGCGATTTTAAGGATCTGATGGAAGTAAGAATTTTAGAAACCGAATACAATTTTACAATCATCGATTCTAAGATAACCCTGATCGATATTGAAGACCAGTTCAATATGAGTAGAAACCTCGGTATGACAAGAATATATAATGAATCATATGCAAAGCGATTCAAGACAAAATTTGATGAACTCTGGACAAATGGTGAATTATTTCTCTAACTTGATTTTTAAACATACCTGTAATTTTGCAGCTTTATAAGGGACATTTTGCAGGATTTTTGATCGAACTCGTCTATTAAAAGACAATAGGTTTAAGATTTGTTATCGAGAGATTTCTTGGATTCAAGATAATATATTCGCTATAAATTTGAATAGTTCCTTGCAACAACAAGTTAAGCAATTACATTAAACGCATGAAGTTCCTTTGTTGTTGTTTTTGAGTAGCACTAATATTACGACTCCCCACCACGCAATTGAAAGGATCAACCACCATTTGCTTCTTCCCTTTATCTCCAGTGCCCAAGCAGAGAGTGGAACCATTAACAAGCACCAAATGATTAATTCAAGTATCGTTAGAGAAATTTCATTGGGCATTACAATCATCCCAACTCCTGCAAGAAGTCCGATGATAGTGCCTACTAGCAATAAAAAGCTCATCACAGAACCAAATGACAAAAGTAAGAAGTTATTTGGATTCTGTTGAGCCCATACCTTGAATCCTTTATATCTTTCCATATTTTACTCTCCGCTCAACATATTTTCTATAAAGCGTTCCCCACTTATTAATAATGGTTAGGCTGTTTATCTATTAAAAGTTTTACCATTTTTTAAATTACTTTAAATATTTGTCTTCATTTGCGGAATCAAATCAATCTTTTCTGACATTAATAAAACAACCCTAAAGACTATTTTCTTTAATTTCTCCGTAGTCTCTTTCATATTTTGAGAGAAAAATAGAGAAAAGAGGAAAATAAAGAAGTATCGAATTAACGGATATATTTAAGATATGACAAACAAAACTGTTTCTGCTTTTTCTTCCGGCGATATTGTTCTGGAATTAAAAGTTATCAAAGCAATCTTTGAGTCGCCTGTTCAGGCAATAAAAGCTAGAGTAACCCTCAAGGCGGTTACACGTTGCAGATTAGTGAAAGTTCAGGGTCAAACTTCAGACGGTACTTCTACCACCTTCAAAAAGGGGATGAGATGGTAAAACGATGGGACAATTCTCCTCACTGGAAAGATCCTAAAACGTTTCCATATCATGTATGTGGCTATTGCTGAAAAACCTTCCACTGATTTCGAATTTGTTTAAGTTGTAGTTCTCATCAAACTTATTTTTAATCCAGTTTAAACATATTTTTTTGTAGGCGGTTCTCTTAAATCTTCCCTAAACATGTTTATTGAGAAAAAAGTAAGAAAAAAGAACCAAAAACATGTGATTCTTGCATTTTTAGAAAGAATTTTTAGAAAGAGGTATTTCTTTATCGTTCAGTAACAGTAAACCAAAACTTAATCAATCGATCCATAGAATCTATATAAGACCTAGACAGCATAGAACTGAATACACAAAAGTTCAGAAAGGAGTCTTATCAATGCTTATACAATATATCCAAGCAGCTCTTGAAAGGGCAAAATACGAAATAATCGATGACGAAGAACCTTATTATGGAGAAGTCCCCGAACTTGAGGGTGTATGGGCTACAGGCAAGACCCTTGAAGAATGCCGCCGAAACCTGGAAGAAGTTATCGATGAATGGATTGTCATCAGATTAAGAAACAGACTGCCTCTTCCCCGGATAGGAAACCATATAATCAAAGAACCGGGAGATATTGCAGTTGTCTAAATTGGTTCCTGTCGATTGGCGAACTTTTGTTAAAAGGCTACAGGAACTGGGATTTGAAGGGCCTTATTCTGGCGGAAAGCATCCTTTTATGAGAAAAGGAGATCTTGTTTTGACGATTCCCAATCCGAATAAAGGTACAATCGGAGTTGACCTTTTGACCAGAATTCTTAAACAAGCCCGGATTTCTCGGGAAGAATGGATTGGAGAGGATTCCTGAAAATTAGAGTCCACAAACAGAATACAATTGAAATATATTTTTCCTGCCGGTGGCCTGCTTAAATTTACCCCGAAAACGTTTGTTAAAAACACAGAAATCAAATATCCTTTTTTCCATGCTCGGATAGATACTGTCCAACCGCATGTTTTGAACTGTGCCATGTTTTTCCTATTTTTACTGCATCCAGAAGCCCCTGTCTGGCCCGCAGGCTGAGGTATTCCTGAGAATAAGGAGTTTCCATGGCAAGTTCTTTCAGAGGCAATAGTTCGTCGTTTCCTCCTGAGATGGAGAGATAAAGGGTCAAGTTTTCATCCACGGCTTTTGCTATGTAATTGGCAAACGGTCCCAAGTTACCAGTATCTGCAGCTCTAAGGCATTTGTAGTATTTTCCCCTGTCCTCTTTTTTGAGCACGACAGGAGGATAATCCCTTGCAATCAAATATAAATTTGTGAGAAGCCGGGCTACCCGTCCGTTTCCGTCACTGAATGGATGAATTTCTACAAACCTGTGATGCAGGAAGGAAGCTGTTTCAATGGGATGCTCACTGTTTTCAGTTATCTTTTCGATAAGTTCATCCATCAGTTTCGCTATCTTCGACCAATCGGGCGAAGATTTTACTGCACCGGTTATCCTCACATTTCTGGTGCGGTATCTGCCTGCATCTTCAAGTATGCCTCTGGTTACAATTTCATGGATTTCCTGAATTATGATATGGTCTATTGAACATTTTTTCTTTGCCAGCTCTTCCATCCGGTCAAAAGCTTTCGCGTTATTTGTCGCTTCAATATGCTCTCTGAGAGATTTCCCGCCAATAGTCAGCCCTTCTTCCAGGATAAGTTTTGTTTCCTGGAGTGTTAGCGTATTACCTTCTATCGCGTTCGAGTGGTAGGTGTGCACTAACCTCGTCTCTTCATGGAGCCTGCCTAAAACATCTGCCGGAATGGGCCGCATGGAGTCTAGCTGCTTCATTTTTTCACTTATTCTTGCAAGAAGTTCTCCTTTAATCAGTTGAGTATCGGTATCTGCCATAACTCTGTATATCCGATATATGCCCATAATATATATCGGTATTGGCAAATTTTTGATCTATCCGATGTTGCAGTTTTTTTTTCACTCAGCTCATTTGAGGTATATTTTCCTGCCGGAAGTCTACTAAAATCTCCCCAGAATAAGTTTGTTGAGATAACGTTAAGAAAAGTGAAATTGGAAAAACCGTGACTTTTGCAGATTTAAAAGTGATACTTCGCAGGATTTTTACGATTCTATCCATCTATCTGATCAATCCTTTATGCATAAGGCGAGAATACCCCTTCCTTAAAACTTTGAGCTTTGCGAAAAGTTTAGGGAGGGGTAGTTGACTCGCTTATTCATCCAGAAGAACAACAGGTTTGATCAGATCTCTTGGTTTATTTTTCATGAGCATAAGAGCTTCTTCCATTTTGTCGAATCCTTCGAATACATGGGTGACCATTTTTTCCGGTTTTATTCTTCCATAGGTACACAGGTCTGCCATTCTTTCCATTCTCAGACGACCTCCGGTTGTCAGGCCTCCACGTATGTCTTTGTGAGCCATACCCGACCCCCATTCAATACGTGGAATGGGAAGTATGTCTCCGGTTCCGTAGTAGTTGACGTTTGATACAGTGCCTCCAGGTTTTACAATTTTGACTGCATCCGAAATTGTGTTTTCATTTCCTCCTGCTATGATTACAGAATCCACACCTTTTCCATTCGTCTTTTCAAGAATCTGTTCAACAAGTCCACCTTTTCTGTAGTCAATAATTTCAGATGCTCCGTATTCCAGAGCAAGATCAACAGAGACTTTCCGGCTTCCTACTGCAAAGAGCCTGCCTGCACCAAGAATAGTTGCACCTGCCACTGCCATCAGACCAACGGGACCAATTCCTATGACTGCAACTGTAGAGCCCGTTTTAATTTTTGCCATTTCTGCACCCTGTATTCCGGTAGTTGCCATATCTGATAGCATGACAGCCTGTTCGAGGGGCATTCCTTCTGGAAGTAGAGCTAAATTCATGTCTGCATCATTTACATGGAAACATTCTGCAAAAACCCCACTTTTGAAGTTTGAAAACTTCCATCCAGAAAGCATTCCATTTGAGTGCATAGGTACTCCATCCTGTGCCTCCATGGACCTCCAGTCAGGTGTAATTGCAGGAACAATTACTTTATCGCCTGGTTTGAAGTCTTTGACCTCTGATCCGATTTCATCTATAACACCTACGGCTTCGTGTCCTAAAATCATGTTTTTGCGGTCTCCAAGCGCACCTTCCCAGACAGTATGAATATCTGATGTACACGGCGCGACCGCAAGAGGCCTCACTATTGCATCATATGGTCCTGCTGAAGGTCTTTCAGCATCAATCCATCCCACTTTTCCGATTTCAAGCATTGCAAATCCTTTCATATTATCACACCAACCTTTTCAAAATAATTACTTTTCAATGTTTTTCGTAGTAACCCACATTCTGCAGCAACTACATCTTAACATATAGAAATTTTGTATTATTAGAGGATTTCTATTTTCCTCCGATTTTGTTGATTAAAGAATAAGAAAAGAGAAATTGAAAAACCTGTGATTTTTGTAGCCTTAAAAAGGGCACTTTGCAGGGCTTTTTTAGATTAAGCGATTCTTTTTTCTTGTGGGAAGATATTTCTGATTAAAGCGACGTTTTTAAAGTAAATTAAGGATCAAGGAAAGCCTTCATTTAAGAGCCTATCCGAAAAGTCAGTAATACATGTTGAGAAGTCACAATCTATAATATCAGAGCACCCATTCCGGTTGTGAATATTGAATATTGTAAAAGTTATAACAGGTAACTACTTTTCGGATAATCTCTAAGCCGTGAAAAACCTTGAAAAGTATCCCTGCTAATTGATTTTATATCCCTTCACATCTCTTCTTTCGCTTTTGTTGCGATTGCAAACAGCGTAATATTCCCAAAACCTGTGCTTTCCGGGGTCTGGGCTTTCCTGAATTCTTCGGTAATTTCCTGTCTGATCTTTTCCCTGACCTCGTCGGGAATGTCCTTCAACACTCCTTCGGGGCTGTCCTTCTCTTCCAAGTGCTGCAAAAACTCTTCTGGTGAATTATACTTCCGTGGGACTGCCCTTGGCTCTATTGAGATGCCGGTAAAGCCGGCTTCTGAAAGCAGATCATGGAGTTCCTGTGAAGTTACTTTTTTCATGCCCCTGTGCCATTCATGGTGCCTTTCGATGCCATATTTTGCGAGAATGGGGTCTGCAAGTGCCTTCTTCGTGTTGGGGCTGTCTCTGTCAATTGTTGTCATGCCAACCATGCCCCCTGGCCTGAGCACCCGATATATTTCATTAAGGGCGGTTTTCTTATCATCAACCCAGTGGAATGAGGAGCAGAAATATGCATGGTTTATCGAGTTATCCGGTACGTCTCTTAGATCCTCAGCCTGTCCTACCAGAAAACGGACATTGCCTGAGGAATCTCCGTCAAACTTTTTTCGTGCAAGTTCAATGCGATATGAAGAAGGATCGATCCCCGTGAGCTTGCCAGCCGGCCCAATAATTCCGGCGACGTTCAGGGCCTGCCGCCCGGTTCCGCAGCCAACGTCAAGCACGAAATCCCCTATCTTTATTCCCATCATTTCTATCAGTACATGTCCTTTCTGGAACTGATGATCACAGTTCCGGTCATACCTTTCGGCCCCTTCGGGAGAGTCCCAGTCAATTTCGCTCATTTTCGTTCACCTTCTGGAATCTTAACAGACATTCTGGTGGAGATAAATCATGATCAGTATAACTTGAGGTTCTTCTGACTCTCAAAGATAAGGGGGTTAACCCCACTTTACAGGAAAAACAAAGAACCTGATTTTTCAAGCAGAAGTATGAAATTAATATTTCTGATTCTTACTAACTGAAGCAAAAGATATAAACATTTCTTATTTTTTCAGAAAAATCAGGATTTAAGCAGCTATTGTCACAATCCAGAAAAGATCCATGAACTCTGTAACCCCTGGAACCCCTGATACTTCGCAAACCCTTCTGCATCCTTCTGGTCAATGGTCTGACTATCAAATGAGACCAGGTCTTCGGAGTAGAGGGCTCTCCCTCGAGTACATTTGTTAAGAATCAGAAGTAACTATCAGAACGAACCGCCGGATACGAAATGAATATCTCCCCCCAACACAATCAATTGAAATATATTTTTCCTGCCGGCGGTCTGCTTAAATCTTCCCCGAATACATTTGTTAAGATTAAGTAAGAAAAGTGAAATTGAAAAATTCGTAATTTTTGCAGCTTCAAAAGAGAGTACTTTCTTTATCTGTCAGTACCAGTAAATCATTATGAATCTTAATTAAAAAGAGGATTACTTATCAAAATTGGCAGGAAAGTATATTTGTCTTGTTTACTCATATTTTAGAAATATCTCATTTGCTTTCCTGATGCCAGTTCAACTGTTAGAACCTCGATAAGCAACTCTTTTTTCCATATGCAGAGATACTAAAGATTTTCCATTCTGAAAGTGTATTGAACTCTTTTAATTAGTCTGTTCTCCTTTGTCTGTTTATGCTTCACGAATTCAGCATTAAATTTGTTTTGGCAATCATTTTTAAAAATAACAGAAGAAACTTTCAGGGTATAATTTTTTTACTAAATATATTTATGGTCATTTTATTCCTTTCGTTTTAATCTCTAGGGACTAATGAGAAATAATGACACTATTAAGGCTTATGTGTTAAAGATTAGATAAATCATATTGGGGGGAATAAATGATGAACAAAGAAAAGCTATGTTCAATGATTTTAACTTCAACAATTTTGGTTTTATTTATCTTAACTTCAATATCAGCTGCTGTACAGGAAATTCAGCTTACGCAAAACGGTTCACGAGCATCTACTCCTGCTATTTATGGGGATAAAGTCGTATGGGCAGATTTTGTTAATGATTCAGGGATAATTCACCTGTATAATTTGACCACCTCAGAAGATATCCAGCTTGAGTCATTCCATGGGAGCCGGCCTGCAATCTACGGCGATAAAATTGTATGGCGAGATTATCAAATCTGTGGAAACAATGAGAATTACAATCTTTCTGTTTACGATATTTCAACAGCTGAGAAATTTCAGATTACCAAAAATGTATCTGAAGACAGCATTCCTGCTATTTACGAAGATAAGATTGTATGGCATAATTCTCGAAATGGAGTCGATGACATCTACATGTATAATCTGTCCACATCTACCGAATATCAGATCACATCCAATAGAGTAGCACTTCATCCCGCCATTTATGCTGATAGAATAGTATGGACAGACTATCGCAATGGAAACCCCAATATTTGTATGTATAATTTATCTGCTTCAAAAGAGACTCAGATTACCGACAGCGAATATCCGCAGTTATATCCCTCGATATACGGTGACACTATTGTATGGGCGGGTGACCGTGGTGGACGGCGTTACAGTCTAAATTCAGACATTTACATGTATAATGTCTCAACTTCAAAAATAACTCAAATTACAAATAGTGAATCCGCATCTCGACCTAAAATATATAAAGAGAACATAATATGGATGGATAGCCGCAATGGCAGCTGGAATATTTACATGTACAATATTTCCACACAGGAAGAATTTCAGGTATCCAGAGGTGAATCAGGTCAAATGTGGCCTGCTATTTATGATGATAGGATAGTGTGGAAGGATAATCGTAACGCAAAGGATGGACATTCTGATGTTTACACCTGTATGGCTTCGGCAGTATTCAAATCTCCCGTCGCAAACTTTTCTGTGGCCCCAGATTTGGGATTTTCCCCTCTGTCTGTACAGTTCACAGATTTCTCAAAAAATGCGATATTAAGATCATGGGACTTCAATAATGACGGAGTACCTGAATCTACAGAAAAAAATCCTGTTTACGTATACACCAATCCTGGAAACTATCTTGTTAATCTGACAGTAAGCGATATAAATACTACCGATTCAAAACTATTTACAGTCTTAGTATTTGCTGAACAACTTTTAGATGATCAACTCGTCCTAACAGAAACTCAAATTAGCACCAGTGGAAAAGCTACGTACGATTCTCCTTCAATCTACGATGACAAAGTAGTATGGATTGATCATACCGGAGATTATAGTGGGAATGATAAGTATGACATCTGTCTGTACAATACTTCAACTAAAAGAGAGACTCGGATACACACTACTAACGGATTAGTGTATGGACTTGAGATTTACAAGGACAGGATTGTCTGGTATGAAGCTCGCAATGGCCAGTCCGATATTTACATGTATAATATCTCTACTTCCAAGGAAACTCAAATTACCACCTGCGGAACCACATCCCATCCTGCTATTTATGAGGACAGGATAGTGTGGGCAGATAATCGTGATGAAGAAGGAACGTCCGATATTTACATGTATAACCTTTCTACTTCCGAAGAAAGTAAAATTATTAACGATACATCAGCTGTGGAGCTTGATATCTATGGTGACAAGATAGTGTGGCTGAACTATACCAGTGTATCCTATAGCAATGGATTCTCCAATATTTATATGTACGATCTCTCTACTTCCAAAAAAATTCAGATAACTACCAGCGGGTCAGCAGGATATCCTGTTGCTATCTATGATGATAGGATAGTGTGGGAGGATGATGGCTATGAAAAAAGGCAGATCTATGTGTATAATATCTCCGATTCCACGGAAATCAAGATAACTCCTGATAACTTAAGTCAACAGCGCCCTGATATCTACGGTGATAGGATAGTCTGGCAGGATCAACGAAATGGGAACCCTGATATTTTCATGTATAATCTCTCCACCCAGAAAGAAATTCAGATCACCACCAGTAGATTAATTCAGGATTGTCCTGTAATATACGGGGACAGAATATTGTGGTATGATAGTAGAAAGTATGGCAGTGACATTTACATGTGTACTATTTCATTGAAGGAACCGAGAATACCTGTTGCAAATTTCAGCACCAATTTTACAAATGGCTGTGCTCCTCTTTCTGTACAATTTACAGATTTATCAGAAAATGCAACAGAATGGAAATGGGATTTTGGAGACAATACATACTCAGCAGACAGAAATCCTGTACATACAATAAAGCTGGAGACTATACCGTCAGTTTAATAGTCAAAAATGAAAACGGAACGGATACGGAAGAAATATCTAAATATATCTCAGTATCCAACCCGAATGATAAAAACGGTTAAAAAAAGACAGCAGGTAACTGGTCAAATCTGGCTAAATAAATCGAATAGATCCACTTGCCAGATTTAAAATCTACCTTTTTGTTTACTGTTTTTCGGCGAGAAGTATCTTGAACCTGATCCTTAATTTTTGTAATATCATTTGGACTTCTCATGATATTTTTTTCATATATTGTCTTTAATCCCTTTCCTCGAATACGTTTATAAGAAAAAGATTAAGGAAAAAGAACTAAAACCCACGGTTTTTGCAGCTTTATAAGGGGCACTTTGCAGGGCTTCTTTAGATTAAGTGATCCTTTTTCCTCTTGAGAAGAATCTTTCTAAGTCACATTTCATCCAGTATGCGTTTGATATCTGGTTTTGCTTCGGGAATACCCTCTTTAACAGATAACCAAACTACTTTCAGATTAACTCCAAAGTAAGCGTGGATTAACTTGTCCCGTATCCCTGCCAGATCTTTCCACGGAACAAAAGGATATTTTTCACGCACTTCATATGGGATATTCTTTGTTGCTTCGCCAATGATTTCTAGAGCTCTGATTACTGCAAACTGTGTTTTGCGATCTTCGGTAAACTCTTCAAATGTCCAGTCGCTGACAAATTCCTCTGCTGCTTCCATTGCGTCATAAATATCCCGAATACAATCTTTTACTTCACGAATTTTCGATCCCTCTTCAGACAGCTTCAACTTCACTCAGGATATGTTTGCCTATGTTTGGCTTCAATGCGTCTTTCATAACCAGGTCTACCTTAACGCCCAGAGCCTCCGAAAGGTAGTTCTCAAGGTTGACAAATTTAAAAATAGTAGGAGTTCTGGAAAACTCAACAAGTACATCCAGATCACTTCCGGGCTTCTGCTCTCCCCTTATGTAAGATCCAAAAATACCCAGGTAACTGACATGATACTTTTCTTTAAGCTCAGGGAGCATCTCATGGAGTTTCCTAATATAGATTTCAGCTTCTTTTCGATTTTCTGGCATTTTTTCAGGCTCTGTTTGGTTCCTTTTAATGCGTTATAGTATCTGCGGTTGTAGTATTTATAATTACTAAAAAAACAATTTTCAGGTGTTATATTTTCATGGAACACATCTAACATCAAATCCTTACCCATACAAATTTAAGCAAAAAGCCTTATAAGTGGTCTTGTGCGGTCCAAAATTATCCTTGAGGAAGACGAAGAAGTTGGGGGATTTATTGCCAGCTGCCCTGGCTTGCCGGGCTGTTTTTCACAGGGAGATACGGTAGATGAAGCTATCGAAAACATTAAAGAAGCACTTCAGGCTTGCCTGGAATCCCTCTTAGAAGATGAACTGCATACTACTTTCTGAAGCGAGCTTCATGTAAGTTAAACTTTTTTTGGATCAAGTCATATCTTTTCTTGCATTAAACTGGATAGCTTTAGAAATTTATTATATTTATTTCCCCGCAAACTGTCTCGTTCGCCACGTCAAAAAGTGAAAAATCAAGAAAAGAGGAAGACAGCGGGAATCGGACTAACAAACACATTTAAGATAAGAACAACAAAATGATAATTAGGTGGTACTCTTGGGAGATGCTATTGAGTATGTAAAAGTTCCCAGAAAAGTCTTTGAGCCGATCAGTGACATGGTAAAAGCAGGCCTGTATAAAGACGAACAGGAGGCCTTGAAGAGGCTTGTGCACGACCAGGCTGAACAAAAGATAGATTACTACGGCAAAAAGATTGCTGAAATGGAACAGAAGTACGGAATGGACTTTTCTGCTTTTGAGAACAGAATCCAATCAAGAGCAGAGGAAGAAGATTTTGAAGAATGGGATGATTTTATTCTCTGGGAAAGCTATGTTGCAGCATTAAGGTACTGGGAACAGTTCCTATGACAATAAGCAAAACTGTTTCTGCCCTTTCTTCCAGTGAGATTGTTCTGGAGCTAAAAGTTATCAAAGCAGTTTTTGAACCACCTGTTCAGGCCTTAAAAGCTACAGTGACTCTCAAAGGTGGTTATACATTGCAGATTAGTGAAAGTTCAGGGTCAGATTTTAGACGTTATTCCTACCACCTGCAAAAAGGAAATGAGATGGTAAAACGCTAGGACAATAAAACGCTGGGACAATTCTCCTCACTGGAAGGACCTTAAAACTTTTTCATATCATGTTCATCAGGGAAATGATATGGAGCCAAAAGAGTCTCCCGAAGTCTTTATAGAAGATGTCCTTCGTGAAGTGGAGAAACTGTTGAGTTTAGAAATGTGAAGCAACTAATTCTCATCTTTCCAGGAAATCAAAATTAAAAATTGAGGGCTAACCATGCACCGTTTCCTCGTTGTAATCGAAAAAGCAAAAAACAACTATTCAGCATATTCTCCTGACCTTCCAGGATGTGGGGCCACAGGTTCTACTCGTGAAGAAGTAGAGAAAAATATCTATGAAGCTATTGAGATGCACGTACAGGGACTGATAGAGGACAATTTATCTATTCCGGAATCAGAATCCTTTGCCGAATATGTGGTTATTGCTGAAAAACTCTCTACCAGTTCTGAACTTGTATAATTTTATTTTTTACTTGTAAGCTTCTTTTTAAGTCAATTTAAAATATATTTTTCCCTGCTGGCGATCTGCTTAAATCTACCCCGAACACGTTTGTTAAGATAAAGTTAAGAAAAGAGAACAAAAACCCGTGATTTTTGCAGCTTTATAAGGGATACTTTGCAGAGCTTCTTTAGATTAAGCGATTCTTTTTCCCTGTGGGAAGTTTTAGGATTCAAGCGACGTTTTTCGAGTGAATTATGGATCAGGTAACAATATAGTAGTAAAATTGGTTTATAGATAGTTTAATTAGAAAACCGGATATTTATATACCAGTTTTAATAAATGATCCCATATAAATTGCCGATTTCTTATCATATATAAATTGGCAATTTATATTTGGAAATTGGGGGCATACAATGATAGAAATAACAGACAGAGCTGCTGCAGAGCTTAAATCTTTATTCGACAAAGAAGAGATCGAGCAACCAGCGATACGGATCTATATAACTGAGTCAAGTGCAGATGTTCACTACGGATTAGCACTTGCTGATGACATAAATGAATTTGATGTAATCACGGAGAATAATGGTATCAAGATCGTCATGGCACCAAAAGTAGCGGCTGGCTTTCCTGATGGCAGCATTGATTTCAAAGCTGATAGCGCGGGTAAAACTTTTATAATACAAAATGCGTTCACTGGCAACTGTGACAGCTGCGAAGAATGTTACATATGCGATGCAGAGTAAAATTTTGAACAAGCTTAATGAACACAACCATATTCATCTGACTGATATAACGTTTGTCTGGAGGAACACATAGAGGTTATCTCAATCAAACACCCTGCAGCTTCTGCAGGGATGGATAACTATCCAGATAACTATTTGTAAACTAATCGCTTTACATTTTTAGCTACATTTGTGGAGCTTATGTCAAAACTCAAAACAGTATCTCTTAATTACCAAATTTCGAATGATCACTCAAGTTTTTTATTATGAAAGTGATTCTGAAATTTAATTAATCTGAAGATCAAAATTGTTTTTGAGATCAGGTCTAAATATATTTTTCCTGCCGGCGATCTGCTTAAATCTCCCTCGAACACGTTTGTTAAGGAGCTGATCCCAGAACTCAAAATCTATTTCTATAATTCTCGATTTTGAAATAGTCAATTAAGTATTTGATCAGAAGAGTATTTCTGAAACTTTTCTAAATAAAGGAATAAAAATTGTTTTTGGGAAAGGCTCATTAATAAAAAAGGAAAAAATTGTCAGACATCTGCATAAAATCAGAGGTATCTCAGAGGAAGTTGGATTATGGATAATAATATTGAGAAGAAACTGGAAGATTTTTTTAGAAAATATGAAGCTCGATTTAATGAGTCATTAGTCGGGACAATTGACGTTGAAGAGGCTGCAAATTCATTTACAGACTGTTTTATTGGAGCTAATCCCTTCGGGGTTCTATGCGGTAAGAATGATGATCAATTTCGTGCTGTGATTACTCAAGGGTATGAGTTTTACAAAAGCATTGGGACAAAGTCCATGATCATTGATTCAGTTAAGGTATCTTCTTTAGACGAATACCATTCAATGGCGAAAGTGCACTGGCGTTCATTTTACAGCAAAAAAGACGGAAGAGAAGAACTGATTGAGTTTGATGTAATTTATTTTGTCCAAATGAGAGATGAAAAACCGAAAATTTTTGCTTATATTACGGGTGATGAACAGGGAATATTACGCGAAAAAGGCCTTATTTCTTAAAATCTCCTTATTTTCAAATTTTAAATGATCAATCGAGTTACTGATTGTGAAAACAATTCTAAAAACGTTTAATGAGTAAGAATAAAGTGAGTTTTGGGATGAACTCGATTTAGAAGAGACATTTGCAGGGATTCTCTAGATTCAGCGATCTTTCCTCTGGGAGAGGTTTTTCTGATTCAAGTGAAACTTGGTAACCGGATTCAGTTTTCGTTGGATCTCTCCGAAACCGGACCGCCGGACACGAAATGAAAATCTTCGCTCATAAACAGTTCAATTAAAATATATTTTTCTTGCCGGCAGTCTGCTTAAATCTACCCCGAACACGTTTGTTAAGATAAGGTTCAGAAAACGAAATTTCAAACCCGGATTTTTCATCTTTATAAGGGGCACTTTGCGGGCTTCTTTAGATTAAGCGATTCTTCTTCCTCTGGGGGAGGTTTTTCTGACTCAAGCGACGTTTTTCAGAAGAACTATAGACTAAAAAAGTCATCAGAAAATGGACCGCTTAATAAGAGGCGAAAGTTCCTCCTTATCTATCCAGGTAACTCAAAATCATCTTCCCAACCGATATCCTCAGCAGGAATCTAAGCCATTTAATCATCTGGTTCCAAGAACCCATTTCCAGAGAGGAACATAACTGATATCATTTTCCTTTTTTTCGAGATTCTTCGTAAGCAAGATTAAGCCGGAAACTTTCTCCCCAAAATGTTCCTTGAATTCCAGAAGAGCATTGATTTCTCCCTGTCTTATATGATCTGTACAAGTGCAGTTTATACCTGTGAGCGCTCCATCTATGCCTTTGACGACAAAATCTACTTCTCTTTTTTCTTTCCAGTAAAAGAATTCTACTTTTCTCCGCTTCAACTCTACAAAAGCCAGGTTCTCTGCAAGCCTTCCTTCATCAGCAGAAAAGGTGAATGCCGCTGAATTTCGAAGCCCATTATCAATGCAGTAGACCTTTTTGGGCATTTTGATTGAGATTGAATCTTTGACTGAGTATGAAAAAAAGTTCAACTGGTATATCAGGTAGGCCTGTTCTAGATAAAGCAGGTATTCTTTCAAGCTGTTGACTGAGAGCCCGGTGGCATTCGAGATTTTTGAATAACTCAGGAGAGTGGAGACATTTGATAGGGAATAATTCGCAAGTTCGATCAGTTTTGCGCTTTCCCGGATATTCCGACCCACCACTATGTCCCGAAGGAGGATGCTGTTGAAGTACTCGGTTAACCGGAGGTGATTGATATCCATATCATCTTCAAGGACAACTTCGGGAAAACCTCCTTTGAAGAGATATTTGTTAAAATAGTGCAGAATTTCGTTTCTCTGAATGTCAGGATCTTTTAATTCAAAACCCTCAAAATCCAGATACTCTTTAAACGAAAGGGGAAACACGTGTTGTGTGATCATCCTCCCGGTCAAAAGGGTAGAGAGCTGGTCAGAAAGCATGCTGCTGTTCGAACCCGTAAGTACAAACTTGATTTCTTCCCCATAAAGGTCATAGAACTTTTTGACCCACTGTTCCCAATCTTTTATATTCTGGATTTCATCAAGGAAGATATATTTTCTCCCTTTTGGCACATGGATCTCTATGTATTCCCCAAATATTCTGTCGAGCAGTCCTATGCTTTTGTCTTCAAAAGGTTCATCGAGGTTGAAGTAGAGTATATTTTCAGGTTTCACACCCTTTCCTATAAGGTGGTCTATTGCCTGGTACATCACAGTTGACTTACCACATCGCCTGACCCCGGTAATGCAGATAACCTCCCTGATATCCAGAAGCTTCAGGATTGTTTCAAGGGTTTCAGGGCGTGAGATCCTTTTTTTAGAAGCAGGGACTTTTCCTTCTGTCCACCAGGGGTTCCACATTTTCATGAGCTGTTTCATAAGGAAATATTTGTGTGTTGAGTATTTATATTTTTCATTATAATGACGATATTTGAAACTATAATCATCATTATAATGACGGTTATTTAAATGGAAGTGGATTTGAAGCTTATAATTTAGGGATGTTGAACAAGAAAGGAGATTTCTTATTTTGTCCTTCAATTCATTTGATATATTTTTCCTGCCGGCAATCTGCTTAAATCTACCCCGAATACGTTTATTAAGATAATGGTAAGAAAAGAAAGCCAAAAAACCGTGATTTTCGCAGATTTAAAAGGGGCACTTTGCAGGGCTTCTTTAGATTAAGCGATTCTTTTCCCTTTAGGAGGGATTCGTATCTAATAGAAGCGAAAAATCGTCAGTTGAATTATATTTTCATGGAATCTATTCGAATGTTAAATCCTTTCACCCATACAAATTTAAGCAAAAACCTCATAATCGGTCTTATGCAGTTCAAAATTATCCTTGAGGAAGACGAAGATGTAGGGGGATTTATTGCCAGCTGCCCCGGTTTGCCAGGCTGTTTTTCACAGGGAGATACGGTTGAAGAAGCTATTGAAAATATTAAAGAAGCAATTCAGGCCTGCCTGGAATCCCTCGCAGAAGATGAACTGCATAACCCTCTTTGAAATAAGCTTCCTGCGAGAAAAAGCTGAGTTTTCTAATTACATTTAAATATACATGAAGACAGATTGGAATGAAAGTACGTGAGGTCATAAAACTTCTTGAAGCCGATGGTTGGTATCTGGTTGCAACAAAAGGTAGCTACCGGCAATATAAGCACCCTACTAAACCAGGCAGGGTAACAATTGCAGGGCATAGTGGAGATGATCTTGCTCCAGGAACATTGAACAGCATATTAAAACAAGCTCAATTAAAAATGGAGGATTAAATCATGCACCGTTTCCTCGTTGTAATCGAAAAAGCAAAAAACAACTATTCGGCATATTCACCTGACCTCCCAGGCTGTGTAGCTACCGGCTCCACGCGAGAGGAGGCAGAAAAAAACATCTATGAAGCTATTGAGATGCACGTACAGGGACTGCTTGAGGACAATTTACCTATTCCGGAATCAGAATCCTTTGCCGAATATGTGGCTATTGCTGAAAAATCATCTACCAGTTCTGAAGTTGTATAAATTTTTATTACTTCAAACCTCTTTTCAATTCAGTTTAAATATATTTTTCCTGCCGGCGGTCTGCTTAAGTCTTCCTTGAATACGTTTGTGAAAATAAAGTCAAGAAAAGTTGAATTTAAAAACTTCAGTTTATTATTTTGCTCTCCTTGCTAAAAAGGTAGAACTGTCTCCTAGATGAAATCTAAACTCGCCTTCCAGTACGTCTTTTTGCTTAATCTTTACCCAGCCGCTACCAAAAACATGGTCGCATTCTTCATTTCCTTCCCAGGTAAATTCAAATCTTTTGCCATCAGCATATTCAACGATCCTTCCGTCTATATCACCATAAACTAAACCAAATTGAAAATATCCCATGTTGTCTGGCTCTATCGTAATATAAGCCTGAACGTCCATATTGAAATAGTCCTCATCCCATAGTTCCATCTCATAAATGTGCCATGTCCCTGTGAAGTCCATACTTTTGATTTTCCTTTATTGCATAAAAACGCCGCTTACTATAAGGAAAGCCAGTAGAAACTGGACCGCCGAATAAGAAATGAAAATCTTCCTCCGTAACCAGTTCAGCTAAAATATATTTTTCCTGCCGGCGGTCTGCTTAAATCTACCCCGAACACGTTTGTTAAGATAATGTTAAGAAAAGTGAAATCGAAAAACCTGTGATTTTTGCGGTTTTAGAAGGGGCACTTTGCGGGGCTGTTTTTGATCAAAGTTATTTTACTTATCAGGACAGTTTTCAAATTAATATGGAAACCTGTCATCTAAATCTTAGCTTAAAAAATTACTTCAAATTAAACACCTTATCGCTCTTTTTCACTTGTTTTTTATAAACACCCAAAGTGTCTGACCACTTCCAGATTTACTAGGTCGTTTTTCAGTATCCCACTTCTCAGAGCCAAAAAGTATATCGAGGGCATTTTTTACATTGCTATAAGCTATTGAATTTTTTTCTTCCGGATCAATAAAATCTGGAAGCCTTTTCTCCAACTCATTAACTATGCCTCTCCATGTCATTCCTCTTTTTTCTATCTTACTTATCAATTCCACATCATTTTTTAATTTTTTAATTGCATCGGTAACATACGCATTAAAATAATCTTCTTCTACATCTTCCTCTTTTTCTTCGCAATTACTATCAACTTGACTATTTTCTACACGAGAAGTGTTTTCCGAGATTTCAGCGTATCTACTAAATTCGTTCTTCAATATCCTAGCAAATGTTTCTGCTTCAGGTAAGTTATATTCAGGATCTTGTACTTCATATAATTGTTCAAATGACATTACACGTATTGGAATCGGATAGCTTGTCCCACCAGCACTGCTCCAAAAAACACCGTTACCAACAATGGGCTCATTTAATAGGGAACTTAGTATGTCGTCACTAAAATGGGCATTTGCTTTCTTGAGTGCCTGAAGATCTCCTGCGGAAATCAGATGGAAAGTAAACCAATTGTCACCCTGACTCAAAATCTCATTTGATATACTTCCAGGTTGTTGAGTTATCAGAACTGCCCCTAAATCATACTTTCTTCCTTCTTTAACCCAGCTAACATATGGAGCAAAGCTTTTTGTGTTTCCAAGAACAGACTGCGCCTCTTCAACTACAGCTATTGTGGGGATAGTCTTAGGATCCGCTCTTGTGAATTGGTCCTGATTATATTCAAAAATTCTTTGTAAGATGAGACCTGAAAGAATTAAGGCTGGTTCTCCTCTTAATTGAGAAACATCAATTATGCATAGTTTTCCTTCTTTTAAACTGTTGAGCAGCATATCCCACATTAAACTTCCAGGATCATGTAACATTCTAACTATGGAAGTCATATTAGCTCGAGCAGCATTCATCTCTACATCTTGATTGTTATCTAAGCCTAACAGTTTCTTTACTTCATCACCATCAGCATAATTCTCGTCTTTATGTATCAAGTCAACCAATTTTGCCCACTTATCACTGCTTAGACCTCTTAATTTTCTGACATTTTGTTGTTCCTGTTTTTCAGGAGCCAAAGCAATCGAAACTACATCACTTGCTTTAAATCTGCGTATATCAAATCGAATGTCAGATGCGACAAATGAATTATAAAAGGGGCTAGGTCCTGTCTTCTTTGTGAATACTACAATTTTGTCTTCAAGTTCTGGAACATCACATAATCCAGGTCTATTTTTGTCATCAGGCCAATAATATTCGCCATCGGGATCAAAAATAATTGTACCTACAGGGGCCGTTTTGCCACCTCTTTTTTCAATTACTGGAGTTTCCTTATATAAATTGCTAAATAAAAGTTTATTAAGGTTTGATTTGCCAAAACCAGCTCTAGCAAACACGAAAGTTCTTCTTGAAACTAAATTTTGTACCGGAAAACGAGGGATAACTGCTGGGTTTTGTATTCGCATCCAGGGCAGAGGGGCAAGACGATTATCTCTACCGGAGTAAATAAACTCTCCAAGTGCAAAATACCCAATTTCAACTCCTTCTAAATTATGGCCTGCGATCTCTTTTATGATTTCATTGGATAGAAAAGCAACCTTGCTTCCTACATGTGGAAGTCTTCGGTGAGATGGTGCAAAGATAATTTTTTCATCAATAATCCTGATTACACCAAGTACACGAACATCTACACGATATTTGAGATATTGCTGACGTAAATCTTCTGGTATGGGTCGATCATCAGCAACTGCTCTTAAACCATAGTCTTCTCCAGGACTCGAAGCTAATCTACCTTCAGATGAAAGAGAAGTAATCCTGCCCAAAACAGCTTCATTTTCAGACTCAAGTTGAATTAAAAGAAACTGTCCGTGCATGGGAATACTTTGGAATTCGTTACGGTAAGGCAGAATAATTTCGGCATGAAATTCCATACCTCCTTTACTGAATCCTCTGAATATTCCTACAACTTTATCTTTAGGAAAAAGAATCAACCATATCGCCTCATTGAAACATCAGACTTAAATCTCCATGAATCTATTATTGGTTGTTTTTCTGGCGGCAACAAATCTCTAACCGCTGAGTATATCTCATCCTGGAAAATTTCTAAATCAAAGTCCACGACTTGAGCATATTCATGTGCCTTTTGTAGGCAGAGTGGATAAAAGGGAACTGGAAATCCATTGATTGCGTCGTTAAGAAGGTACCCAAAGATTTCAGAAGAATGAGGACTCTGATGTGAAAAAATATCTACTGCCCAAATAGGATCTCCACTCATTTTCCCAAACCTTACGAGATACATATCCCCAGCGACAAATTTTGGAGCTTCAGTTTCTTCACCTTCAACTTCCGCACCTCGAGCATATTCTTGCCAGATATAGGCTTTTGCCTCTAAATCTCGTGGAATCCTAACATACCAAGCATCTCCAGAGGGGAATATATCTTCAATAGCCATAGCGAGCTGGTATCTATCAATAACTTTACTATGCTTGGCAAGCCCTACTAAAAAAACCCGTCTTTTATCTTCTTGTTGGATTCTTATGATTGCTTCTTCAACATTTTTCCGCCATTTGATAAATAGATCTTTAGAAAAAATTTTACTTCTTAAGAGCCCATCTCTAACAATAAGAGTATCTGTTGCAAAAGTTGTGTGGCACAGGCGTTCATATAATACAGCCCATTCACAAAGATCACGGTAAACCATTACCCAACCGGGTTTGACAGAATGAGGATCACTTCTAATTTTTGCGCCTTTTGGGATCATCGGGCTTAATCTGTGAAGCTTAGTAACTCTTAACCCCCTCATCATTTTTCCAAGCGCTGTTCTTGGGGTGCCATCTGGATTAAACTGACAATCACTTAATTCATCAGTATCAGTTGAAGGAGACACAGCGTCAAGACACAACTCTTTGCCATATGAGTCAGTGACACGGATTAATTGTACATAAAATGGATCAAAAGCAAGTTTGTTATTACCGCCATCGCTGGCTACTAGAGACACCGCAGTTGTAGAGTAAGGTTGAATTCGATGTTTATCGGGAGCAAAATATCGAACTTCTTTTCTTAAATTATCCAATAAAAATCTGTCAGCTTTTGCTCTATCATTAATTGCTTTTTTCAAAGGGGGTAATGTATTAACATCAAGCAAAAAAATCACCTTAAAACTGCGTATAAATCAATCTCTCTTTGTATCTCTCCTACGTTTTTTGAAAACTGATCTGCTTGTCTTTTTCCTTTTGGTATACTGCCGGCATATTTAACGGTTAATACTTTCCAACCACAATTCGATTTTTCTAACGATGCCCTCAATAGTTCCGTTGGATTTACTGGAGAACTAGGTAAGGCTCCAAAACGTATTACGAGTTTAGCTTCTGGGGCACAGACATCAGCTACATTTTTCCATACTTTCCCTAATTCTCCCACAAATGTCTCCTGAGATGAGTGAGATAATTGCCCTTTGACAGAGTAATCAATTTCAGGATTTCCTCCTAAGAACCAATTCCTTAACCATTGGTCTTGAACGTACGTTTTCATCTGATAATAAGGAGGAGAAGTAATTACCCAATTAAATTCGTATACAGAACAGTCATTTAAAGGATAGCTACAATCGGCTTTAAAAATCTCTCCACCTGTAGAGGGTGGTAAGTGTGAGAACGAATAATGTGCTTTTCTAATTATAATATCTAAAATATTTATTTCGAGAGGAACTAGATGGTTCTTTTCCCAGAATTTTATAGAATAATTGGGTTTTGATGCATAGGTCCTTGGCATTTGATTTGATAAGTAAGAAGGAGTTTTTTTATTCCTCGGTCCATGCATTGTTCCGAGGACGATAGCTCTCAATGCAACTTCTTCATTGCTTTCACATCTATCTAAAAAATATTCTCGCAATTTACAAACTTGATGCAATGTAGAAGGATGGTAGCAAAGATCCCAAAATTCTCCAATCGGGGTATCTTCTGGTTTCTTTTTACTTTTCAGTATCATCTTGCATAGTTCAATAATTTTCTCAGGGGTTGTGTGTACAAGTTTTGCAGATGCAATAGCACATGCAACAGGGTTTGTATCAATCCCAACTGATTCCATTCCTCTTAAGCGAGCTGCAAAATTACTTGTTCCCCTTCCACAAAAGGGATCCAAAACTTTTTCTTTCGAATTTGCTTTCCTTAAGACTCTAAAGGGGAAATCAAGTGGAAACATAGTGTAATATGGACAAATAGTATTAAGTCTCAAAAATGGATTACTTTTTTTAGGAAGAATTTTCAAGGGAAAATTGAGACTATTTTTGTTATTATATATTTTGTCCATTGTATCCTCACTTATGCTAAATATTTAATCATTCTTTTTAATTCTATAAATAATTTAATAGATGGTTTGATTATTTATAGAAAAATAAATTAGTTGTGTAAAAAACTCAAGGTTTAATTATTAATTTATCTTCGAATGTAAAACCCATTCGAAAAGTTTTATAATTAGTTTGTATATATAATATGAGCCTTTCATATGTTGGATACCTTGTGTTTTAGTAACAGCTCAATAATTAGCTTAGTCTCCTTTCAAAGAATAAAGAATTAGAGTTATTCTTTTAAATTATAACAATGCTTGAAAGGAAATTTTGGTTTCTAAGGATATAAGAAACGAGACTGCTGAATATAGTATGAAAACTCTGTCTTTCCATTCAATTCACTTTAAATATATTTTTCCTGCCGGCGGTCTGCTTAAATCTACCCCCAATACGTTTGTCAAGATAAAGTTAAGAAAAAGTGAAATTCAAAATCCGTGATTTTTGCAGCTTTATAAGGGGCACTTTGCAGGACTTTTTTCACTTATTTAATTAATCAGAAAGAAATAGAGGTTCTATTAAACGATTTCATTAGGTTATTTTTATACTTTTTTTAGTGGGGAACTTAAGTAAACATTATTTAGTTTTAATTTAAATAATTGGAGTTATACATTTGTTTTCATACCAGATGAAAAACAATATATAGCTGTTAACAAATTTATATCCCCATGCCAGTAAAAGCTACTTTGAAGTATCATGTTCCAGGTTTAGGAGAATTAAAATCAGATCTTTATGAGAACTCTTCAAAGGCTTATAATTTATTGAAAGAAAATGGTCATATAGATCGATTGAAAAGTATTGATCAATTAGGCGTTATTAGAAATGTCTATGAGGGAGCGCATCACTCTAGATGGGAGTATGTAATGCTGCAATTAGGAGTTCTTCATAGACTAAACACGACAGATTTTGATCTTGGTTTCAAGCCTTCAAAAGGTACAGGACTTAGTTCAAATGTGTCTATTGGAAACAACAAACCAACCTACTTTGAAATTATCCAAATGTGGATTTTGTTGTTAAACATGGGTCATCTTCCAGGTACTTTTTCGAGCGAGAAAGCACTTATCAAATGCATAAAAGAGGACTCTAAATTACAAAAAATTGTTTACGATAGTCTCCCGTCTGAAGGCACAAAGAAGTATTTTGAAAAAATTATAGAAAACGAAAGTATATATGAATTCCATAAAGTTTTATCTTTTTTCTATTTAATTAAATACAAAGAAAAATATGCAGAATCCGATCCAGATTTAACGGAATATTTAATAAAAATTTTAGAATATAATTGCATCGGGTCTTATGTTATTGATAAATATCAAGAATATGATGACAGCGACAAAGAAGCTTTTGAAAGAGCGAGGAAGCATTTAAAACAAATCTTTTTTAAAGTTAGACAAATTTCTTATTTGTATTTAGATTCTAAGTATGGACCTACTCCTTTTAATTTTGAATTGGAAACTGTACTAATCAATTTGCCTGAATATGTGAATAACCTGTTCATTGATGGTGATAGTTATATTTCTCAAAGCATAAGCGACTTTGATAAACTACTTTCTGCAACTATATATTTATCAGAAGACTCTTTACAAGCTCATGGTCTTCATGTAAGAAAAACTGTTGATCATATAAAGAACCAATGCATTGATGAAAGTATATATGATTCTGATCGATTACTAGAATTTTTAAAAGACAGCTCTAATTTTCAATACAAATATAGCTGTTTAGAATACTTAGATACAAATACAAAAATAAAGTTTTCAATAAACACAAGTCTACCAAATAACTCTGAGTATGCCTTTGATAAACATGATAGAATTTTCAAAGATATTTTAAACTTTGATTTAGAAAACTGCTTAAACACAAAATATGGAATAAAAGAGTGCATTGTTTCAGTAGAACCAAGTATAAAGCAGGATACTTTCAATATAGCATTTTCTTTTTTTAAAAGCTGTACTACAGTAAAACGTCTTGAAATACTTGGAGAATTGATGGGAGATCTAATTAGATTAAAGGAATTAGTGCATAAACAACAAATATATCATGTAAACGGTTTTGAAAAAATATATTCAAAATTTATTTTATACACCTTAAATCAAATCTGCAGAAATGATTGTATTTTTAAATATAATAACTATGACGTATTGGACTTACCTTGTATCGGAGGTTTTGACTCAACTCAAACATCTGAAAAGTTAATGAAGTTTCTAGAGGAGTCAACTTTAATAAATAACAGTAGAAGACATGAACTCATAAGTTTGGGAAATGCTATTCAAGAAGTTTGTCATAATGGTCCAATACTTGTTTGTCCAAATCAAATAAAGGTCTTAGATCGAAAAAGAAACGAACTAACAGATATAGATGGTATAGGGTTTGGCTATAAAGACAAAAGACTATATCTTTTAATTACTGAAGCAAAAAAACAAAAAATTGGATGCATTGCTGATGCAAGAAAACAACTTTTACTAAATGTCAACGAAAAATTAAAAATTAATTGTAGTGGCATAAACTTAAAAGAAGAGGATATAAAGACAACACATAAAAACGTATACTGTTATATACCAATCAATGATGAAGTCTCTTGATTATGGGTTTCCATTTCAAGTTCTTATATCATACAATTTTTCCTTTCCTTGCTGCAATCAAATATCTTAACTAAATCAAGACAAAACCCACGATTTTTGCATCTTTAAAGGGCACTTTACAGGACTTCTTTAGATTAAGTGGTTCTTTTTCCTCTTGAGGAGGTTTTTCTGATTCAATTGAAAAACTATTGGCTGAATACCGTATTCATGAGAGACGCATGAGAGGCTCATACATTGGTTGATATAATGAAGAGTTAAGTAATAAATGGCAACACTCTGATTGTTGAGCCAAATTCTGAGGTTCAAAAAAGATTATCTTTTATTTTTTTAATCAGTGTTGTAGATAAACTTGACAGTTTAATTCCCTCATTTCCCTGAATTTTTCCTTCGATCTCTCCTTTTTCTTTATCTGAAAACTTCTGAAGGGGAATTGTTTTTGTGACTTTAATGCCATTCCCGTAAAAATCTGCTCCCAGAGATATTGTAAGATCTGTATGAGATTCAGAAAAGTGGACGATTAGCTCATCAAGCTTTTTCTCCATTGAGTCTATTTTTTGTTCCATACATAATTTGGGAATCAACGGAATGAGAGTAGATACCATTCCATACTGCTTTGGAATGTCTTTTTGTTCCCTAATTTGTTGGATTCTATCGAAAATATGCTGATTTTCAGGTACTTTAGGAATACTTGATTCTAAAGCAAAAACAAGGTTTTCAACATACCAAGTCATTTCTTCCTGGCTACCAATCTCCCATTTCTGAACTTCTCGACTGATAGCGCATGCAATTTCTTGTGTTGGAGTACCTTCAGATTCCCGACACACGATCTTTGCTTTTTCTTGTATTTCTTCGAAGAGTGGTTTTAATTTTCTATTGAATATAGGAAGACCTTTTCTTATCAATTCTGTGGTATAAGGTGATACTTTTTCTGTATAATTGAGCAACTCAGCGGTCTGTTCACAATATATCCTACAAAAATTAAGTTTATCTTTTTTGGCATTGAGATCCATTCTTTCAAAATTCTGAACTTGCTTTAATACGTTTGCAAGGTTTTCAACTGCTTTGAGGAGTAATTTCTCATTATGGGATTTTACTATTACATTTTTTGCTTCCGCGAGATATTTTTCAATTTCATTTTGCGTTTGTTTTTCTTCATTAAAGATTATCGTGTAGAATGAACGGTAAAACGGAAGGCAAAATTTGGATGGATTAATGAATCTAGAATTTATAGAGGCTTGTTCAAAAAAAGTTATGGCATTTTTTAGTTCTTTTTCATATTCTTTATCGGTTTCCGCTTGAGATGCTTTAAATATACAGATTCTTCCTAGGGAGTGAGTTGTGGAACTTCTTACTTCATTTTCTTCATTTTCTTTAAGCTTTATTAGTTCTTGCCATGCACATTTTTTGTCAGGAATATATGGAAAAATGGAGCCAATCGAGTATGCTGCAAATATTCTTACATCACAAAAATAATCATGCGTAAGAATTTGCAAATCTTTGGATGCCTCATACTTATTCGGGACAAAAGGAAATGCTCTACCTAGCGAATAAGCAATACCTATGCGCACTTGAAAATCGTCATGAAAAACTAAATCGTGTAAATCATCCCATGCTTTCAGTTTATTAGGGAGCCTATCCCAAAAGTAATATTATGCTGAAATTATAAATATAGTTATATGTCATTCCATGAAATCGATGACGTTCTATGGGAATCAATAAAGCCTTATCTTCCTCCTCAGAAACCACATACAGGAAGACCACGTGCAAATATGAGGAAGTTAATGAATGGTATTTTGTACGTTGTTATGACAGGTTGTACATGGAAAGATGTTCCTCGCCGCTATGGTTCTAAATCAACCGTTCATAGATTCCACCTCTACCTCTGTGAACATGGAATTTATCAGGAAATCTTTAATGAACTTTTAAACAAAGGTTATGATTTGAAGAAAATAGATCTCTCTCATTGTTTTACTGATACAAAGGATATTCCGACTAAAAAAGGGGGAATATCGGCTACGACGGTCATAAAAAAGTAAAAGGAATAAAATTAAGCGTTTTAGTAGACTTACAGGGTCTACCTCTCTCTATAATTGTTGTTCCCGCAAATGAGAATGATTCAACACTTTATATACCTACACTTAAAAATTTCAAGATAAAAAGACCTGTAGGAAGGCCTGTTAACAGGCCTTCAAAAGTAACAGCTGATGGAATGTATGATACAGCTAAAATTAGAAAATATAACAGAAAAAGAGGAATAAAGTCCAATATACCAGTAAATAAAAGAAATAGGAAGAAAAAGAAGATAGGAAGACCAATAAAGGTAGATCAGAAAGAATACAAAATGAAAAGTATAGTAGAAAGGTTCTTTAGCTGGATAGAGTCATGTAAGAAAGTATTTCCAAGATATGAAATAAAAGAGGAATCATATCTAGGAGTCGTAATGGTAGCAGCAGTAATTAGATTAAATGAAGTTTTGGGATAGGCTCACAATATATTCTTTTCTTTTGTTAGGGCATGTATGTTGCTATCTTTTTGTTAATTTTATAGTTTAGTGAAGAAAAAATATACAGATTATTTGCTAAAAGTAGGTCAAATTCTTGACATCAATTAGAGCTATAAAATTTCGTTATTTTTTATGAAAAAGAGAATCGATTTAATTAATGTTAATCAGAGCGATGAAAATTCATCACCGTAATAAATGTATAGGAGAAGACTAAGAGAGATTTTTGAATGTGAAGTTCAAACAAACCTTCCAGAGCACATGGAAAGTTCAAAATAGTGGACGATCGCGCAATCCGGCCTAAAGTGATGGAAGAGCACCGGAATATCTCCTTGCAAGAATTACGTGAAATTATTCAGGAAAGTAAGTAAATTACAGAGAGAGCACTAATCCAGAAAAACTATGTTGCCGGATAGGCCGGAAAAAAGGAAGCTATGTTTTTCTGGATAACAGCTTTCCCTCCCTGGTTTATAGAATATTTTCTTCGCAGAGATTTTTCCTTTCCCTGAACCTTAACCTTTTTGAAGATAAACAATTCAAACGCTGGCAGTGTGTTGAATTTTCTGTGTACTTGTAAATCTCAACTCACTTTCCGCAGATGTCCTTTCAATTTTTATAATTTTTCTTGCTATCGTTTTTTCTGGAAATCTCCTTGGTTACTCAAGCAAGTGTTTTTTAAATGTCCTACAATTCTCGACCTTTTGCCTTCATTAAAAGCTTCCAGCAGCCATTTCCCGAAGATTCAGTTGGGATAATAATTAAAGATATTCGAATAATTCTCCAAAAACGATAACAGGAAAAATGTTATTTTTTTGAAGACATCTGCGGAAAGTCAGCTCAAGAAGTTATCCGCGCAAAAACTCAATATAAGAAAGTCTGTTTATTCAGCAATTACAGAGACTGGACTTCGAATTTACAGAAAATTCGCTACGCTGTTATTTTTCCTGTAAGTAATTCTTCTTTTGGAATACCTTCCTCTATATCCGCAGACTATGAAGATACAGCCTGAGTTTGACAGTTTAATTTTTATGTTGAAAGGTCGTTTTCATATCTGTTGGAATAATAAGTAATATTATTTTAACAAATTTTTGCCCATTTTTTACGATTCAATTTGACAGATAATTCTCTTCCTCTTGATGGCTATTTTCATAATTTTTGATCAAATTTTTGGTATAGAATTTGACAGATACCATGAATCTCAGATAAAATATAGATACCATCCAAAAAACCAGATGCCAAAAGTGTTAAAATTGGACAAAAATCTCTACTAATTTACCTTATAGTGATTGTGAAGCTGAAAAATCAGAGGCAATTTGATGAAATTTATGAATGCTGTCAATTGGTTTTTGACAAAAAAGTCGAAGTTTCTCACTAAATTTAATTTATACTGTCAAACTAAGGATACAGTCCAGCTTTGTGAAATGTTTTAATGTTTGTCAAGACTCTTTTTTTCCTTAATTTTCTGTCTTCTTCTTTCCGTTTCTTTTTGAGGAGGGCTGCCAGACAGGCTGGCAGAGGCTCTATTACCTATATATTCAAAAGCGGCTTCCAGGATTAATAAAGTACGTACTAGCTGGCAAGCCGTTTCAGTCCTGCAAGGCGCAGAAGAGAAAAACAAAAGCTCCTACTTCGGATGTGCCGAATAATATAAATCGATTAATCAGGAACCATCAGATTACTTTTGCCGGATGATATTTTTAACACGCCTGTCCCATTCCGTGGACTCGAAAAGCTCCTTCAGTTCCGGAGAATCTTCAATAAAGCAGAAGCCCCAGTAAACCGCAGGCAGAAACTCACGTTTCCACTGCTCCTTTTTCTTCTTATCAAGGAACTGATAGGTTTCGGAAGATGAGAGGCGGCTCACAAAACCGAGCACTTTTACAAGGTCGGGAATGGTCTTCTGGGCAGAACCGAGCTTAAGGCATTTAAGCCTGTAGCTATCTATTTTTCTCATATCAGGTTCAAACCCCAGAGTCCTTAGAATTTTGTTTTTCTCGGGCATAGAGATACGCTCGCCTTCATACTTCAGGGAATTCAAGGCCTGAAGTTTCAGGAGCCACTCGACTTCCCCGAAGACCTTGGGCTTGTGCTGCCTTGAGACATCCCCTAACCTGCGGTCTTCATAGGCTTCTCGCTTGAGCTTATTTGTCTTGCCTGAAAGCTCAGAAAGCTCTTCGGCGTCCCTGAGTTCCCTTACTCTGAACCGCAAGGTAGCCCGCATAAGTTCTCGCTTTTCCCGTTCAAAAGCTCCTACGTCCTTTTCTTCGGTCAGAGCGAGCAGGCGTGAGAAATACTTTGCCCTGAGCACGGTTGGGGGGAGCCTTACAGGCACTTCTCTGATTTGAGCGCCTTTTCCTTTCCCTTTTCCGAGAGCACTGAAGTCTACCTTATTAATCTCTATTTTTCCTTCCTCAATTGCTCTTGCCGCGTCCCCTTCAGAGAAAAGTTCTTCAAGACGGATTTCGGGCTGGAGCATCTGAACCTGGTCAACCTTTTCCCCGTTAAAAACTCCTTCTCCGAAGCGCTGGTAGAGGGAGTCTATGCTGTCCGAGATCTCAAAGATATTTCCTTTATCCTTTCCGGAAACAGGAGAAAGCCTTGTAACCCTTCCTACCTGCTGCTCAAAGAGCCGCATGCTCAGGGTAGGACGCAGCAGGATAAGTGTTTCGAGGCCCGGAAAATCAAAACCTTCTATCAGCATGCCGACCGTACATAAGATATAAGGCGGTTTTTCTGCGTCCCTGAAAGCTGCAAGAAGGGCGCTCTGTTCATCTTTGGGCAGTTCTGAGGTTATAAAAGCTGAGTCTTTGAATTCCCCTTCGGGGGTATAATTATCAAAATCGAGAGGTAAAACAGGATCAAGGTCCTTTTCGAGCTTAGGAGCTGAGATTTCTCCGTTAAAGACCGAAGCAGTGAGTTTTGCATGAAAAGCATTGATCTCCTCTCCTTCTGCCCCGGCTCCATAGACTCTTTTCCGGACAGGAGCGCAGAATACAAGCGTCTTTGCGTTCTTTTGTTTTACCATCGAATCGTACACATCTTTTGCAAGCTGCGTTCTTTTAACTACTTTTTTCAGTTTGTCAGCTGTGCTGCAGTCAAGGAAAAGGTCCTGCCTGTCAAGTTCATCCAGTCCTTTTTCAAAATCAAAGATCTCAAAGATATCTTCCGAACTTTCTGCTATCGTGTACTTAAGGGGTGCAAGTTCGTTATCAAGGATACACTCAGGCAGGGTCTTTGCATAGACCTCCCTCATGTCTCCTGCAATCTCGTCTACAAACTTGACGTTTCCGACAACACCCTGGAAAGGAGTTGCGGTCATCCCCAGGATTTTAGTCCGTTCTCCGAACTCATTGAGGAAATCATTTCCCCTGTTATTAATGAAATTGTGGATCTCGTCAACTATTGCAAGGTCGGTATACTCAAGAAGCAACTCTTTGATCTCGGATGCTTGTTTTCCGAGAACAGTCTGCAAAGAGGCAAAGAGCACAAAACCTTTACCTTTCTCCTGTCCTGATTTTCTTAGAGCTTCTGCAATCTCTTTTCTCGCTATCTTCTGTTCGGAAGAGAGGAGAGCACTATTTGGAAAAAGAGGCCTGTCTTTTTTCCTGTCATAGTAAGTCTGGCTCAGGAGAGGATTGTTTTTTGAGATCAGGAAAAGTACAAGTTTTCCGTCTTCGTAGTGTTTTTTCATTATATGCTTTGCAAGAAAAGTTTTACCCCAGCCCGTTGGAACTTTAATATAGCCTCTCTGATGGGTTTCAAAATATCCCAGAATTTCCTTAAAGATTCTCTTCTTATCTTCCCTCAAGGGCTCGAGCTCGACTGTTTCCATGCCGGCTGCGGCTTCATTTGAAATTGTCATCAGTACGCTGTCCTTATGCTTTTAACTCTATGAGATATTAATGAGATATTTAATACGCTGAAAACCAGAAAGCTACCTTTCAAAGAGTTTTCCGGAAAACTGCATGTTCCATGCACAGGAAACAGTGCATGGAACTGGAAAGATTCTAAGAATTAACTCCCCTCACTTAAAATAATGAATAAAAATCTTCAGTCAAGAAAACTTAGACTAAATCTGGACTATCCCTTTTCATCATAAAATCGAAAAGAGTATGTCTGAACTTCTTTTAATTAAAAGGAATCCCATTTCAATAATAATAACTACGGCAATATAAGAATTACGGCGGTATAAGAATTACTATAATATAAAGTTGCAGAATATATAAAACTGTAGGATATAATAACTATAAAGATATAAAGATTTTGAAAGTATATGATTTAATGAATTAAAGAGGATTTAAAGAATTAAAGGAAAAGTCAAAGGAAAGGCTCATTTCTGAGCAGGTGTCCTTTGAAACTTTTCAAGTTTTCCGGAAAGTGAATCTAAACAATCCTAGATAAAATTCAAATTGTTTAGAAGAACTTCGGTCTTGCAGAAAGGTATTTTGCCAGCGGCAGCTTCCTGTAGGGTTTGCCAGCGGTTTCTTCTTTTATGCGGACATTGAGTTCTTCCGGAGTCATCTGGATTTTTTGCGGTTTATTTTGTTCGGATTCTTCACGGATAGTTACGTTAATCGTGCCTTCTTCTATTTCCTTATCTCCAATGACCACAACATAAGGCACCCATTCCCTGCCAGCTTCCCTTACCTTCTTTCCTATTGACAGGTCGCGGTCGTCAACATCAACCCTGCAGTCCAGTTTCCTTGAAACCTCTTCGGCAAAAGTGATGTGCTTTTCTGAAACAGGTACAATCCTTACCTGAGTGGGGGAAAGCCAGACAGGCAGCATCGGAACTTTTCCTTCTTCAGTTTCCATCGCAGCTTTTTCAAGGAGAGCATAAATGCATCTTTCTATTGCACCGCTTGGAGAGCAGTGGAGCACAGTCGGCCTTTCCAGCTTACCTTCGGCATTCACATAAGAAATATCGTACCTCTCGGCATTTTCCACATCGATCTGGACAGTCGAAAGTGCACTGGCTTTGGCAAGGGCATCTACAAAGTTAAACTCGAACTTGAGCACGAAGTAGAAGAAACGGGTGTCCCACATCTCAACAAGCACGGGCTTGTTGACAGTTTTTGCCATGCTGACTACAAGGTCTTTATTAGATTCGTAGAAATCCCTGGTGAAGCGGATCGCAACTTCATAATCATCGACATGGATTCCTATATTTTCAAGCACATCGATGCAGAGGTCATACTGTTCTTTGAACTGGCTTACAGCCTGGTCCATGTCCTCGCAGAGGGTGTGCATATCCGGCATGGTAAAAGCCCTGAGCCTCCTTAATCCCACAAGTTCCCCACGCTGTTCTTTTCTAAAACTGTAGCGGGTCATTTCGATCATCCTGAGTGGCAGGTTCTTGTAAGATATCGTCATGTCGTGGTTCATAAGGAACTGTCCGAAACAGGCTGCAAAGCGCAGGAACATCTGCCGCTTGTCCGACTCTATGGAGTACTGCCTTGCAGGGAATCTGTCAAGGTACTTCTTGAGGGTCGGGTGGTTCATGTCGTACATCAGCGGAGTTTCGACTTCCATTGCCCCGAACTCGGTTGCGACATCAAGCACGTAGTTCTCAAGGAGGGATTTGACAAGCCTTCCCTTGGGGTAATAACGCATGTTTCCGGAGTCGGACCCTGGCTCGTAGTCTGCAAGCTCAAGCCTGCGCATAAGTTCTACATGGGGAGGGGCACGCTCAACTGCCCTGCTCTTGGAGATTTCATAATTTACAAACTGCTGAAGTTTGGGGTAAGGGGCAAGGTCAAAACCTTCGATCTCATGGAGTTCTCCATCCGGAGTCAGGATGCGCCAGTAAGACCTGGCAGTGCCTTCGGCTTTCAGGGCTTCGGAAACGACCTCTTCTTTTTCCCCGGCTTCTTCGGTTTTGGCTGCCGGTTTTGCCGCACCCTGGGGGCGGATGCTCCGGGACAGTTCGGACAGGGGATGTCCTTTACAGCTTACGGTAAAAGCTTTGTACCAGCCGAAAGGAGCTCTTTTAACCTCGTATTTAGCTGAGAGAGCTGTTTCCATACCTTTTAAAACCTGAACTGCAACTTTAGGAGAAGAAAGGTCAGAACTCAGGTGGGCGTAAGGATAAAGCATTATACGGTTTGTTTTGACCTGGGCTGCAACTTTTTCAATTTCAGAAACAGCCTTTTCTATGGCTTCTTCCGGATTGGCTTCATCCACACTTTCCACAGCCGTAAAAGCCGTGAGAGCTTCCTCAAGTCTTCCCGACTTCAAGGACTCTTCTATTTTTTCAGCAACTGGAGTTTGTTTTTTGGTTTCGTATTCAATATAATCAGAGTGAATGAGCAATAACTGCATTCTATCACCTGTGTTTTCTAAGCCGAATATGGATTCCGAATTTGCTTCGGTTCTCGGTCAAACAGAGAATCAAACAGTATCGAATCAAACAGTATTATGATTCAGTATTATAACTTAAATGACTTAATACTATAACCTGATTTTAAGGCTGTTTGAGGTCTGTACCCGTCAGTAGATCCTGATTAGAGGAAGTAAGGAAGAATATATGACAGTCCTAACATCCTGCAATGATATAAAACAATCCCTTTCGCTTCATTTAAGATTACTTTTTCAACCAGTCCTGCACGATTCTGCCGGATTTCTAAGGTCGGGGTCAGCCTGGGCAACCAGTTCAGGATGGATCTGCTCCTGATAAACCCTGTAAGCTGCAACGAGCGCTCCAAGGAGGATTGGGGCTGCAAAAAAACCTGCAACTCCCCCTACAAAAGCTCCTCCCAGGAAAGCGAGCATAAGCAGCATTGGATGGATCTTTGATTTCAGGCTGGTCAGGTAAGGCCTGAGAATAAGTTCAGGGGGACCATAGATTACAAGGGAAGAAACCAGAAAGAAAAGAAATGCACTTTCAAGTCCCTGCTCAAAATAACGTATTATAGCCAGGGGCACAAGCACCATATATCCGGCAAAAAGAGGGATAACCGAGGCTATAAAGATCAGGGTTGCAAGGGCAAGCACATGGGTAAATCCGAAAGCGTAAAATACAAACACTGAAGTCACGCTTACGATGAGAGCGGAATAAGCATTGCCTATGAAAACTCCTTTCAGGATAAGGTCAAGGTGAGCTGCATAACGGTTTACAATAGGCCGGTAATCTCCCGGAATTACACCAATAAAAGCACAGTAAAGTCTGTCCCCATCGGCAAGCAGAAAATAGCAGAAGAAAATAGAAACTATGAAGTTAATTACGAAAAGTCCTATGCTCCGGGCATATGCGATTAGTCCTATGCTGCCAACAGCAGGGAGCAGAGAGGTAAAAAGGTTCCAGATTGCGTTATTTATTCTTTCAACATATGCTTCCGAAATTTCCAGTGAATGTATAAAATCCAGAATTCCGCTCAGAACTGAAGTTTGGTGTTCAATAAACCAGGAGAGCTGGTTAAGAATCTCAACAATTCCGGCTCCTACAATGAACACTATAGGGATGAAAATACAGAGGCTGGCGACAAGAGATCCTATTTTTCGGTACTTTCCAAATTTTACCTGGATAGGTCTGGCAATATAAGCAAAGACTATCCCTAGAACTATTCCGTCTGCCAGGGGCAGCAGGATCAGGAAAGCAAAGAACAAAAGCACAGCTAATGCAATAGCTACTCCTATTTTCCAGCGGCTGGCAATAAGCTGGCTGACTCCGTCAGGTGGGTAATTAAGTCGCATTCTTAAGTTCCATTATAATGGGTAGATAATAGTAATTTTATCAGCTAAGTGAGGTAAAGTAATTTAATTCATAAACCGAAAAGCAAGTACTTTGAATCAGACTAAGTAAGACCGGACGTAAACTTGTTAAGCCAGACTCAGATGCAACAAGATTATATTTATTTTTTGAAATTTTCCTTGATGCACGCAAGTTCGGTTCGGTAAACAGCAGGACATATCATATATTACCAGGAAGTTTGTAATGTGTGACGTTGAAGTGACCGGGTAAGATTACTGGTATAGTATGAAAATATAATTAGGAACTATTTAAAAATATCATAGAAATATGAAAAAGAAGCAAATTCAGACCTGAGAATTGAAGTTTTAGCCACTCAGGTCTTTGCTCACCCAATAACACTGTCTGTCCAGGATTAAACGGCTGAAAGATTTCATTCAGGCCACTCAAGTTTCCTGAGATAATATATCCCGATTAATTCCAGATCTCCCTAATTTCTGGATTTATGTTTCTGTCATTCAAATTTTTAGCTTTTCATCCAGTTCGGGCACAATTTTAGCAAAATATCTGGTTACCACACAGGACTCCGCGCATTTCCCACATCTTATACAGGCTTCACTTACATGTGGCTTCCCTTCTTTAATTGATACCGCTTCTACAGGGCAGGCTTTTTCGCAGATCCCGCAGCCTGTACAGCGGGAAAGCCTTACAAACTGTTTTGCTGTCTCCTTTAAAATCTGGAGAGCTTTTTCTTTTGTTTCCGAACTTACAAGCAGATTTCCATTAGAGAAAAATTTCACAGTCCCGTCTCCTGTTTTTACCAGCAGCATGCCCAGCTCTTCTGCATAAACGGTCTTTCCGAGAACATTAATGAAATCTGCAGCTTCTTTTTCCCGAATACCCTTAATCCCTGCCTCAACGGAAAAACCTCCGGCTCTGCAGGGAGAAATCCCCGAAACTACTTCAATTTCAAAATCTTCAGCTTTTTCTTTCGCAAGAACAGAGATTCCGAGTTCGCCTGCCAGCCTGAGCATTTTCGGAGGCAGTTCTTTCCAGCGCCAGAACCCGTGCTCTATGAACTTTTCAGAAAGCCCGCGTGTTTTTGCCCACTCAAGCAGAAAAGCATTCCACCTGGCATGCATTTCAGGGTGCAGCTCTTTTACCCTGACATACTCGGCAGCAAGGGCAGATGGGCAGAGCCAGCACCCTACTCTTTCAAAGCCCAGGTCATAGAGCGGATTGTATGAAAGCCCTCTCCAGTGGATATAGAGCCAGACTTCAAGTGCACGCCAGTCACGGATAGGGAAAATATTAAGCTGTGCAGGGACAAAGGGATTTGTTTCACTCGCTGCAATTCTTGCCCTTGAAAAGGATTCGTGTTTCCGCTTGCCATCTATTGTCAGGTAAGTAACTGCATTTGCAGCCCCTTTTTCAGGAAGGGAACAGCTCTCTTTTCCTGTTTCCAGATCTCCTGCCGAAGCCAGCTTGCAGACCTTGCAGCACCATCGAAAATCCTTTGCAGGAGGCCCGAACTTTTCTACCTGCTTCCAGAAAGCAGAACCTGAATTCATCTCTTCAAGCTGGACTTTCATCTCCGTGCAGAAACTTCGGGCAAAATCCACAGTCTCGGGAAATTCAATTCCCGTATTCAGGAAAAATGCCTTAAACTCCCTCTGCTTGAGGGCAGCCCTTGTCAGGTCCAGTACCACAAGGCTGTCTTTTCCCCCGCTGAAGGAAACATACACAGGCAGATCCCTGTACTCGTTCCTTGAGACAATCCCGCGGATTGCATTGATGGCATTTTTCCCCAGGGTTTGCAGATGCTTTCGATTAGCTTCTATGCATGCCTTGAGATCCGGAGTCTCGGGATGCAGGAATGCTTCGCTACTGTCAACCTTTCTAACCCTGAGAATTTTTGTTTCACTTCCGGATTGAGCGGACTCTGGCTGTTTTTCCATATCTGCAAAGTCCGTACCGTCAATGTAAGAAATCCCATACCCGCTAAGGTTACCTGCAGTCACAAGGACAAAATTCCCTGCTTTTATGTTGCCGGCAAAAGAGTCGATAAGTTCTTCGGGCACGTTTTTTCCATTAAGGTGCCTGTTTGTTTTCTTAAGCTCGACTTTTTTGCCTCCAGCGTGTTTGAGGAGGATTTTAGCTCCCTGAAGGGAAGGCTCAAAACGGTAATCCATTTGCGAAAGTTCGAAACTGAGTACTCCGAAAACGAAGCCGTCTACGATAACTTCGTCAGTTTTGTCTTCTCCGGGGATTTTATTAAGGAGAACAAGCCTGTCTCCCAGAGGATCGCAGCCAAATGACGAAATTAGCTGCCCTGCAAGAACTTCCCGCTCATAAGGAAAACATAACCTTACGTCGGCAGGCTGGGAAAGATTGAGTATCTCTCCTTTACCGCCGCAAATCCCGCACTCTCCCCCTATAAGTGGCAGGTTGCATTTCCTGCACCAGAAAATGTAATCATCTTCATATTCGAAACGCGGAGAGGACTTTTTCTTTGAAAAAGCCGCAGTTTCAGGCTGTTTTTCAGAGCCAGAGCTTTTTCTGGTAGAGTATTTCTCTTTAAAATCCCGTGACCTGCCTTCTGCCCTTTTTTCTCGGGTTTGCAGATTCTTTCTGCCCTGACTGTTTCTATTATCCTGACTTTTTCTGTCCTGACCGTTCCTTTTTTGTTTTGAGGAGCTTGAAGTCTGGTATTTTTCTTTTTTCTGATTTTCTTTTTTCTGATGCATGGAAGCCCTGACCGGTAGTTGGAAGAAATGATTAAGTATTTTATCGTTCAGTTTTCTGCAAGGATGCGTTTATCGATATATCAATATTTTGAGAGAAAGAAAGATTCGATATAGGAAAACCTGATAATACTTTAAAAGAATATTAAATTCAGCTTTATCATTAAATAGCCCGTCATTAAATATAACTTAAATCTTATATTTAAATTGTTATATTTTACAGATAATACGAGTCATGAGTATATTAAATTTCCTGAGAGGCACTAAGCTGTACTTAGAATAGATGGAAAGCTTCTCAGGAAAGTAAGCCTGTTACTCCAGTGTGACTTTAATTCGAACGTGGTAATGCATGAAGTATGATGTTGTTGTGGTAGGAGCCGGCCCTGTGGGTTCTACGGCTGCCCGTTATGCGGCAATGAATGGGGCAAAGGTTCTTCTGCTTGAAGAGCACGCCTCAATAGGGTCTCCTGTAGGCTGTACAGGACTCCTGAGCACGAGAGCTGTTGAAGAGTGCGAACTCAGGCCATCGGACGAATTTGTGTTCAATTCCGTGCGCGGGGCTTTTGTACACGCTCCTGATGGACAGTGTCTGCCTATTGATGGAAAGCGAACAAGAGCATATGTTGTCTCTCGGAAAAATTTTGATCGCACCCTTGCAGTAATGGCTGTAGAAGAAGGTGTTGAACTTTCCCTGAAAACAAGAGCTATAGGGTTTGAAAAAAATAATTCTGAAGCCGGAAACGGGATAGATAGAAGTGGTAAAGAAAAAAGCTCCCCTGTGAAGCTCAAAGTGATCAGAAACGGCAGGCCAGAAACCATATCTACATCCGTGGTTATAGGCGCGGATGGGGTAAAAAGCCGCATAGCCAGTTATGCAGGCCTTAAGAAACCTGCACGCGTGCTTCCCGGAATTCAGATCGAAGCTCCCTATGCCTCGGATGACTGTGACTTTGTAGAACTGTTCCCAGGCTCTTCAGCTCCGGGTTTTTTTGCCTGGACAGTACCCCTTGATGAAAAAGTCTCACGAATCGGGCTTGCCCTTGACCCGGGACTTGCCTGCAAAAGATGGCCTGGAGAAAACTCTCCGCTTTTCTATCTCGAAAAACTTCTCTGCTCAAACCCTCACGTAAAAGCAAGGTACTCCGGAGGCATGCTTGATTTCGTGGTTGGGGGAATTCCAATCGGTCCCCAGGAAAGAACCTTTTCTGACGGAGTCTTGCTTGCAGGCGATGCCGCAGGACAGGCTAAACCCACTTCCGCAGGTGGGGTATATACAGGGGCTTTTGCAGCAAAAATCGCAGGAAAGATTGCAGCTGAGGCCGCCCTTGAAGGAGATACCTCTGCAGGCAGGCTTTCAGAATATGATAAGCTCTGGCAAAAGGGTCTGGCAAAAGAACTCGAGATAGGCATGAAAATCCATGATTATATGGGAAGACTGGAAGACAATCAGTTGAACGAGCTTATAGGCTCGTTAAATACCCCTTCCATCCTTAACACAATCACCGAATATGGAGACATGGATCACCCGTCTGTCCTTATGAGAAAACTGATGTTTTCAGGAAACTCTTTGAGGCTCATGAAGGCCTTCGGGACATTTGTAAAGACTCTCTTTTAAAATGATCAGCCTTTGGAATTTTGTCACGCTCGACGAAGGAGAGCGGCCTAGCAGACAAAAGGGAAGAAAGAAGAGCAAAAATAGAGAAAAATAAAAGCTAAAAATGAAATAATGTTTTTAAAATAATGCTTTTTTAGGGCTCAGTGTTCGGATTTTTCCCAATATTCTTCGGCTTCTTCTTCCATTTCCTCCAGCCTGTCGTAATAGTCCGGAAACTCGTTAAGGTGAGCCAGCGCGATCTTTCCTGTCATTATAGGGTCATCGTTTGTAACATTTGTTGCCGGATCTCTTGTCCCATGCTCGAGTTCCACGTCCATGCCTCTGCGGAACTGGTCAATATCAAATTTGTCCCAGGTTATTCCTAGTTTTTCCCCGACCGCCTTTGCTTCTTCAGCGGTAAAACTTTTAGTTGTCAACATTATCACTCCGGATAATGATTTCATCTGTCTTTGTACTTAAGGTTTGTTCTGCAAGACATCCTTTTTTCGATTTTTCCTTTCGCAATGGGTTTTATTTCCGGTATAAAGCTCGATCTGCCTCTAAAGGACATATAATATCATTATATTTATCACATAGATGAAAAAATAAATGAAGGAGCTATATGTCAGAAAAAGATCTCATGTTTGTAAGGCGTGCCATTGAGCTTTCTCTTGAGAATGTAAAAAGGGGAGGGGGGCCTTTTGGTGCTGTGGTAACAAAAAACGGAAAAGTAATCTCAGAAAGTTGCAATCAGGTCACCTTAACCAATGATCCGACTGCACATGCCGAAATCGGCGCCATAAGAGAGGCAGCCCGAAAACTGAATACCTTTGATCTCAGCGGATGCAGCATTTATATTTCCTGTGAGCCCTGCCCTATGTGTTTTGGGGCCATTTACTGGGCAAGGATAGATAAGGTCTTTTTTGCCGGCACAAGATTTGATGCTGAGAATATTGGTTTTGATGACTCTTTCATATATGAGGAAATCTCACGCCCTATTCAGGAACGAAAAATTGAGTTCAAACAGCTTCTCAGGGAAGAAGCCCTTGAAGCTTTCAGGGCGTGGGAAAAATCCGAAAATAAAGTGGAATACTGAAACTGGGAAAAAGGTAGAGTACCGAACGGCCCGAATCCTCAATAGTTTAACTTCACGCTTTTTTACTCTATACAATACTCTATACAAAATACCTTACGGAAAAAATTCGTCTGAACCTGGCTTTTTTATTTTTTTAGTTTTAGCCGGTACCTTAGTTTAATTTTTATTAAGTAGGAAAACAAATTTCTCTCATTAAAACATAATTAATGTGGGGTATAAAATTTGGTCAGGAGAGGTTTCTGTTCAGGTGTCAATTTGCACTTTTGAGAAACTTTTCCACAATATCACTAAACTTTAAATGTTATGCAGTACTTACTTAGTTCACACAAAACCTTATGAGGAGATTTCGGGGAATATGCCTGGAGATAAAAACAAATACATCCGCTGGTTTGAGGAGACCACTATTGAGGACGTGCCGCTGGTTGGCGGGAAGAATGCCTCAATAGGGGAGATGTACAGAGAACTTACTTCAAAAGGGGTGAGGATTCCTAATGGCTTTTCAGTTACTGCTGATGCTTACTGGCACATGCTGGAAAAAGGAGGAATCCTGGAAAATCTCAAGAAAACAATGGAAGGGCTTGATACGTCGGATGTATCAGACCTTGCAAAGAGGGGAAAGGCTGCAAGAGACCTTATTCTTGATGCAGGACTTCCTGATGACCTCTGGCAGGAGATTAAAGGGGCTTATGACCGCCTCTGCGAGCAGTACGGAGAGAATACGGATGTAGCTGTAAGGAGTTCGGCAACTGCTGAAGACCTGCCAACCGCTTCTTTTGCCGGGCAGCAGGAAACTTACCTCAATATCCGGGGATATCCCGGACTCAGGGACGCCTGTATACGCTGCTTTGCTTCTCTTTTTACGGACAGGGCCATTTCCTATCGTGTAACCAATAATTTTGATCACTTCAAGGTAGCCCTTTCCATAGGAATAATGAAAATGGTCAGGTCTGACCTTGCATCAAGCGGAGTAATTTTTACTCTGGATACGGAGACAGGTTTCAGAGATGTCGTTTTTATTACCGGGGCATATGGGCTCGGAGAGAATATCGTGCAGGGGCAGGTCAACCCTGATGAGTTCTATGTATTCAAGCCCACTTTCCGGGAAGGGTATAAGCCGATCATCCAGAAGAAGCTGGGAAGCAAAGAAATCAAGATGATTTACGGCAGAGGTGATTCCAAGGTTCTTACACGGAACGTGGAGGTTCCCGAAGCTGATAGGCTGCGTTTCTGTATTAGTGATGACGAGGTGCTCAAGCTTGCCGAATATGCAATCGATATCGAAGACCATTATTCTAACAAATACAGGGAATCCAGGCCCATGGATATTGAGTGGGCAAAAGACGGCATAACAGGGGAACTCTTCATAGTGCAGGCGAGGCCCGAAACCGTTCAGTCCCAGAGAGAGAAAGATGTGCTGGAGACTTATGTCCTTGAAGAGAAATCCGAAGTCCTTGCAAAAGGCAGGAGCGTGGGAGACAAGATCGCCTCCGGAAAAGCCCATGTAATTCCTGACGTTTCTGACCTGCCCTCTTTCAGGCCAGGAGAGATCCTTATTGCGGACACTACTACTCCTGACTGGGAGCCAGTTATGAAAACCGCAGCCGCGATAGTCACGAACAAGGGAGGCAGGACCTGTCATGCCGCTATCGTCAGCCGTGAACTTGGAATTCCTGCGGTTGTCGGGGCTGGGAATGCTACCGAAGTCCTCGAAACGGGCAGGGAGATCACGGTGAGCTGTGCCGAAGGAGAAGACGGGCTTGTATACGCAGGCATACTTCCTTTCCACAAAGATACTATCAGCCTGAAAGATCTGGAGCGACCCAGAACCGAACTAATGATGAACCTTGGAAATCCTGAAAGCGCTTTTGCCCTTTCCATGATTCCTAATGACGGGATAGGGCTTGCAAGGCTCGAATTCATTATCACGAGCTATATCAAAGTCCATCCTATGGCTCTTGTGCATCCTGAAAAGGTGAAAGATCCGCGAGAACTGGGGGAAATAGAAAAACTGACGCGGGGATATGAAAAAAAGGAAGATTATTTTGTCGAGCAGCTTTCCAGAGGGGTAGGGATGATTGCAGCGGCTTTTTACCCGAAGCCTGTTGTGGTCAGGATGAGCGATTTCAAAACCAACGAATATGCAAGCCTTGTTGGGGGCAGCTATTTTGAAATGGAAGAAAATAATCCCATGATAGGGTTCAGAGGAGCTTCCAGATACTTTGACGAACGCTACAGAGAAGGTTTTGCCCTTGAGTGCAGGGCTATGAAAAGGGTCCGGGGTGAAATGGGGCTTACAAACCTTATTCTTATGGTTCCCTTCTGTCGGACTGTTGAAGAAGCAAGGAAGGTTGTTGCCGAGATGGAAAAAAACGGGCTCAGGCGAGGAGAAAACGGACTTCAGGTCTATGTTATGTGCGAAATTCCCAATAATGTCCTGCTCGTCGACGAATTCAGTGAATTCTTTGACGGTTTTTCCATAGGCTCAAACGACCTGACCCAGCTGACTCTTGGGGTTGACCGTGATTCCGAACTGCTTGCTGCAGAATTTGATGAGCGGGACCCTGGAGTCATGAAAATCATGTCTATGGCAGTGCAGGGAGCAAAACGGAATGGAAGGCACAGCGGGATCTGCGGGCAGGCCCCGAGCGATTTCCCTGAGATTGCAGAATTCCTGGTAAAAGAGGGAATTGACTCTATTTCCCTTAATCCGGACTCTGTTATGAAAATCACCCTGAAGGTTCTCGAAACTGAAAAGGAGCTCGGGAAGAATTGAAATGTACCAGAGAATCCGCCAACTTATTTTTTATGAAGTCGGCCAGGTTTTCAACTGATGAATGTTCATGGCGGTTTATCAGCGGCTGCTTATGAATTTCTATATGTCTCTGCAGAATATAACAATATCTGAGTTAAATAGCTTATTTTGCAGGGAAATCTATATATGTGATATAAAATTATATATAATTGGTGTGAAAAATCAAAAGGAAGTAATCAACTATGCAAAAAGTAACCATAATAGAAAATGCAGGGGACAAAAAAGAGTCGGAGCATACACTTTTTTTAAAAAGATGTCCTGAATGCCATTCCAAACTCGAAAATGATCTTTTTAACGGATTTCAATATTGTACTGTATGCGGATACTGGACAAGAAAAGAAACTGCAAGACTTGAGCCATTGATGATTCTGGAGTGAGTAAAGATATGTTTGATCTCCCTTCGAAATGTGTCAGGTGTGGCACACCTCTTAAAAGACAGGTAATTGGCTCGAACAGCTTTTACTATTGCAGAAAATGCGGGTGCACATCTTCAATTACATCTTTCGGCGCCTCCATCGAATCTGAAGTCCAGGGAATAGCGAACATTTAAGAGAACATAAAAGGATAACCGATTTCTCTAACCGATATTAATCTCTCAGACCAGATAAAGATCAGGTAATAAAGCTTATGAGATGGTTAATATCAAATATAATTTTAAATCTAATTTCAGGCAAACCGGCTCGAATCAATAATTGTTTAAATTCGAAGCAGTTTCCTTTTTTGAACCATTTTCTCTGTTTTTTTCCGGGCCTTTTAGAATGTTTCCGGATCGACACTCCAGTTCGGACTTAAATTCAGATTTAAGAACATCAACCGCATAACAGAGACAAATTTCCGGTTCCCAATAGGAAAATTAGATTTTAAGTAACCTGAATAGAAAAAATATATGAGTTTTAAAACTCAATACGCAACATTAATTTTAACAATGTATCAACATGAAGTAACCCTAACATCAGAAACCCCCTCTGTTTGATCCGCATGGTTGAAAAAGAAATAGATTCCTTATGCAGTCAGTATGGACTGAAACCGACAAATCTTTCGGACCTTACTTTAAAGGTCAATTTTCCTGACCCTGATATGGAACATGGCTTTTCGGCAGAAGAAAATTCTTTTTATCTCTCCCTTTACCAGGAATTAAACGCAGCCAGTTCTCCCCCTGGGGAAGGTTATTCTTCAGCTTACATTCAGCTTGTTCTCGATCCCGAAAAGGTAAGTTCGGAGTATCTTGCAGACTTTTTTAATAATCCTCTCGGCCTGAAGATCAGGAAGGCCTGGGAAGCAAGGGGTTTTATCCTGAGACCTGAAGTCCGGAAAGCTGATGTTCCGGTTATGGAGTCCACACAGGCTTCTGACCTGAACGGTCCTGCCTTTTTTTCAGAAAAATCTGGGTTTTCGGAGGCTTCTCCCATTGCGGCAGATGACATCGCATTTGAAGGAAAACTTTCGATTGAGAGTATGTGTGAGGGAACCTGGGAAAGGACTTCTGTATTTTCGGAAGCTGCTGTTTCCCCTTTTCCCGGGATTCTACCTATTCCGAATGTGGATCTCGACTCCCTTATGCATAGCAAACTCTATCTCCCTGACCTGCAGGTCCAGCTTGAGGTCCTTAAAATCAAAGCTCTCACAAAAGAACTTATTTCCCAGCTAAGTGTGTTCGAGTGCAGGCTTTCAACTTACCCAAAAAGTATAACCCATATCCGCAAGAAGCTTGAACTCATACGGGAGGCCGTGAAGCTTGCAAACGATTCCGATTACATCCTGGAATTGATTCGGCGCGGAGAGAGCAAGAGACTTGAGTTCAAGTCCACACTGCGTATGAACCTTATCACCGGAAAACCTGACTGGAACATTGAACACGCCGTCCTGAAGACAATAGTCGCTTACCTGAACACCGATGGTGGCATCCTTCTCGTCGGTGTTTCCAACAGCGGGGAAGTCCTTGGAATCAAAAACGACGGTTTTCTTAGTGAGGACAGGTTCCTCCTGCACTTCAAACAGCTCATAAAACAGCATATAGGCCTTAACTACGCTCCCATGATAGAGTATACCCTTGTGCCTGTAAACGGTAAAGAAGTCTTGGAGATCGACTGTAAAAAAAGCGACGAAGCTGTTTTCCTTAAGCCGGATAAAAACGACGAAGAGTTCTATATCCGCATAGGCCCTTCAAGCGAAAGGCTTACGGGCAGTAAACTGATCGAATATGTTAACAGAAGGTATAACGGAAAATCGGGTTAACTGGTCTTTCCTTATAACTCTGTCAGTTGATTTGTGGTAATCCTTAACAATTATGATAACTCTTGATAGCTCAGTCTGAAAAATTCTGCCTGTTTAACCTGCATGTCCTGGAATTTGAGGATTTAACAATTTTTGGTTAGGAGTTTCTGGTTTAAGAAATGAACTACCCCTCCCTGCTTTCTGATGAAAGTGAGGAAGGGGACTTCCCGCCTTAGAGTTAAAAACTCTCAAACCTGAAGGTTTCAAAGAACCGGCTGGAATATGTTTATTATTCCTGTAGCCGTCAGGTCAACAGCAAGCGCTGCGAGTAAAAGCCCCATAAGTCTTGTAAAGACAAGCATTCCGTTATATCCTATGAACTTGTGGAGCCTCCTTGAGAAATAAAAGACAATCAGGCAAATTACAAATGTAAGTATAATTGAAATGACTACAATTACTTTTTGTTGAACACCGTCTGCCATTCCCATAAGAACGATTACCGTGCTGATCGTACCCGGTCCTGTCAGGAGCGGAAGGCCTATTGGAAAGACCCAGATATCTTCCCTTTCCTGAGACTGAGAAATTTCTTCTTCGGTGATGCTTTCTCTTGAGACCTTTGCGTGCATCATGTCAAATGCGATACTGAAAAGCAGGAGTCCTCCGGCTACCCTGAGAGAGTCCACACTGATGCTGAATAGTTTAAGTATCATACTTCCAGTAACTGCAAAAAAGAGGGCAATTACACATGCAAGTGTCACCGCTTTTTTGGCAATATCATTTTTTTCTTTGTGAGTCATCTTGCTTGTCAGGGAGATAAAAGTTACAACTCCGCTGATAGGGCTTACAACTACAAAGATGGATGAGAATACATAGATGAAAAACCCGAGGTTTTCGGCTACCATTTTTTTCTCCTGCTCATTTACAGACTCCAGATCTGTATGTATAATTTTATCATTCTTATAATATTTATCTTTTTAATTCTGTCAGATTTTTTATATTCTCTTTCTTAAAAGTAAAATATAAAAGTAAAATGTAAAAGTTAAAACAATATAATCTGGATAACCAGAATTTAAACTTATCCAGACTGTTTAATTTCACGACAGCGTTATCTCATGAGATGTTTTACGACTATATTATTGTACGATACTTTGATGAGGAAGTAAGAAGATACTTTCTACCAGGAAATTCTATGCATTATGGAAACAGTATGCATGGAACATTTAAGGATAATTTTTATGGGATAACTCTTAAAAGATATTTTACTATATTGATAACGAATACCGATTTACTAATGAGTACCGATTTACAAATTATATAAGTAAGGCAGTGTTCCGATGACCGGGGAGAAAATCGATAAAAAAATCTTTGAAGAGCTCAATTTCATAAAGAAACAGCTTGCAGAAATAAAGGAGCATATGGTAGACATAGATGTCCTGCTAACTTCAGAAGAAAAAGAGCTTGTTTTCAGAAGTTTTGAAAATGAGGCAAGAGGAAAGCTTGTACCGTTAAAGAAACTCGAGAAAATGAAAATCTAAATAAACTTAAATATAAAGATCTAAATAAGCTTGAAAAATGAGGGTCTTAAGTGTTCGAAGTTTTTTTTGATATCCCTGCGCAGGACTTTATGCAGAATGCAGATGAGAGTGTGCATTCCCGGGTCAGGGAAACCCTTGAAGAGCTTGCCCTTGATCCCGTGCCTCAGGGTGCAAAAAGAATTATCGAAAGTCAGGAAAAAATATTCCGGCTCAGATCCAGGCATTTAAGGCTGCTTTATAGAGTTGATTACGAAAAAAGAACCCTTGTAGTAATTACAATAGAACCCCTGAGCCGAATGTACAGATAATCGGAACATGGTTTTATTATAATTTCTTTTTTTATCTACCCTTTTTCTATTTCCTCTATTATGTATTTCCTCTACCTCTATTATCTCTATATACCTGGTGGCAGGTTTTTAATTTTTTGATACTTTCCTGCAACTGGTAAGAATAATTTTGATAAGAATTACTTTTATAGAGAGATATTTCGATAAGAACGGTTTTTGTATAATTAGAATTATAATAATAGCTAATTTATGGTTTTAAGCTAGCCAATTTAGTAAATTATAGGCTGATTTAAGAATTACAGTTAAAATGAACCATATTTATTGGATAAATTTCAGTCATGGGGGGTCTGTACTGAAAGCTGAACCGGAAAGTGAAATTGGAAGTGAGATTGCATCTTCAAGGACATCTGTGGGTTTGAAAGAAAACATAGAAGGATTTTTATGTTATTTTCTGACCTGGTTGACAGGTCTGATTTTCTTTGTACTTGAGACCAAGAGCAAACTGGTCAGATTTCACGCAATGCAGTCTTTTTTGACCTTTACAATTCTCGCAATAGTAATCAGTGCCCTGCAAACCTTTTTTGGTACCGAGACCAACAGGTTTATCGATTATTTCCTTGTCAACCTCAACCCTGCACTGCTTATATATATTTTCATACATAACCCCAGCACAGTTATCGACCATTTATTTGACGGAATGCTGGTTCTAAGCCTGTTCCCGTTTTTCCTGTGGCTTTTCCTTATGTATAAAACATACAGGAGACAGAGATACATATTGCCTGTAGCCGGGGACCTTGCAGAAAAAGTAGTTGGAAGTGTATACAATCCGTAGTCAAAACAACCTTTAATATTTAAAAAGGAGGTCCTTAAATGGTACAAATCAAATCCTTAAATAGTACATCTCTGGCAAAAGTCCTCGGGCTTATGTATCTGATTCTTGCAGTTATCTTTTCGCCGTTTATTCTTCTTATGGCAAGTGCAGGGGGGCAGATTGGTCTTACCGAAAGTGTAATTATGATTCTAGCAATCATTCTCTTTTATGGAATTGCGGGAGGAATAGGAGGATTCCTTATTGGAGCCATATATAATTTTATCGCGAAGAGATTTGGCGGCATCGAAATGGAACTTGAAACTGCCTGAATCGGGCTTCCATATGGCTTAAGATTGGCTTAAAAGCTATGCCTTTCTATTATTTTCCCTTATCTTTTTCTCTGTATTTTTCCTTATCTTAAAAAAGCCGAAAGTTTTGTTTGCTCAATTTTCTGAACTGGCTCTTCTTGCAGGGTTTCTTGCAGTTCTTCACGTGCCTGTCCCTTTCCTTTTTGCAGGCTGTTTTCCGAGAATCCGGCTAGAAAATGGCTTTCGTCTTCCAGGACCAGCGAGTTCCTGTAGTAATGTACTGTTTTCTCCTGCCAGTTTCCCGGGATAAGCAGAAACTTCATACCTTTTTTCTGCTCATTCCATTCCCAGACTTCGGAGTGGTAAAAAATAGCTACTAACTGGCTTGAGAGCTGAGCATACGGAACCTCAGATCTGAGCCTGTAAAGAAATTTGCCTATGCCTTCCTTTTCAGTCCCCGTATACAATTTTTCTGCGTCGTTTGCCAGGTCTTTCCATTCTCTATCCTGCATGAACACATGGAGCTTGTCCAGGTGGCTGCAACTAACTTTCTCGATTCTGGGAAAAAGGGCATTCCTGAATTTCCTTTTTATGAAGATATTTCCCTGGCTGTCTATCCGCCAGGAAAAAGCCTTCTCTTTTGGTCCAAGGGTGTGGGATTGGGACCAGGAGGCAACCATACGGAATAAATCGGATTTTTGATATAAAAGATTGTTTGTAGTTTCTACTAGTTTCTTCTATAATATTTGGAGCGACTGAGTAAAGGCACAGTTTTCTGTGCTTTTTCATACTAGAAATTAATTATATGTTTTAGCTACCGTGTAGTTTTGCCCTGGACACTTACACTCATATCTATACGATTTTTGATAAAGTATTTCTTGAACTGAATCTAATTTTGAAAAACTTAACTATATATAGTAGAATTTTATATTACAATAAACTCAATAGACTTTAGTATATTCACAACTGAGATTAATTCCAATAAAGGATTTCATTTGTTTATTAATGAATATATTCTGGCTAAGGGGTCATTTTTTAACATTCTAAGCATAAAAATGGGGTTCATGTCAGTACGTATTCGGAGGATAATAATGAGATTAAATCAAACTGCAAAAGTGACAATCCTGCCTTATTCACCAGAAGAGGAAGTCTTTCCATCAGGATGGAAAAGAACGAGGATTTTAGATTACTGTTTAGGAAGAAATCATTCAATGTTATTTTCATTAAGGAGATCTAATCGCTATGAAACCCCGCAATTTTAAATCCTGTATAAAACATGGATTATTTCTTATACTGGTAGTTAGTCTGGCTGGTACTGCTAATGCGGCTGCGAATCATACAGGAGGCATTGCTCTATCATGGGACGATACAATAAGTATTGATGAGTGCTATCAAAATCTATCAATTTTCAAGCAGTACAATGCTGTGTGTACTATAAATGTAAATACATTAAATAGTTGGGGAGTGGGTACAGAAACTCAACTGGCTGCACTGCACGATGCCGGATGGGAAATAGCTGGGCACGGGTACAATCACATAGATTCAATTGCTTTTCTAGACAATCACACTTCTGAAGAGTGGCTGGAAACGGAAATATTCCCGAACATCATAGAAATAACCGGTTACGGTTATCCGGTTTATTCCTTTATATATCCCTATTCAGCTAGAAATGAAACTACTGATGCATTACTGGCTCCATATTTCAGGACACTTAGATCGACGAACTTCAAGACAGTAAATGTAAATGAATCAGCTGCCTATTACACGTGGAACGACACTCAGGTTCTGTACGCTGTTGAAATAGACGACCAGTCCAATGTTAGTCTGGAGTCCATACAATATGGGATTGATTACGCAATAGAAAACGGGTACGTGTTAGTGTTATACGGACATGCAATTACTTCAAATGTTACCGGGGAATATCAAACTTCAACATCAAGGCTGGAATCAATTCTGAATTATACTAACCAGAAGAACGGAACATTCTATCTCATGGGAGATCTTGGAAATTCCTCCTGGGTAAGACCTGGCAGATTTTCTAATGTGACTGCAAATTTCACAGTTTCTTCAGATAATGTATATACAGGGGAAAATGTGACTTTTGCGGATTACAGCGTCAACCAGACCACTGAACTGCTTGATTTTGGTGACGGTTCTAACAGCAGTACTGCAAATGTTGTTCATAAATATACAACACCAGGAACTTATACGGTTAATTTAACGGTAACAAATGACGTTTCCAACCACTCGATAACCAGAACAATTAATGTAGTTCAACCGACAAATCCAGTTGCTAATTTCACCGGTAATCTGACAACTAGGCTTGCACCACTGAGTGTGGCGTTTACAGATACATTAACCGGAGTCTTAACAAAAGTAATGAGCCTCCTGCAGCGGACTTCAGTATGAGTGTCACTGGCGGCTATGCTCTTTTTGAATTCTCAAAGTTTACTTTTTATATTTAATTTTTTGTAGAAAGTTTTGATTATATCTTCTTTTATAAAAACTAAATTTCAAAACCAGGGATATTCGGAACTACTGTGAAAGAAGTCAAACTCTTTTATGACCTTTCTTTTGTGCTACATAGAAGTAAGGAGTTTAAATGTTCAAATATATCCTGACAGCAAGCCAGACAATGAGCCATCCAATGGCTGAAAGTAAATTGTTCCTGAATTCTGTCTCCATGAATTTATAAACTCTTTAATCATATTTAAATTTTTTTCTATGTTTAAAAATATTTAGTCATTTTTTAATTTATATAGGAAACTTCCTTTTTTACTCCAGATAACTGCCACTACAATCGGAATAATATTTTATCTGGCAAATTGATCTTTTGTATTATAGAAGCCAATTATAAAACATTAGCATTTATGAATATTTGTGAGGAGCATATTTGCTAGAATAAAATAAGATTTTTAAGATTTCGAACTTCACTCCGATTATTTTATATTCTTTCACGTCTTCACTTTATATAAATTCATACAGTTTATTTTTTGGAGGAATTAATACGAGAACTTATCTCATTCAAAAAATAGCCAGCTATGGGGACAAATATATTGAAGAAAACCTTTCCGGGTATGATGGAAACATCCTTTTAACTGACTGGTATGCAGGTTTAAGATTTTTATTTGGTCATTCGTTTTATCAAGGCAGAAGGGATGATATTTCATGGGAAGTTGAAGAAAGAGTGATAGTGATTATTGAAAAATTTATAAAAAAGTATGATGGTGATTCAGAGGTTATTCTTAATATCGAAAACTTTCCTGAAATATGTCTCGGCTAATGAAAGTTATCGGGAAAGGTAAAGTGGGTAAGAGTAGAGATATTGAGATGGTAATTTCAATATTAGAGTTTATTTCCAAATTAAGTGATAGAAATATTGTAAAGTATTCTCTTTCCAGAATTCAAAATGGAAACATTATAAATCATTTTAATAAATTTCAAAAAATCCATTTAATCGGGCCAAAATGCAGTTCTTTTTATCTAAGGGATTTAAGCTATATTTATCCATTGGATAAAGAAATAAAGAAAGAAGATTTGATTTATCTGCAACCTATAGATGTATGGGTCAAAAAAATTGCTTTAAAAGCTGAAATTATCAACGAAAATGAAAAAAATGAAGACGTAATGAGAAAGAGTATTGTTAAAACCTGCTTGGATTCAGGAGTTTCGGCAACAGAGTTTAATCAGGAGCCTGGTATTTAGGTTATAATTCTTTTGACATACTTCTCGATAACTTAAAAAGAGTTACTTAAAAAGAGTTTAAAAAGAGTTTAAAAAGAGTTTAAACATTGAGCTCCATTTTTCAAGCCTCTTCTAATTTTTTATCCATCTCTTCACGCCTGGTTCTTGTTGCAAGGCTCCAGATCTGCACCCTCCGGTACCTGTCATAGAGAGTTACATTCAGGGTCAGGAGGAGGGTGAAGAATAGAGTGTTAAGGAGGTTAATTGAGCCACCATACATTGCCAGAAGGAAATCGAAGAGCAGAACCATGATGAGGTTTACAATAGCCATTACAATGAACTCTCTCACTATTGACTTCCAGTGTGTCCCGTGTCTGGCAAGCCACTGGCTCAATTCCGTATTTATTATGATAAGAATGGATACACCGATTGCTATCTGGACATCATTTGCCCGGACTCCGGGAAGGATTTGCGCGAAGATTATGCTCAGGAGAGAGACCAGCACAATCTTCTCGATCAGTTCATGATTCAGAAAATCATCAAAAAATCTCTCACTCGTATAGTTGTCTATCACTCTGGATGCCTGCGGGCCGTCAAATTTAAAAATTGCATAGTGAGCAGTAACTGAGAAACCAGAGCTCATGGGAGGCAGGTCCCGCAAGATCCACCATGCCATTATAGCCATGACTGCAGCCCAGACAACCAGGATGAGAGCATTTGAGGGGTTTGCCCTGATCCAGTCGGTTGTGTCCATTTCGGCGATATGTAGCCAGTATTCCTGGGGCAGTTTGACGAAAATCCAGATAAGGGCTGCAGTAACAATTAGTTTTTCTTTTGTCAGCACCTTCGGGTCCCATTTCAGGCGGACTGCCTCATAAAAAATAAATAAATACTCAGAGATATTGGGGAATATGAGCAGCAGGGGTCGCAGATTTGTTATCTCGAAAAGAGTCACACCAACAAGCCTGTAGTAGAAAAGGAACCTGTTTAGCTTGAAGGCATGGAGGTTCGACCAGTTGCGCAGAGTCGAAAGATACATGATAGCCAGGTAATAAATGTCTAGGGCTTTATCGTATCCCTGATAACTGTCCAGAGGTAGGCCGGTAAACAGCTGGAAAATTTCCCTGTCAACAGCATCAAGGACCAGACAAGCTATAATTCCGGGGAGAGGATAACGAGGAATGGTAAGCGGTACAAAGAAACGAGCCATAAATATAGCCCAGAAAATCACCATATCCGAGGTATCTGCCATTATGAAGCTTGCCTCCCTTTTTAACACCCAACCTGGAAAGATCTGTTGCCGTTTCCAGGTTATCCAGTCTGAAAATTGCTCTTAAAATCTCTTTACTTAATTTGTACAATTCTCTAGTTAATTTTATACTTCGATATTTATATCCTTCACGACACTAACATTTGATATCTTCCGAAATAAAGAGAGAACTGAAAGCTTCTCTGTCTGGAGGTTCTTCAAAACTTTTTGTAGGAAAGACCGCTCTTCTGCGGCTAGAGTGACCGGAACTACACAGTAGGTGAATATATGATGGTACGGATCAGAATTAAGAACTTTTTTCTCCCTCTTTCCCTGAATCCCTGCTGTTGACATTGTTTTTTGCATGGAGCTGCCAGTAGCGGTCGTAGAGAGTGATGATCAGGGTCAGGAGCAGGACAAAGAAAAGTGTGACTCCGAGGTTGATCGAGCCGTCATATCTGGGCAGGAAGTAGTCAACAAGCAGGACCAGACCCATGTTTACTGCGGACATCACGATAAATTCCCTTGCGATAGAACGCCAGTGTCTTCCTTTCCTGACCAGCCAGTGGCTCAGAGCTGTATTTATTATGATAAGGATAGCCATACCTGTTGCAAGCTGGAGATTACTTGCCCGCACCCCCGGAAGAATCTGGGCGAAGATAATTGTAATTAGAGAGATCAGCACGATCTTTTCGATAACCTGCTTGTTTATGAGGCGCTCCCGCTGTTCCTTTACGTTCTCTGGCACGGGTGGGAAAATCGGGGCAGCTGCCACGGGTAGGGCTTCAATTTCAAGGCCCGGTCTCATGGGAGGTAGATCCCGTAAGAGCCACCATGCCAGTCCGAGCAGGAAAGCTGCATAGGCGATCAGGATGAGGGCGTTTGAGGGGTTTGCCCTGATCCAGTCTGTGGTGTCCATCTGAGCGACATGGATCCAGTATTCCTGTGGCAGTTTGACGAAAATCCATATCACGGCTGCCGAAGTTATCAATTTGTTTTTTGTCAGCATTTTCGGGTTCCATTTCAGGCGAACTGCCTCATAAAAAATAAAGAAGTACTCAAAGGTGTTGGGAAAAACCAGCAGTAGAGGGCGCAGTTGTGTGAGTTCGAAGAGCGCCACACCAACCAGCCGGTAGTAGAAAAGGAAGCGATCCAGTTTGAACGCGTAGAGGTTAGACCAGTTTCGCAGGGTCGAAAGGTAGGTTATACTCAGGTAATAAATATCAAGGGATTTATCGTAGCTCTGGTAACCTTCAAGAGGCAGGTTCGTAAACAGCTGGAAGATCGTCTGGTCTACAGCGTCAAGGATAAGGCAGGCAAGCACGCCTGGGAGAGGGTAGCGAGGAATGGAAAGCGGTATCAAGAAACGGGCTATGACTACGGCCCAGAAAATCAACATATCTGAAGTGTCTACCATTGTAAGTGTACTTCCCCCTTAGGCGCTATTCTCCTTGAGTCTGCCCTCCCTATGAAGAGGAATATTTTCGTGACAATTACACAGCTGGAATATCATGTCGTAAAGCTGTTACTTAATTTTATATTACTTCGATTATTATATCGTATCGAAACTATATTACTCATTTTGAAACTATTCCATTCACTTCGAAACTATACTATCCTGCATGAAATCACTTTACTCATATTGAAATTATTATATGACGGATTTTATATAGGTTAAATTTATACATATAATCCAATTAAGTCGAATTTAAGCTAAATAAGTAGAAAATAAAAGAAATTAAAAACATCAGTTACGTGCCAATCACCTTGCCCGCAGTTGGGGTCAGTGAAGTTTAAGGCGGGAATTATTGCAGATATGTGGGGTACTCTGCTGAGCAATAATGTTAACAGGTTACGGTTTCGCTCTTTTGCGGGTCTGTGTCCGGCAACTGGAATCTCCAGCAGCTGGAACTATTAATAAATTTGATCACCTGTAAAGAGCTGTGTTGGTAAAGAATTCCGGAGGATATGGTAATGGCACAGTTCAGACCTTTTGACATGGATAGCATCCCGATAGAAGATCAGTTTATGAACTGGAAAGAATTGGTCAAAGCTCCGTATGACAAGAAGGCTGTCGATGCATATACCCGGACACGCGTGATCCTTATGAATGGGATTGAGAACGCTTCTGTCCTTATGTCTCACGCCATAGAGAGAATGACTTCCGATCCTGAGATTAAACGCCAGATGGCGTTAATTCGACGCATTGATTCCTTCCAGCAGCAAACTGTTAACTGGTTAAATCCTGCTAACCAGACTATTATAGAGACCACACTGGGCTATGAGCAGGTAGCTGTCGATCTCACTGCAAACCTTGCCAAGAATGAGCCCGACCCATATGTAAAGCAGACTCTGGACTTTGCTCTGATTGAGGACTTTGATCACCTGTATCGCTACAGTTGCCTTTACGACTATCTTGAAGGAGGCGATTACGAGTCAATTGTTCAGGGTAAGACCGAGGTAAAACCCGGAAGGCCGACAAGCGTTGAACACCGCCACCCGGATGATACCATGCGCAAGCATTACAATAAAGATACGGCCGACATCAAGACCAAGATGAACTATCTTACTATCGTTGCAGGTGAACAGCAGACCGAGCTTTTCTATAAGTCTCACGGGTTCATGTATTCAGATGAGCTTGCAAGGCAGCTTTACTCCGAGATTGCTGATGTCGAAGAACAGCACGTCACCCAGTACGGGTTACTCGGTGACCCGAAGGAAACAATGCTTGAGAAGTCAGCACTCATGCAGCTCTGTGAGGCCTACATCTATTACTCCTGCGCACAGACTGAAACAGATTCAAGAATAAGGGGCATCTGGGAGAGCTTTGCAAAAATGGAGATCTCCCACTTCAATGCCTGTGCGAATCTCATTGAAAAATACGAAGGTCGTGACATAAGGGATATCGTAAAGGCTGATATTATAGAGCCGCTGGTCGTTTTCGAGCCAAATAAAGACTATGTAAACCGGGTAATTGAAGAACAGCTTGACCTTTCGCCTCATAAAATGGAGTACAGAAGGTTTAAAGATATAGCTGATCAGTGGTCCAGCATCAAGTTCCAGTGGAAGATGAACAGAGCCGGAGTCCCCAGTGAAGAAGTGGTCAGTAAAGCGAAGAGTGAACTGGCACAGCGTGACCAGGCTGAAAAGATCAAACAGTTTAAGAACGAAGTAACCAGACGCACGGAAGATCTTATGGCTGGAAGACCAAGCCCTATGTAATCAGAAAAACCCGCATCAGTTCAGAATAAAGGTTTTTCAGTTCAGGTATGTGGCGCTATCTGGCGCCAATTAACTTTATTTCCTAGTCTTCCCATGAATGCATGGGTTTTAGAAGCGAACTTCGCTCAGGTGGGCTGAACTACAGATCTTTCTAGCCCGTGAGATGTCATAGCTGTATTATTTCATAATTGAAACTCTTGGAAATACATTTCTTTTCAAGCTTGCTCTTTAGTCTCAATTTTCTTTCTTTTATTCAAGCTACAGATGTCGGAAATAGACCGATCATTAGTCAGAGCCTACCGATATTTTAAATAATTTCAAGAAAAACTTTAAAGGAAATGCCAGGGGAATGTAATCCATTCAAGAGGGTGACACATATTCCCAGCGCATATGATAATCGAAGAGGCTCGGTGATAGTTGACACTGATAAAGGAGTTTTACTTGTGAGCAGCTCGGGGGGTTACTATCGGCTTCCCGGAGGAAAACCGAAGAAAGGAGAAGCAAGCATTGAAGCGTCAATCAGGGAGTTGAGAGAAGAAACCGGGCTTCGAGCTTATAATGTTGGATATCTTTTCCGATTTCACAAATCCAAAGTATTCAGGATTCGGGCAAAAGGAGTACCGGTACCTAGCAGTGAAATTAACTATTTTGCTTTCTTTGAGCCTGGAAAGGAAATGGAAGTGAAAGTTTCTCATAATACTATTAAAATACTGGAGGTTTATTACGGATTGAAGAAGCTGGAAAAAATGCATAAAAGTAATTTAAAAGCACAAAAACAATTCTAAACCAAAAGCAAGAAACTTCTAATTTGAGTACAGACAAATACCCGGAAAAATGAGCTGATCCCATGCACCCAAAAACCCGAGAAATCCTGAAAACGTTTGAAGAAATCAATAAAATCCCTCGCCGTTCTAAAAATGAAGAAAAACTTGCCCTGTGGCTACTGGAATGGGCAGGAAATCATAATCTTGAAGCGAAAACCGATGCTTTAAACAATGTCCTGATAAAAGTCCCTCCCACTCCGGGATACGAAGATTCTCCGGGAATTGTGCTGCAGGGGCATATGGATATGGTATGTGAGAAATGCAGAGAGTCAGGACACGATTTTTCCAAAGATCCTATAAAATGTGTGTATGACGGGGAATGGTTGCGAGGAGATGGGACTTCAATAGGGGCGGACAACGGGATTGCAATTGTAATAGGGCTTGTACTTGCAGAATCCGGAATAAACGGAGAGATTGAGCATCCGCCTCTGGAGCTTCTTTTCACGGTTGACGAAGAAACCGGACTGACAGGAGCCAGTGGGCTTGAAGAAGGCTTCTTTGAAGGCAGAATCCTGCTGAACCTGGACTCGGAGGATGAAGGGATATTTATAGTCGGATGTGCAGGAGGGCAGAACTCCAGGGTTTACCTGCCTGTTGAATGGGAGCCTTTTAACTACAGCAAGGAAAACGAGTTCAGGCTATTCAGGCTCTCGGTTGAGGGGCTTGAAGGAGGGCACTCGGGAGTTGAGATCCACAGGCAGCGGGCAAACGGGATTCAGTTACTTGCCAGAGTGCTGGTAAGTCTTAAGGAAAAAGTCGGAAAAGAAGACCTCAGAATCGTTTTCTTCAGTGGAGGCAATGTCCATAACGCAATTCCAAATCATGCAGAAGCATTTATCGCCCTCTCAAGGAGTAAAGAAAAGCAGGCAGAAGACTTTGTCTCCGGACTCAAGCAGACGCTCAGGAATGAGTATGCAGTGTCTGATCCTGAAATTACCCTCCAGCTTAAAGAGGTTGAGAACAGGGTTATCTTTGAGACTTCAGGAGGAAAGGTTACAAGAGAAAAGGTTACAAGAAGAGAAGTGCCTTCAGACAGGGTCTTTTCAGCCGGGACGGAAGAAAGGCTTTTCGGGCTTCTCCTCGGAATGCCTCATGGGGTGCACAGGGTCTCTGATACTATCCCCGGACTTGTTGAGACCTCAAATAACCTGGCAATCGTAAGAACAGGAGAAAACGAAATAAGAATCGTATCGAGCCAGCGCAGTTCTGTCATGTCACGACTTGCCGAAGTCACGGGAAAGGTGGAAACCGTTGCAAAACTGGCAGGAGCCAGGGTTGAACATGAATGCGGATATCCTGCCTGGGAACCGGACCTTCAATCAGAGCTGCTTATGAAGTGCAAGCAGGCTTATGCTGGGACCTTCGGGAAAGAACCGGAAATCAAAGTCGTACATGCCGGGCTTGAATGCGGGGTAATAGGCTCGAAATGCGAGTGCATTGAAATGATATCCTTCGGGCCGACTATCAAGGATCCTCATTCTCCGGCTGAGAGGGTTTTTATTCCCTCGATTGAAAAAATCTGGTTTTTCCTTGAAAACCTGCTGAAAAGTTATGCGCCTTACCAGTGATTAACACTTCATTATTGAAGAACATGCCGAAAAAAGAGAAGCTGGGTAATTAACAAATTCAACTTCAATATTTTTTGTTTGTTAACCTGCCTGTATCACTATCCTCAGAAGCTGATTCTCCATGAACAGCATCTGTTTCCTCTCTTTTTTGCCTGCTCATCTGTGAGCGTACCTTCATAAAGTAAGCCAGAGCTATAATGGGCAAGGCATAACCTATCCCGTAAATAGCCAGACCTGTATCCTGCGATTCGATCACGCTCAAGAAGTTAACCCCCAGAACGACAATAGTGAGCCCCACCAGGTTTAACTCCAGTTCCTCAACATCATTTATCTCCAGCCAACCCGGTAAAGGGACCGGCTCGATAAACAACTGGTAGAACCCGATAGAAGTAAGGAAGAGCACCGTGCCGACCAGGAAAAGATGGACTGCCTCCACAATCTCAACGATTATATCTACATCCGGACCTTCCCCTCCCATTCCGGTAACCAGACCTACCATGAAGCGAACCAGATCTGCACCGCCTATAATAAACAAAGTAAAGGCGGCAATAGCCAGCCCGATGACCGGGATCATCACGAAGTATCTCATTCCGGTGATAAGTCTCGCAACTTTCATAGGTGGATTCCTTCAGGTGACACTCCGAGCAGACAAAAGCAGGTAGTATTCCCAGTGAACCTGGGGGTTTGTAGTCAGGTGTGAGTGGTACTCTATTTAACTCAGCCAGGCATCCCACCGGATAGCCCAGATAGAAAAGGAATCTCCAAATTGCGTTCATTCTCCTCTCAACTTGGAGTTCTCGGATAAATGTGTAAAACTGAAGAGGAGTTTACTTTTTACTCCTCTCTCCCAATTCATTTAATTCAAGAACCACTTTCCCTGCTTTAAAGGTAGTTCCTGAGAACATTTTCATCTATGAAGGGATATTTTTCGTCCAAAACTCAGTGTGCAGGCGCTGCTTCTTCTTCTGCAAAGGCAGCATGCAGCTTGTCTTCTTCTTCCCTGGACAGATTGGTAGCAATAATTTCAAACTTGAATTGCTTCATGGCATCTGCAACCCTATCCTCCACCATGTCACTGGTCATCAGAAAGAGAGCTGAAGTGCCTTCAGTTACTTTACTGCGGACAGACTTTATGAAATCTTCATCAATACCAACATGGGACAGGGAACCGGCAAGAGCCCCTATTGCGGCTCCGGCTACAAGGCCAAATATAGGAATAAAAAAGATCAGCCCAAATAGCATGCCCCAAAAAGCACCGCTCAGTGCACCTACCCCGGTCATACTGGTTAACTGCTTAGTTTTTGGTTTCTTTTTCCCCTCAGGCCAGCTGACTATGGCTGCATCGCGCAGGGTAATCAACTGTTTTTTGCTTAAATCTTCAATCACCTGAAGAGCCTGTTCAGCACCATAAGCGGTCTCAAATTTCAGAACTGTTAAAGTTGCTATAATTCAAACCTCCTTTTATGCGACATATTTGCTGGTTATTATATTTTCACGTCAGTTCGTTAATAGAGGTGAAACCATCATCTCCATTATCGTTTTGTAAATCTTGAAAAAGCCGGGTTAATCTCATCTTCATCTCTGGCTACACACTTTCTGCTGTCTCAACATGCAGCAGCATCTTAGCCGGGAAAGAGCCTTACTTAAATCCCTCAAGCTTTTTGTAGTGGGGACAAGGGAATAGCCAGTTTATTGCAGGAAAGCCCTTAGTATGATTTTTTCATGCAGTGTAACCTTGCATGTTTCGATATACCGATATCCTTCCACAGACTACGCTGTCCAGAGGTAGGTGAATCAATTAAAAATTGTTTTTTGAATACTATCAATTTCAACCCGGGTGCTGAGATATGTCAAACGTCTCTTTAATTAAGAAAACCGCTTGCAGACAGCTATATGTTAATTTTTATACTGTCAACCCCAGTTGAACCTTCGAGATTTCCCCCAAGCTCGTTGTTCAATATTCTTCTTTATATAATCATTCTTTTATATATATTATTTTATGCAGGTTGATTTATTTTATCAGGTCTGCTGAGAAGGATTACTCTTTAAAATTGAAGTTGTTCTATTCTTTCTGCTAAATCTTATTTTCCTTTTCAATTATCGTCCTTTTTGGAAATAGTTAACTCAATTCCCTGGTCAGCAAAATGAATAATGATATCAGAAGAAGGCATTGCTATGTTTGCATTTATCAGGGCTTTATAAATTGCCGTATTCAGTCGGTCTTCTGAAACCCTTGTCTCCACATAATTCTCGATCCAGCATCTGGCTTTGAACTTCATTCCTGACCCTGTGAACTCGAGTAAGAGGACCTGTACAGGATTTTCATACATGATCCAGTCTTCGTGCTTCATAGCTTCAATAATCAGGTTTCGTACGTACTCTATATCCGGGCCATAGGATACAACTACATCGGTTTCGACACGGAATATCTTATCGAGTATGGAATAATTAGTGATCATATCTATTCCGATGGCAGAATTGGGGATTACTACAAGCCGATTGTCCCTTGTTAGAATGCGTGTTGACCTCCACCCAATCTCTATCACATCTCCCCAGGTATCGAGTTTTTCGATTCGAATACGGTCTCCAATTCTGAAGGGGCGGTCAATAAGAAGCACAATTCCGGTAATTATATCAGCAATAGTTGACTGGGCTGCAAGTCCAATGATTATTCCACTGAGACCGAGAGCTGTAAGTGATGCGGTAAGTACAGTCCCCGTGATCCCGAAATGTCTCAGGAGTATAACTATAGCTAGGAAACTGAAAACCAGCAGAAATATGTATTGTACGGAGCGAACAACTCGCTGGTCGATTTCTTCCCGATCCCGCAGAGGTACCTTGGATAAGTACCAGTTTGAAGTGATAGATATAAGGCGAATAATTATGTAGACTCCTATACTCCAGTAGAGAAGGAAGAAGAGATCGTCTACTAATTTTGAATAGACACCTAGAGACTCACTGAACAGCCCTACTATCGCCTGCATTCCCTGCAGAATGATATAAAGCAGCAAGACATTTTCTAAAACCTGCCCTCAGAATTATTTGATGAATTCTTGACAGCTGTGTTGTCGGAGCTTGTAAGAGATTATCCTACTTTCTTCCTCTCAGGTGCATCAGTAGGCAGTGCCGCTACTATGCGGGCATACCACTCACTTCCAGGGCCTGCTGTAGCCCCCTGACAAAAACGCTTAGAAAAACAGTCGTGATCACGGCAAGACTTACAGTTTCATTTCCCCCAATTCCTCCCGTTTTGCGGTAAAGCCCTGACATCCATCCGGCCCTTACAGCTTTGCTAGAAAGCCATCCCCCTGCAAGCCCTACAACTGCGCCCACAAGCATCCCTATACCTATCTGTTCAAACGCCAGGACAATCAGGGTTACCTACTGGCTGTTCCAGTGCCTCTCCACCTGCCAGTATCAGAAAAAAGAGGAAGAAAGGTATTGCACCTCCATCATTAAGCCCACTCTCCACGTTGAGTGCCTGCCTGATTTTCGCAGGCACTTTTGCATTGTTAACTATCGCCTGACCAAGCCCTGCATCTGTAGGAGCAAGCATAGCTCCAATCAGGCCTGCTTCTGCAAGTGTTATGTCCTTTAAAAGAAAAGCAGCAACAATAGCCCCTAAGGCAATTGTTAGCGGCGTGCCAATCATTAGAAGCCGGCCTGGAAGTTTCTCTTCACGCAAGAGTGTTTGTAGCTCAATTTTTGAGACATCCCAAAATAATTTCTCTTTTTTAAAGTTACCACGTTATGTTTTCACTCATGCATAGGTTTTATAGTAAAACCTGTGCATCTTAAAGTTTGACTCAAAATTTTCGATAGATATTTTTCCGATCTCCGACTTCAAGAACCAGGATTATCAATTCAAAATCATAAATCGATATAATAACCCGATAAGATCCTATTCTATATGAAAAAATAGGTGAGTTCGAAGAAGTCTTTAACTTTTTAACATGCTCATAAGGATTATCAACTATCTCATCCAGAGCGTTGCGTACATGATCCTGAACATCCATAGGTAATCTTTTAAGATCTCTTTTAACTGCAGGAGAATAATTTATTCGGTACATTCTTCAACCTTTGTTTTTCCAGCCCTTTCTCTCCGTTCTCTTTCAATTTCTCCCCAGACTTCCTCACGAGTAAAGTATTTTCCTTCTCTATAATCACGCAGTCCTTCTTCGATTTGTTTTATTGACTCTTCGCTAAGTGGCTCCCAGTCATAAGCATTTGTAGCCAATCTTTTCACGACAGAGTTGTAAGATTCTTGTGGATGGATCTTCAATCCATTAAGTAACTCTTTTACTTCAGGCTCAAGACAAATTGTTGTTGTAGCTGCCATAGTGCCCTATAGGATACTATCAGATATAAATATTATCCGTGTAGGTTATGTAAGGTCAGCGTGGAATCTGAATTTTTTCCAGCTAATCTGCCCTATTAAATGTCTATCCCGTAGTGACTTCACAGTATATGCTAATGTAGGGAGTTTTAGGATAAAATCTGTATATTTTTGCGGTTTATTCAATGCACAGATTCTATTGTAAATCTATGCAAATTGTGCTATTTTTCGCCGCTAAACTCAATATTTAATGAGAAGTCCGAAATTTAAGAGACTCTTTTTTCTTTTGTTTCCAGGTTCTCATCTTCCAATCCGGATTCTTTCTGCAATTGAGCTTCTTTTTCATCCAATACCTTCATAACTGCAGAAACAGGGACAATTAGCCCGTCGATTATTACAAACTCCTTCAAAGGATTCTCCTTTTGCAGCCTTTCTGTGGAGAACTCCTCATCAAAATATCTCAATTTAAACATATCGCGGATTATCTTTGCTTTCTGGGAGTTGTGCTCTGGCTTGTTCCGAAGTAATTACAGAGATCAGTAGCGCTCACATATGGCTCAAAACAGACATGGACTACCTGCGAACACTGTGACTGAAGGAATACAAATGATTATAACTGATTTTACACACGTACACATTGAAGAAGCACTTATTCTGGCTATATCCAGTTATGCCGAAGAACACCGCCATGTACCGATATTACCATCTGTCGATATGTTCCCGGACTTAGCGAGTTTTGCAGACAACGGTTTAGGAGTTGCTGCAATTGAGAACGAAATAATTGTTGGCTTTATGTGTTACAGGGCATTATGCATCCGTTTTCCCCTTAGAAATTCTTTACTTTATTCGTTTTACCGGAGGTGGCGTCCACCTATTCTCAAGAATATCTGTTTTGGGCCAGTAAGTGCGGAGATATAATGTGAAATCAGTCTCTGGTGCAGGTAACCAGTTGGGAAGTTTTTCCTCTTCCGGAGGTTCAGCCTGCACGTAAAGAGTTAGTGATCCGTCGCTTTCATACTGTAGATTCCTGTTCTTTGTGCCCAGAGAGTAGCGGTTCAGAGTATTTGGAGCAAAGAAGTGATATTCGTTATAAAGCGTGAGCGACCAGAAACCTTTAACCGGTGGAAGCATGCCTCTGGAAAAGGTGACCGTGTAATAATGGCCTCCGTTCAGCCGTTCCCCGGCAGCATCGAGATCCTGGTAAAAGTACTTTGTCTCCAGTGGCTGGTTAACAAAAATATTTGATTTGGCAACAGCTGTGCGTGTAAAATAGTCCGTACCGAAAGCAGCGCTGTTTGTTATAGTTGTCCAGTTATACGGACAGGGAATGCCATAGTTCCGGAACTGGAAAAGTGGCTTGATAAGCTCTTTGTCCGCCTCGATGGCGGCCTGCTGCAGTACATTTTTGAGAGCCGTATTCTCAGCTGCAGCCCTCAGGACTGCACGAACTTGTTCGTAGAGTGTCTCCTCACCTGGAAGCGGTGGGACCTCGTCCAGAATCTGAGGCAGCACTTCGGGAAAGGCCTCAGGCATAACCCACTGTACCTCTTCTTCGCCTCCGCCTATGGACGGAAATTCAGGGGTCTTTGACCAGTCTTTTGTTTTCATCTCTCCTGTGAACTGGCTCAGGGGATATGCCATGATCTGGCTGATAAGTGGCTGGATTTTTTTCCTGTCATCGGCGGTATCGTTCATAAAGACGCGGGGAATAATGGCACCAATATTGGTAGGTGACCGAAAGACATTTTTGACGCTTTTTGGTAGATCTCCTCTCCATTCCGGACCGACAAGCATGTAAAAGCCAGGTTCAGTCCCATACATTTTCCCAAGCCTTGTAAAGCCGTCAGTACGCTGGTCACATGCCTGATAGACCCAGAACCTGTCCCCGAAGTCCGGCACCTGAACGATCACAGGCTCACGGTCAAGAGAAGTAATACCTAAACCATATACTACGTCCTGATTCGGGCAGGCGACAACCCGTTCCATCGGGTCTATGTAATCGGTTAACATGCTTAACTGATTCAAAGGTGCTACAGGCACAATCCCGCCAGCCAGGCCAGGCTCCGGAACTTTCTGAAAAATGGTGTGGCGGTTGTGCATGTTCACCATTGGCCAGGTCATAAAGTAAGCCAGCCGTCCAAGCATCCTGACGTATTCTTCTGTCAGACGTGTTCCGGTGACAGGCCCTGAAACTGATTTTGTTTCCATATTTCTCATATTCCCCCCTTCTTTAGTATGAAAATCCTATTACCTGCAGGTATTCTCGTTAAGTATGCCTGTTATTCAAAGAATTTCATGCTCGTTTTGTCATCCTTATAGATGATCGCTTTTTTTAGATTTCTATATCTCTTTTTACTTTCCCGGTGCTGAAGAAAGGTTTTCTTGCTCCCGGATCTCCCCTCCAGGCATTTTTGCCTTTTTCCCCATCTCTCCTCCTATAAACATCAGCAGTATAAGGCCTGCCAGTGCCACTACCAGGATCATGACCATTACGTCCGGGTCTGTGAAATTGAGCGTGGCAATTGCCAGGGCTGCCGAAAGGTTGCGCTGGGCGGTCCCGAGGGCAAGCACTCTCCTGATAGGCCTGCTGGGTCCTCCGAGGAAGTAGCCTGTGATAAATGAAACAAGCACAAAAACTACTGCCGCCATAATTGCGGTGCTGCCGATAACGCCTATGAGGTCAGAGAAGTAGACCACAAAGAAAGCCACGAAAAGAACAAGCAGAGAAAGGTTGGTAGCCTGGGTCATTATGGGCAGGAGCCCATCGGTTACTTCTTCGTACCTGGCTCTGATGAACAGGGCAATTGCAAGTGGGAGGAGCATTAACAGGATAAGGGACTTTGCTATATCCCAGGGGTTGATTGTAACCCCTGAGAGCAAAAGTGGGAGGACTATAGGGACGTAAATAATAGTCACTACCATCAGGAGCACCATTAGCCCGACTGCAAAAGCGGTGTCACCCTTTGCCACCTGTGCAAGTTTCGGAAGAAACGGGGCTCCAGCGGAAGTGCCGAGAAGGAAAAGCCCGATGGAAAGTCCGTCGGAAAGCGGGAAGATCAGAAGTATAACGAGGGCGAGCAGAGGGACGAGTACAAAATTGGCTGCCAGCGAGAAGATAACCAGATTCCTGTTTCTCAATGGGACGAGTATCTGCTGAACTGTGAGGGAGAAGCCCATGCCAAGCATGCTGGTGAGAACAAAGATCAGAGTCGCAAGGACACCAATGGTTTCAAGAAAGTTCAAAAAGGAAACGGTCTCAACCATTCTTCTCTCCCCATCTCTTTTCAGTCATGTACCATCTGGTCAAGTGCCGCAGTAATTGCAAGGATCAGGGCAGCATCCTGTCCCGGAGAAACCTCCACTCCATAGGTATCTCTTATCCGGAACCATTTTTTCGAAATCTCTGCAACTTTTTCCCTCCCTTCCTTGATCTCGTATTCATGATCCAGGATATTTCCCTGTACATCCATTTCAGGCCCATTTGCGACTTCAACTTTAAATCGGTCTCGGAGAGGTGTAACCAGGGCTTTTTTAATTGTTGCGGCTGTTTTTCCATCCGCATCCTCGATGTCCATCGTATCCTTTATCCTGAGAAGTTTCTCCTTGAGTTTATACACTTCATTTCCCTGCACATCTTTGATGATCAGAGTGTCGCGAATCCGGAGAGCTTTACCATCAACATAGAATGCCCGCTCCCCAGCTTCGTTTTCTATCCAGTAGTCGTCTCCGATGGTAACAAGTTTTTCGTGCATTTTGTAGCGTTGTACGCTTTCTTCTCCACGGCCCCTGAGACCGCCCATGATTCGCTTCATCAAAATCACTCCCTTTGTTTACTAAATTCACTTACCTGCCTTGCAGTGTCTATTTTTTGTTATAGACCAGAGGAGGATGATACTGGTTAGCCTGAAACTGTAGTAACACTGGAACTTACTTCCAAGTCTGGTCCAGGCTGCTTCTGATCCAGGCTGCTGGCTCTTTGGACTATTCCAGATTGTTCCCCCCACGGATACAAAACAGTTTATATATACAATAATATATAATTATATTATTTACAATAATGGTACAGAAGTTTTTTAAAGTAAGCAGTCCAATCCAACAAATAATGAATTATTTAATTACAAATTTTCGTTTTTTTATTCATAAGCTAGATCAAGTGACTTATTCTATCGAATAGCCGCCCTTCCTTATTGTTCAAAGGCTCAATCTCTTTTACTAACATTTGCTGGGATATTGTAGTCCTTTTCATCCTGTTTCTTGTGGTTTTCATACCTTGCACCTTCTTTGGCGTTGAACTGAAATATCTCAGAACACAGTCTTCCAATCATCCTTCATGCTGACCACGATCCAGCCACGTTCCTTTGCCATCTGCAGCGTCTTCTCGCTTCCCTCGTCATAGGCGTACTCGCGCTTTGCATCGTCATGGCGGAGCAGCAACGATAGAGAGCGGTAACCACTTTTCTGTGCCAGCCACAGCATATGCAGATCTCCATCCGAATTGCCGGCGGCCAGGATGGGCTTGCGGCCGATATGCAGCTCGATATTGACCGGCTTGCCTGCTCCGTCGTCGATGGGATCGACCAGACCTCTCCTGCGGAAAACTACCGGCCCCTTATCAGTCATCCGGGTCTCAAATGAGATGTTGCTGCCGATAACCCGCTCTCTTGGAATGTTGTAGATCTCCTCCGAGACTGTACGCATAAAACTCATGCCGCCTCCAGAAGCCAGGAAGACCTTAAAGCCGTTATCACCAAGGTAGCGTGCAAGCTCAACCATTGGCTTGTACGTCAGGTCCTTGTACAACACGCCAAAACGGGGATGCTTGGCGGTCTCCATAAACTCTTTAGCCATAAGCATAAAATCGTCCTGAGACATGCCGGCGTGAGAATCAAAGACGATCTGCATCAGCACTTTAATATCGCCGCCAGCATGGGGATCAATCTTGAAAAAGTAGGTCAGGTCGCCCGTTGCTGCTGCCTTAAAATGTGGCTGGTCCAGGAGTGTAGGGTCTGCCTCAGCCAGCTGTTTCAGCCGGTCTATGACAAAGAAAACCTGAACATAGACGGGCTTCTCCACCCACATGGTTCCATCGTTGTCCAGGACGGCAATTCGCTCGGCTTCTGGAACAAAATCAGCGCTCTCAGGATTTGAGATGACGTTTACGTAATTGATGATTGCTTTCTTAGCTGGTGTTTCGTTCCACAAAGAGAGACTTTCGGACATTATCAATTCCTCTTACTTTATTTCAGATGAAGTCATAAAATCCACTGCCTTTTGTGGCGGTGGAGGTAAAGTGCTGGAGTGTGCACTCGCTGGTGAAGGCTGAGGCTTACCCTGCCGATTTGACATTCCCTGTATGGAACACCTGCGATGCGATCGCCCATCCAACTTCCCGTACTGGCGGTTCACTCCCGTTTCTAAACGCCGTTGAATCTGAAATCGGTTCTTTTGGGAAGCTGGATGAAGAACGACACCCGCGAGCAACCAATTGCATCAACTCACAGATTCCGCATCCTATTATCGGGCCGTCGGTGGAGTACTTGCAAGCAGCGACTCCTCAACCAATAGCCCACCACCTATACAGGAACCGAAGCAAGGCTCAAATGATGAGGGGCTCCTGAAATCCCGAACAGGCATTATCCAGTTTGAATTTCCTGAAAATCTGTTTTTGGTTCCATATAAGAACAGTCTACTCATGTTACTGAGCATTACCCTGAAGGAGTAGAATGTTCCGGATACGGGACTTCAACCTTCAGGTGCTCCCGATTCCCTGCAAAAGCTTTTCCATTACCCTGTCAACGGTAAAACTTGCCGCTTTCTGGCGTGGAGGGAATTCTTTAAACGTTGCCAGAAAGTTTCCCACTACACCCTGGGCAGGCACCAGCAGGAATGCGTGGTCGAGCAACCAGTCGTAATAAGTGTTTGAGGTCCGATCCGCCCTTTCATAAGGGTCAGTACGCAGGTTGAATATTTTTGGTACACGCAGAGGGACAAAAGGTTCTGCCCAGACCAGGAGCGTGCCGATGGCGCGTTGCTCCAAAAAGACCATTTTCCAGTTGTCGTACCGTAGAGCTACCAGATCTCCATCGTCGGAGAAGTAAAAGAACTCATCCCGGGGTGATTTTTTCTCCTTTCCGGTCAGGTAAGGAAGCAGGTTATAACCGTCAAGATGCACCTTGAAAGTTTTGTCTCCTTCTTTGTGGCCTTTTTTGAGCTTCTCCTTAATATCCGGTTCTCCTGCTGCGGCAAGCAAAGTGGGCAGCCAGTCCAGGTGGCTCACAATCTCATTAGAAATCGTGCCTGCCGGGATCTTGCCAGGCCAGCGTATTACCTCAGGAACACGGAAAGCTCCCTCCCAGCAGGAGTTTTTCTCGTTGCGGAACGGAGTCATGGCCGCATCGGGCCAGGAGTTCATATGTGGTCCGTTGTCCGTACTGTAGATAACAATGGTATCATCCGCAATATCTATTTCGTCCAGCAGGTCGAGAAGCACGCCTACCTGCCGATCGTGCTCAATCATGGCGTCATGGTACGCGGATTGCCAGCGCCCCGACTGTCCCCGTATCCTGTCCGGGATGTGTGTCCTGAAATGCATTTTTGTGGTATTGAACCAGACAAAGAAAGGCTTGTCCGCCTCATGCTGACGTTTTATAAAATCGATGGCAGCATCCAGAAACTCCTGGTCTACTTCTTCCATACGTTTTCTGGTCAACGGGCCGGTATCCTCGATGCGGCCGTCGGCATAACTATGGATTACACCCCTTGGGCCATAGTTCTTTCTGAAATTAGGAAAGTCTTTTTCAGGCGGATAATCGCGTTCTTCGGGTTCCTCTTCAGCATTCAAATGATAAAGGTTGCCAAAGAACTCGTCAAAACCATGGTTTGTGGGCAGGTGTTCGTCCCGGTCCCCGAGATGGTTCTTTCCAAACTGGCCAGTCGCATAACCCAGCGGTTTAAGCAGTTCGGCAATTGTAGGGTCTTCGGGCTGAAGTCCCACTTTGGCTCCTGGCATTCCCACCTTGCTCAACCCTGTACGGAAGGCACTCTGCCCGGTGATAAAAGATGCCCTGCCGGCAGTGCAGCTCTGCTCTCCGTAAGAGTCCGTAAACCTGATACCTTCATCAGCAATTCTATCAATATTCGGTGTTCTGTAGCCCATCAAACCGTCGCTGTAGCAGCTAAGGTTGCTAATGCCAATGTCATCTCCCCATATGACCAGAATATTCGGTTTCTTTTCTGTCATTCTTAATCCCCCTGGATAAATTGGTTTATTGATTGACTAATTGATGATTGATGTCTCGAGGCAGCTCTTTTAAGAAACCTTCCGGTCCTTCTTTCCAGATTCTTTTTTCTCGCTACCGTGACAGCGTTTGAACTTGAGCCCGCTGCCGCAGGGACAGGGCTCGTTTCGTCCGGCCCTCGCAAAAGCGTCTTCAAGAGCAAGGACCTGCATCACCTCTGATGCCGGGTAGCCCCTGCGTATCAGGCCTGCTAGGATCTTCATTGGAAAGTCGATGTGCCGGAAGAAAGCTTTCCAGCCCTCACAGAGGTAGTTCAGTCCGGGTTCCCCGGCAGGAGTGGTGAGGAAGCGGTTTTTAGGGCATTCCCCTCTGCAGGCAAAGAACACCTCACACTCCCGGCATGTCTGCGGGAGAGTGTCGCGTTTGTCCTGCCCAAACCTGTACTGTTTTTCCGAAGCGGCAAGCTCGCCTATCTGTTTTTCCATTATATTGCCCAGCAGATAGTCCGGCTCTACAAAATGGTCGCATGAGTAGAGGTCTCCGTTGTGCTCCAGAGCAAGCCCCATCCCGCATGTTTCCTCAAAAACGCACATTCCTGAAGGCAGCCCGAGCCATCGGCGTGCAGAAGCCTCAAAGGTCTGCACAAAGACCTTTCCAACATCCTCTCTCACCCATTCGTCAAAAATGCAGCTCAGAAACTTTCCGAATTGTTGGGGCTGGACTGAGCGGTCCGAGACCGTGTCTCCTTTCTGGTAAAGGGCACGTCCTCCCTCATTGATTCGTTCTACAACCGGAATAAACTGAATCCAATCTGTTCCGGCTTCATCCCGCAGGAAGCGATAGACTTCCAGCGGATAATCGGCATTGACCCTGTTTACTGTTGTCAGGACATTGTACTCTACGCCGTATTTTTGCAGGAGATGAAGTCCCTCCATAACCCGCTCGAAGCTTCCTTCCCCTTTTTTGTCCACCCGGCAGGCGTCGTGTAGTTCTCGCGGGCCGTCGATGCTGATGCCAATGAGAAAGTCATTTTCCTTAAAGAATCGGCACCATTCGTCGTCCAGAAGCGTGCCGTTGGTCTGCATCGTGTTTTCGAATACCATTTCCGGTTTTCTGTACTTTTCCTGAAGTTCGATTGCACGCCTGTAAAAGTCGATTCCCATCAGGGTGGGTTCTCCTCCCTGCCAGGCAACAGTTACCTGCTGGCTGCGGTGGGCTGCGATAAGCTGCCGGATGTAGTTCTCCAGCACTTCGTCTGACATGCGGAACCTGCTTTCAGGATAGAGTAGCTTTTTATGCAGGTAGAAGCAGTAGGAACAAGCCAGGTTGCAGATAGCTCCTGTCGGCTTGGCCAGCACGTGGATTCGGGGGGGTAGAGAGTTTGTCATTTAGCAGTCCCTCCCCTGAGCCTGGGTTCCCTGCTTGGATTTTAACTCCATGACTCGGATAATCATTTGGGCCATGATTCGGGTTTCGTAAGATCTTCCTGTGTTTTCTGCCACTCGATATTCTCCTTTTGTCCCGTGTATCCGAACCGCTTAGTCCTCCGCAAAAACTCCCTCCTCCTGTAAGCGGTGCACTGTTTGTACCTCGAACTGCAGTAACCATGCCTCAAGGCTGGCCCATCCGGCATTGAGCTGGCGAACGATCTCGGCTCCCTGATCAATGAAACCTCTGACCAGGACCATAAACAGGATAGCGGCACCCAGAAATATAAGAAACATTGTCAGCACCGTGCCAGTATTACGTTGAACATGCCGCCGTTCCAGCATGTCTACCAGCGGCCTGAAAACAATTCCTATCACTACAGCAACGAGCAACGGGACTATAATACCGCTCACCGTTGTAATGATGCTTAATATTGTGCTAGCGGCGAGCAAGATGCCCAGGAAGAGCCAGCTCATAATGCCTGCTCGACGCAGCCAGTATGGTGTGCTTCTGGAAAATTCGCTTCGATGACCTTTGTCCGTGATGATTTCTCCCCTGTGATAGGTCTGGCAGTTACCGGACCGCCAGGCCTCTATCCTATCTTTACTGCCTCGCCATGACCATGCGTGTTTCAGCTTCTTTGTCCTCGATCAGTTTGCCGCTCACATCCACGGTCACGCTGTAAATTTTGCCTGTAAACTCAAAGGGAGGCTGGTAGTCGGGTGTGACCGGAGCCCCGGGAGCTGACCCGCAGGTAACCTCGCTTGTTAGCCCAAGCATAAGTGGGGTCGTTACCGGGACCTCAGCCTGCCCGACTAAGTTTTCGTCTATATAGAGCTGAGCCCTTCCAGGTGCGCCTTTTCCGCTGGCAACATCCGGTTCCCCGGTCACCTCGAACTCGAAGCGGTATTCTTTAAGCGGTATATCTGTTTCCTCCCGATTGTTAGTTGATGTTTTGAAAAATTCTGGAACAAAAGCAAATAGAAAGTGAACTTTTTTCCTCTCTACATCCTTTTTATTTATAATCAGCAATTTTCTTGCCTAACTATCAATTTCGAGAAATCTAAAGTGGTTTCCAGAGAGATTCTCCCTGGTCAAACCTGATTTTATATACTAAGTTTATTCTTCAGCAAAGGCTTCACGCAATTTGTCTTCTTCTTCTTTGGACAGGTTGGAAGCAATGAGCTCAAAGTCCATTCCTTTGAAAGCTTCCTTTACCTTATCCTGTACGGCATCGCTGGTCATCAAAAACAGGGCTGATGTGCCTTCTGTCACTTTGCTGCGGACCGACTTTATGAAATCATCACTGATCCCCACGTCGGCAAAGGAGCCGGACAGTGCACCAATAGCTGTTCCGACGACTATCCCGAAGATCGGAACCAGAAAGATCAGGCCTAACAGCATGCCCCAGAATGCCCCGCTCAGTGCGCCTGCCCCGGCCATGCTGGTTAATTGGCTTGTCTCTGGCTTCTTTTTTCCCTCAGGCCAGGAGACGATGGCTGCGTCTTGCAGAGTGATCAGTTGCCTCTTACTTAAATCCTCTACCACTGCAAGTGCATCTTCTGCACCGCGAGGAGTGTTAAATTTTAGAACTGTTAGAGTTGCTATGTTTAAACCTCCTTTTATATTCACTTTTTTTCTTCGTTGCTTTGTTTTTATGCCAGCTCGCCAATCAAGGTGTAACCGTTATCTCCATTAATGCAGTATGCTTTCTTCATGGGTTGTTTCCTCATGGCCTTACGGTTCATAGATACTGGTATCTAGAGATACTGGTATCCTGCCATAGACAAAGCTATCCTGAGCGAAATAAATTCCATTAAAATGCCTTTTTGATTATCGGTTTGAACCTGAAAGCTTGAGATTTTGTCAGATGTCTTTTATTACTCTGAAAACTGCTTGCCAGGTATCTACCGTAAATTTTGATGCTGTTAACCCCTAAGGAACCTTCGAGCCTGCTCCCCCCAAGCTCGATATTAATATTTTGCTTTATATAATTATTCTTTTATATATATTATCCTATGCATGTTGATTTATTTTATCGGGTCTGATGAAATGGATTGCTCCTTTCTATTGGAAAAGATGATTAAGTTGCAGTTTTTTCTGACCTGTCCGAGTCTCGCTTCGGGATCAGAAAAATCTATGATTTTTCTTTTAGTTGCACTGCAAGTGCAAAAACAGAGGTCTGTTTCGCTTCGCTCAAGCAAACTAATTTAGTATGAAAATGCTTTTAAGCACTTTCATTTGTTTGTGCCTGTTATTCTAAGAATTTCATGTTCGCTTGTCGTCGAATTCGTCATCAGACTCGATGGTAATTGCATTTGCGTAGTCAATGAGCCAGAGCCCTTCGATCTGAGCAATGCTGTCGACTTCTCCCTGGAAGACCTGGTTGACATGTACTCTTAAAACTGTCAAGAACGAGCCTGGCAAGTTTGTCAGCTTTGTCAGATTTGAGTGGGATGAACTTCGGTGCACCGAAACGATCATGCTGTAATATCAAATCAGTAACAGAAATCAGTAACAGAAATCAGTAACAGAAATCAGTAATAGAAATCAGTAACAGAAATTGAAGATGATGGAATATGGGTGTGGATGAGTTTTCACCTCAATTCTGGCTAATAATTGATTTTGTGCCGGGACCAGGAAAGCAGGACTTAAATACATGGCTGAAATAAAGAAATAACTTACGCAGTTGAGTTGATCTATAAAAGAGCTTTGAAACTTTAAGAAAAGTATAAAATACAGAATGGAGGGAAAAATAAGAGTAGAGGGAAAGACTGACTTTTCGCTCCCACCTCAAGCTTAACTCTATTCGGAAATCATTGTTCTTTACTTACAACCAATTTCCGAAAATACTTTAATTCCCGGAAAGGCGGTTTTCAGGTCAATATTCAGTATGCTGGAGCTACTTCTTCTCCTTCTTCTGCAAAGGCTGCACGCAGCTTGTCCTCTTCTTCTTTGGACAGGTTGGAAGCAATGAGTTCAAAGTCCATTCCTTTGAAGGCTTCCTTTACCTTATCAAGTACGGCATCGCTGGTCATCAAGAAGAGGGCTGATGTGCCTTCTGTCACTTTGCTGCGGACCGACCGGATAAAATCGTCACTGATCCCCACATCAGCCATGGAACCGGTTAGTGCGCCCAGTGCAGCTCCAACAACCATACCAAATATCGGGACAAAGAAAATCAGACCAAACAGCATACCCCAAAAGGCTCCGCTAAGCGCACCTACCCCGGACATACTGGTTAATTGCTTGGTTTTTGGTTTATTTTTCCCCTCAGGCCAGGTGACTATAGCTGCATCCTGCAGGGTAATCAACTGTTTCTTGCTCAAATCCTCTACCACATGAAGTGCCTTTTCAGCACCACCAGCAGTCTCAAACTTCAGAACTGTTAACGTTGCTATAATTCGAGCCTCCTTTTATGTCAAATTTTATGTCAAATATTTTGTTGTTTATTGTGTTTTTATGTTAGTTCGCCAATAGAGGCGAAGCCATAATCTTCACTGTTATTTTGTAAATCTTGAAAAAGCTGGGTTAACCATATCTTCTTCCCCTGGTTACACACTTTCTGCTGTCTGAGCATGCAGTAAAATAATAGCCGGGAAAAAGCCTTGCTCAAAATCCACAAATACTTTTGTTTCGGGGGTCGAAGAATAATCTGGCTTCTGGCAGGGAAATCCACAGTATGATTTTTTCATTCCTGTTAAAAAACAACCTTCCAGACATCTACCGATAAGTTTTGATGTTGTTAACCCCTGATAGTGATCTTCGAGACCGCCCCCCAACCTCGTTGTTCAACAATCTGCTTTATATAATTCTTCTTTTATACATATTATTCTATGCATGTTTACTTATTTTATCGGGTCTGCTGAACATGATTATTTTTTATAATTTGAGACTCTCTCGTTTTTTATTATTAAGCTCATTCTTCTCTCGTTTTTTATTATTAAGCTCATTCTCTTATCAGATTCTTGTTCTGTCGGAAATTATCAGCCCATTTTCCAGGCCAGCAAGATAAACAATGAATCGAAAACCGTGGAATCAACAAGTACAGACTAAAATTCTCTATCCTGCGGCCTGATTTCCTCATTCCAGATAATGAAAATAAAGAAAAATAAGTAATTTTACACCTTCAAATATTCACTGCACTTAAAAATAGAATATTAAACCTTTACTTTCTTCCTTTTTTATTATGAATGCGGATTGTGTAAAAATTCCGTAAGATTATGTAGAAATTCCGCAAGCTACAGGTGAATAGTCCCCTTTTTAGAAGGACTATTCTTCTCTGGACATTTTGCCATGTTTCTTCCGTTTTCTGGCAGTCTTTCAGACGGCAGGTGCTGCCTCAGATCCCCGTTTCTTCTCCGCGAATTTAACTGCTTCTGCCAGTTCCTCCCCAACCAGAATCAGCAGTTCGGGTGTGATCATACCTTGAGAGACCAGAACCCCTCCTGCATCACGGAGCGCCTGTTTAAGCTTTTTTGCCCAGAGATGTTCAATAATAAGGATAAGAGCCGCAGTCCCTTCAGGGATAGCGTCTGTTATTTCCAGCATATCTTCTTCAGTGATTCCGTAGTTCTCCTGGGCTGCTGCCAGAGCTCCTTCTTCCGTGCCTGTTCTGGCTCCCTCTTCCCCTCCTGCTCCAAAACCGATGAGTCCTCCTATAACCGCTCCGAAACGCCTTCTCTCTTCTTCGTCCAGCTGTGACGCCTCCAGAGCCGTGACATTTCCATCATTGTCCTTCCACAGTAAGAGCAGGTCAATGAGCCTGATCACTCCCTTTTCCATGACTGATTCAAGTTCGCGGCGGATCTTGCCGTGAAATTCCGGTTTATCGAACGCGATAACTAACATTTGCATAGGTCCATACATTACTTCGGCCATTTATTTTCCCCCTGTTGAAATTCTTCTTTCTCTTCTTCTGCTTACCAGTTCTTCGTTAATTTCCATCCGTTTCCTCTTTTCTCATCGGTAGTCCAGTAGCTATCTGGATAAGCCATGAAATCTTCCCTCATATTTTCAATGGTAACCCTCTTTTTTCCCCTGATCTGTAATTCCATGTCCGAAAAACAGTTTCAGCAGTACTATCAATGAGCAGTACTATCAATGACATATACTCGAGTTTATATAAAATTGGGCATATGTAAAAATGCATGTAAGATTAAAACTTACCGAAGAACTGGAAAGATCGGATGTGACTCCCTATTCTGGGATCAACTTTTCCAGGGATTCTTCAGAACCAGGTATAGAGATGTAGATGCAGCACCCTTAGGTTCCAGGTACATAACCTCTAGCAGGGATAATTTTAGAGTACGTTTTTTCCTGCATTTTCTTCATCCTGACCTCTATCTCCACTTGATTCCATCAGTTTAGCCATCAGGCGTGTGTCCTCGGAACTTTCCAGAATTATCTTTACAACTATTGTAAGGGGTACGGCAATCAGGGCACCTGCTGTCCCAAGCACATAAGACCAGTAAAACAAAGAAAGAAATACCAGCGTCGGAGACAATTTAAGGCCTTTTCCTGCAATAGATGGGAATACGACATTTTCTACCAGTGCATTAACAATGGTGATGGCGATAAGGACGCCCAGTGCCCCTATAGGCCCGTATTTAAACAGGCCAAGGAGCATAGGTGGAATAGCTGCAAGATAAAAGCCCAGATAAGGGATATAACCGAACAGGAAAAACAGGAGGCCCCAGAGAATAGCAAAATCTATACCTCCGATGAGGAGAAGTATGGCAACTCCAATACCCCCAGCCAGATTGGTCTCAGTCCTCAGGAGCATGTAGTTTACGACGGTTCTGCTTAATTCGGCAAACCGTGAAAGGTGGACTGGTTGATTTTCAGCTCCTCTTTGCACTTTTTCTGGAGCACCTGCAGCATCCAGAAGTAAAAATGTTGTCGTGATAAAAATAAGCACAACTGTTGATCCGGCGTTTAAGGCTCCTGTAATAATTCCCGCACTCGCACTGAAAGCAAATGCTGCAATACTGCGCAGTATTGATTCTACGGATTCTCCAGATACAGGCAAATATGTTGAAATACTGTTCAGAATACTCTGCAACTGAACATCATAACTTGGAATCCTGTCGCTGAGCTGGAGTAAAGAGCTTACAAACAGAATTGCGGTTCCAAAAAAAACAAACATGAAAAGAATGATCACCAGAAAAACACTAGCCTTTCCAGGAACCCCTTTCCTCATGAGCCAGCGAACCAGAGGAGCAAAGATTAGAAAGGCAAAAAGAGCGAAAAAGACCGGTACAAGTATTGGTGAAATCGCCCTCATACCAAGTGTAAGGAGAACTGCAGCAGTGCTGTAAATTAGAATTTTGGCTGGTATTGAAATATTTGTATTTATGTTTACATCCCCAATCTTTCTCTTGCTGCTAACTTTCTTCTATAATAATGATTTGAAGCAAAGCTTAGGTGCTGAATCTTTTTATGTATAAATTAGAGTTGGCAGACATCCAGAAGCAAGTTCTACCTTGTTGTGTCACATGAATAGTCCATTTGATCCTCATTTTCTTCCGATATTTCTTTCCCCTTATTGAAAACTCTGCAGTTAAAAAACAGTTGAGGTACTCTAATATAAAAAATATATATAAAATTTAAAATATATATGAGTTCGCATATATACTATTGTAATTAAGATTTAACAAAGAAAAAACGCAGTTTGATTGGTTTGTTATGTGGGTGGTATATCAGTGGTAGAAAATCCAACAACAGAAGTCTCGAAAGCTAACATGCTTCTATCTGAGAAGCAACAACTGGTGGCAGGAGTCTTCGCCAGCAAGACGGCTGCAGACGCTGCTATGGAGAAGATTAAGAGTCTTAGTTCCCAGCTTCAGATGATGAACGCCAGCAACATCCTTGTCCTCGCTAAGAACGATAAGGGCAAAGTCGATACAAGCATCATTGATATTGGTTCGACTTCCGGCGTTAATATAGCTGCGCTGGCTGAACGTATTGCAGGGAACCTGATTGCCGTTGCTGACAAGCCAGTGGGTAGCCCAACTGAGCTAAATGTACAGGCAACTCACCTGGGTCACGCTTTAAACCCTGGCGCAGTGGCTATCGGCCTGTTCATGGACCCGCAATATGCTGGTAAGATCGAGGACGGTATCAGGAAGACAGGTGCCCAGGTTCTTACAGTCGAAGATCTGAAGCGAATTGGCGCAGGTTCGGGTGCGGCTGAGGGTACAAATGACCTTGCAGTTAAGGCAGCTGAAGTGCCACATGCAGAGCCACAGACAGCTACCTTGGTTTTTGACTGGCAGGAGGAATATGCATACTCGCTGGGCCTGCAGGCGTTCATATATGGTTTCCCGTATGTCTACAATGCTCTCACACGCTATAAATGGACAAACATCCCGCAGGATCCAAAGCGTGTTCCTTACGCGCCTGTCAACCATTTCTGGCATGCTGACGAACTCATGGACGCCACTTACCGCGACGGCGGTTGCCCGAACAACGACACACTGTACTCACTCGCCTGGGTAGATCTAAGCAAAGAGCCAGTAATTCTCACCGTGCCCGAGATCCCGGCTGATCGCTACTGGACGTTTGAACTAATGTCTTTTACTTCGGACAACTTTGCCTATGTCGGCCAGAGGGTTGGCTCCAGGGCTGGCAATTATGCTCTCATTGGCCCTGGCTGGCACGGTAATCTACCTGAGGATGTAACCGCCGTTACGCCGTCCTCCCCGACGTCGTGGATATTAATTCTTGGCCGCACTCTGGCGGATGGCATCGATGACCTGCCAGCCGTGCATGCGCTACAGGCACAGTACAGGCTGACACCACTGAGTTTCTGGGGCAAACCCGAGGCAAAGCTGCCCGAAAGCCGCGACGTCTACAAGCCAGTTGTTGCGCCCGCCGGGACCGAGGACCCGCTAGGGCCGTGGAAGACGCTCAACGCCATGCTGGCTGAGAACCCCCCGGCAGCCCACCATGAAGTGTTACTCAAACAGTTCGCATCTATCGGGATCGGGCCGGATATGGATGTAGAGCAGCAGCCAGAGGTAGTGAAGAAGGCGCTGCAGCGTGTGCTGGGCATCGGCATACCGTTGCTCAGGCAGCAGTTCATGAGTGGGGTCTGGGCAAAGTTTGTCAACGGCTGGCGCTACCCTCCATCCAATATGGGCCGCTTTGGGGATGAGCTCCTGAAGCGTGCTGCGGACCAATCTCTGGCCGGGATCGCTGCCAACGACCCTGTAGAGGCGGTCTATCTTGTCAACCTTACTGACAATTTCGGCGAGCCGCTGACGGGCGCTCACAGGTATGAGATAACTTTCACCAAGGGCTACGAGCCGCCCGTAGATGCATTCTGGTCGATGACCGTCTACGGTAACGATTATAACTTAATTCCCAACCAGATCAACCGCTACTCTATCGGTGACCGTACCCCGGGCGTCAAGAAGAATGCTGACGGGGGGACAACCTTTTACTTCCAGAACGGGTCGCCTGGCCCAGATAAAGAGTCGAACTGGCTGCCGACTGGCAGTGAAGCGTGGTTCATCATTCTGCGCATGTACATTCCACACGCTGAGGTGATCAATGCGGAATGGAAATGTCCGCCGATTACAAAAGTAGACTAATATGGACAAAACCCGGTTAATATTTGATTTGCTTCCGCTCCCAGAAGCGGAGGTCTTTCATCCTATGGCTTAAATGCAAAACGTATATAACATGTGCAATGAGGAAACTTGCAGCTACCAGTTATAATCGGGATTTCGTCCTGTCTGCCAGTGAGACGATCGGCTGCTTAATAACCACGTGCTTTTGACGCCAGGGCGACAATTCTCTGCACAATTGCCATCCCATTCGTCTCCCCCCTTCTATTTTCTTGTTTTTGCAATTTCCCTCTTTCTTATCCTCACCCGCTGCTTATTTCTCCCTCGTCCATATCTTCTGCCGGACCCATTAATCTGGCCATCCATTTTGTTTCCTCAAAACTCTCAAGTAAAATCTTCAAAACTAATGTAAGAGGTATGGAAAGCAGCACACCTCCAAGTCCAAGTACGAAATTCCAGTAGAGAAGAGCAACAAATAAAAAAGCAGGGGATAATTGCAGGCCTTTTCCCATCATTGACGGGAAAAGAACATTTTCTGTAAGCGCATCGACAGCAAAGATAATGATAATGACTGCAAGAGCCCCTAAAGGCCCATACTTGAAAAGTGCAAGCATTATGGGAGGAATAGAAGCTATAACCAGACCAATATAGGGGATATAACTTAGCAGGAATATAAGAACTCCCCAGAGGACAGCATAGTCTATACCACCTATAAAGAGAAGAAGAGCAATTACAAAGGATGTGATAATGTTTACTTCTGCTCTTATGACAATAAATTTTACCAGCTTCTTGCTAAAATTACTCAGCCTAAATCGGAGTTCAGATTGCTTCCCAATTTCCTGATTTACTTTTTCAGGAGCATTAGCGGCATCTATTAGCAAGAAGGCTGCTGTGACTATGACGATTCCAGCTGTTGTCGAAGCGTTCACAATCCCGTTAACGATGTTTATCATAAGAGAAATCGTGATTGACACGATACCGCGAACAATTGACTGTATGGAAAAACCTTCGTATGAAGGAATGTATTTTGCATAGTTGTTCGCTAAAGCAGTTAATTGATCCTGGTAAATAGGGATCTGGCTCCCAAACTGAAATGCTGCTCTGACAACTATTACCCCGAGGACCAGGATAATTACAGTGAATAAAGAAATTGCCATAATAATGCTCAACCAACCTGGAACTCCCTTTTGTTTTAGCCAGCGAACGAGCGGGGTGAAAAGCAGTGCAACGAATATAGAAAAGATAACGGTTGTGAGTATAGAAGATATTTCTCTCATTCCGATTGTAAGGACAACAGCAAAAGTAGTGTATACTAAAATCTTGGCTGGTACTGTACTGCTATTTGTTTCCATATTTTACAACTCCCCCATGTCGGTTTATAGTAACTAATCCTTTTCTTTCATAATCAGTTAATGCAAATTTGATTGGTTCACGTTTTCAGATAAACAACTATCTGATGTTCTTTTATCTGTAGCCCCCTGGACAAAAACATTTAGAAAAACAGTCGTGATCACTGAAAGACTTACAGTTTCACTTCCCCCAATTCCTCCCGTTTCTTCCATAGCAGTCAATAACAGAACAACGGATGCAAGGCCTCCGGGCCCAAACCAGCCCAGGAAAAATACGGTTTCAGTATTCAACTTCATGCCAATCAGGGAGATTGCCACAGGTATCATACAAATAAGCGTGAGGCTCAGTACCGCTTTTGCAAGTGTAATACCTTTTAAAAGAAAAGCAGCAACAATAGCCCCAAAGGCAATTGTAAGTGACGTTCCAAGAAATAAGAAGCCGGCCTGGAAGTTTCTCTTCACGCAACAGTGTCTGAAGTTCAATTTTTGAGGCATCCGGAAATAAAGTCAGGACAGGTGCAAGCTCAGCTATCATGAGAACTAGACTGCTTCTTGGAGTGAGACCTGCAGGGTCAAGCCCCTCAGGGCTGAGCAACATTCCAGCTGCTACAAAAATCATGGGGGCGGTGACTGCAGTACCTGAGATCTTTCGGGAGACAATGCCAAAGACAAAGAGCAACACTGCAAAAGCTATGACAAAATTTGCAATTTCTGATGTCATGGAAATTCCTTTTGTCTCAGGTTGCTCTCATTGTTGTGTAGTCTACCGCTTCAGCTCATCCATCTCTATTCTTTGAAAGTTACTCCCTCTGTTTTATCTCAGTCCTGAACTTTCCTGATATGCTAAAGGATTCCTTATTTTCCTCTGATCCTTTTTCCCATATGAACTTAGTAAATACCTTGGTTTCGGTATCCAACGAGGCATACTCTTCTGGATATCGGTAGTAAAAGTTACCCTGAATCGGTCAAAGATATTTCCTATCCTAATTACAGATATATTAATAAATATATTTACTCGATTTATAATTTTGCATCTATTTATATGTCTTTTGAGAAAAAATAGATTTGAAAGAAGTGCCAGATAATCAACTGATTTCCATCCTGTCCTGTCGAAAAATCTTCGGATTTTTCAAAAAATTATTTTTGCTTGCAGTTACTCCGCTTGCTCTCTTACATTTACTCCGCTTGCTCTTTTTTATTAATCCTTTTTATTTACCTCTTTTTACTAATCTCCTTTTTATTAATCCTCTTTTTCAGACTCTCTCAACTCTGTCCTCCATCGCATATCACCGGAACTTTCTATGACCATTTTCACAACCATTGTAAGGGGTACGGCTATAAGTGCACCAGGAGTACCCAGTACATAAGTCCAGTACATAAGAGATATAAAAATGATTGACGGAGGTAATTCAAAACCTTTCCCTGCAACGGATGGAAAAAGGATGTTTTCTATAAGCAGGTTAAGAAGCCATATAGCGACAAAAACGGCCATCGCTCCTGCAATTCCGTACTTAAATAATCCGAGGAGTGTCGGTGGAAGAACGGCCAGAAAAAATCCAATGTAAGGAATGTAACCGAGAATAAATGTTAATATACCCCAGAGAATCGCAAAATCTATACCACCTATGAAAAGAATTAGGGCAGCCCCTATACCTCCTACCAGGTTAATTCCTGTTCTTATAACGATATAGTCCACAAGCTTACTCCCAAGATCATTAGTTCGGGATAACAGGAAAGGGTGTTTTTTAGCTTCTTTTCGAATTTTTCCCGGGACTGCAATGTCCAGAAGTAAAAAAATTGTCGTTATGATAATGAGGCCTACGGTGGTTCCGGCATTCAAAATCGTTGTAAGGAGTCCAGCTGTCAGGCCAACAATAAACACTCCTATATCAGGTAGAAATCCTTCCAGTGGCATTCCTACCGGCAGATATCCTGCAAGGCTTTCCATGCTTTCCGTTAATTGGATCTGATAGTCAGGGATCTGGCTGGTGAATTGAGGTAAAAATTCCATAAGCAGAACTCCGGTACCAGTAAAAACCATGATAAAGAAGAGGATTACCAGACCAATACTTACTCCCCCCGGAATTCCTTTCCTCTTGAGCCAGTAGATGAGAGGGGCAAAGATTAGAAAAATAAAAACCGAGAAAAAAATAGGTATGAGTATAGTGGCTATATCTCGCATTCCGATTGTCAGGATAACCGCAGCAATACTGTAGATCATAACTTTAGTTTGCATTGAAAAATTGCTTACATTTATGTCCATACCTCCCACGTATTTATTTTCATTAAGGTGTTTCTTTTCTAACTTGTCAATAAGATTCGCATGGAAGAAAAGACTATCATGGAAGAGAAGATTACAACAGTATGCTCTCCGATATCAATAGTAGTCTATCTCAAAATTGTAGTCCTATCAATCATGCTCCATCTGGTCAAGAGTAGCTGCAATTGCCAGGATCAGAGCAGCATCCTGTCCGGGCTCAATCTCCACTCCGTAGGTATCCCGCATGCGGAACCATTTTTTTGAGACCTGTGCAATTCTCTGTCCATTGGAATCAATCTCATAATTGTAATCCAGAATATTGCCCCGGATCTCCATATTTGGCCCGTCTGGAACTTCAACTATCCATCTGCCCCGTAAAATCTTAATGAAGGCTTTTTTAATTGTTGCTGCGAGACCACCGTCAGCCCGCTTGATATCCATCGTATCCCTTATTTTAAGCAATCTTTTCTGAATTTTGTAAAGATCATTTCCCTGTGTATCTTTTAAAACCAGGGTATTGCGCAGGCTGAGGGCTTTTCCATCCACATAGAAAGCTTTTTTTCCGTTTTCGTCCTCAATCCAGTAATCGTCTCCAATGGAAATGAGTTTTTCATGCATCCTGTAGATGTGCCTGCTTTCTCCCCCACGGCCTTTAAGCCCACCATAACCGATCATAAAATTCCTCTCTTTTTTATCTTCAACCCTGATTTTTGATTCCAGATCGTTCATAAGGTACTCTTTCAGGTTACATAGCTTTCTGGTAAATCTCAATAATCTCCTCTTTCGAGAATTCTCTTGGACTTGTGAGGCGGCAAACATCCTGCATGGCATTTTTCGCCAGAAGTTCGAGATCTTCTTCTTTTGCGCCAAGCTCTTTTAAGCCTGAAGGAATTCCTATATCGGATGCAAGTTTCCTGATTACGTCTATAGCCCGGTCTGCAGCCTCTTCCGGACTTAGCCCTTCAACTTTTTCTCCCATTGCTTTTGCGATATCGGCAAAGCGTTCCGGGACAACCTGCTTACTGTATGCCTCGACATAAGGCAGAAGGATAGCATTGCAGACCCCGTGCGGAAGGTTATAAAAACCTCCTAGCTGGTGAGCCATAGAATGTACATAACCAAGGCTTGCATTATTGAAAGCGATGCCTGCAAGATATTCGGCGTGTGCCATCATGTCCCTTGTCTGCACATCTTCCCCATGGGCAACGGCTTCACGTAAATATTTTGAAATGAGTTCTATGGACTTGATAGCAGCTGCGTCTGTTGTCGGGGTAGCCATTGTGGAAACATAAGCTTCGACTGCGTGTGTCAGCGCGTCCATTCCTGTTGCAGCCGTTAGCGCAGGAGGCATGCTTACCATTAATTCGGGGTCGTTGACTGCTACATCGGGTGTGATCCGCGGGTCAACAATAGCCATTTTGATGTGCCTATCCGTATCCGTAATAATTGTAAAACTCGTCATTTCACTCGCAGTACCCGCAGTCGTATTTACTGTAATAAGAGGAGGAATTCCTTTCGTAACTTTTCCCACACCTTCGTAATCATTAATCCTTTTACCATTATATACCACAATGCCGACCGCTTTTGCACAATCCATAGGGCTTCCTCCCCCGACAGCAACTATCACATTACAGTCTTCTTTCCTGTAAAGATCTGCTCCTTCCATAACTGACGTATCAGTAGGGTTCGGGTCCGCTCCCGGAAAGATTACTGCTTCTATGCCTGCTTTTTCAAGAATTTTATATATGTCCAGTGCAAGCTCTTCTCCATGTCTGCTTTTCCCTGAAACTATTAGGGCTTTCGTAGCCCCAAAGTCTTTTGCATGCCTGCCGATTTCTTTTACGCATCCAGGCCCCATAAGGGCTACTTTTGGGTTCAGGTAAGTGTATGTCCTGTTTTCTGCCACGCTTTTCTACTCCCCTTTAGAAATCCTTTATATCTTCCTAAAATTTTTATTAAAAATACAGAATATTAATGGAAATGATTTTTCCCGAAAGCTATTAAAGTTTTGCTCCGGGATAGGGTTTCTGAAACCGGTGCATAAAAATGCAGTTGACAAATGGCAAATATTTTTTGATTTCTTTTGTCCATACTTTCCAGAATTGTTAATTATAAGGAAAATTTATTCGATTTAATTTATATATTTTCCAGTAATTTATACACTATTCATCAGCAATCGAAATTTAAATTTTTAGTCAAAAATGAAAGTAGTTAGTTAAAAGTGAGAGTGATTAATAGTCAACTCACGAATTAAGTACATTTTAACTGTCACTCCACAGCACAGTGCTGGATTATGAAGTGTCAATGTTTACTGTAAATATTTATTGTGAATTTTTACTGTGGATGTTTACTGTGAGGACTATAATTAAAATTTGAAACATCAATCAGTGAACGATCGCGGGATATAAGGCTGTCATTTGATGTGGGGTTTGATCGTTCGCATATTTCTTTAATTCCATGATTTATATTTGGTCATTCAGCTATAACGAATGGGGATGGATTCAGATGACAAAGAAGTATTTACTTGTCGCATTATCCGCGATCATTTTTGTAGTAAGTATTGCTTTCATAAATGCTCAGGCACAACCTGCTAACGTCTCCAGAGATTCCGAAACGCTCTCCAAACCGAACATTGTCCTGGTGCACGGTGCCTGGGCTGATGGGTCAAGCTGGAGCAAGGTTATTCCGCTACTTCAGGAAAAAGGGTATAATGTTACAGCTGTCCAGATCCCTTTGACCTCACTAGCTGAGGATGCTGCAGTAACACGCCGCGTATTAGCTATGCAAAGCGGCCCTACAATCCTTGTCGGCCACTCATACGGTGGCGCGGTGATTACTGAGGCGGGGGCTAATGCGTCCAATGTTGTCGGGTTGGTTTATATTTCTGCATTTGCTCCTGACGAAGGAGAAGTCCTTGGTGAGCTCAATGAGCGAATGCCCGCTGCACCTGGCATGGCAAATCTTCTCCCTGACTCCGAGGGCTTTCTATGGATTGATCCAGAGGCTTTTCCGGAATCGTTTGCTCAGGATGTCGATCCTGTTCAGGCCAGGGTGATGGCCGCAGTACAAAAACCTGTCCCAGCAAGCATTTTCGGCGAAAAAACCACTCAGGCAGCATGGAAGTCCAAGCCTTCCTGGTACCTGATATCAGAGAACGACAGGATTATCAATCCCGACCTGGAGCGTTTTATGGCAGAACGCATTGGAGCAAGGGAAGTTGTCTCAATATCATCCGACCACGCCTCTTTAGTCTCACATCCTGATGAGGTAACCAGGCTGATAACAGATGCAGCAAATGCCACGACAAAGTGCTAGGCAATGAGGTAATACAATAAACCGAATAAAAACCAGGTATGATTGTCAGCTTAATCAGATTTTCATACAGGAGGATTATCAATGAATCATACTATTGAGCTACTCGAACCAGCTACCAGAGAATTTGTAGAAAATGTCAACAAGCAGGGTGGAACGCCAATCTACAAACTTTCTCCGAAAGATGCCCGTAAAGTTCTTTCAGATTTGCAGGCTAGTGATGTCGCAAAACTGCCTGCAGACATCGAAGACATGGATATTCCGGTCGGTCCTCAGGGAAAAGTTTCGATTAGAATACTAAGACCAGAAGGAAGTAAGGAAAACTTACCGGTCGTGATGTATTTTCATGGCGCCGGCTGGGTTCTCGGGGGAAAAGATACGCATGATCGGCTGGTCAGGGAAATCGCCAATGGAGCTAACGCTGCGGTTGTATTTGTCAATTTCACGCCGGCTCCTGAGGCAAAGTATCCTGCGCAGATCGAAGAGGCATATGCTGCGACTAAATATATTGCTGAAAACGGAAAAGAACTCAGACTGGACAGCTCACGGCTTGCAGTTGCTGGAGACAGTGTAGGCGGGAATATGGTTGCAGCTGTCATGCTCCTGGTAAAAGAGAGGGGTGGGCCTAAAATTGATTATCAGGTGCTCTTCTATCCTGTGACTGATGCTAATTTTGATACTCAGTCATATCAGCAGTATTCAACCGGAATCTGGCTTACCAGGGAAGCAATGAAGTGGTTCTGGGACAATTATTTACCTGATGAAGAAGCACGAAAGCAGCCGACAGCATCTCCTCTACAGGCATCTATTGAACAGCTTAAGGGACAGCCTCCGGCTCTTATTATTACTGATGAAAATGATGTGCTTCGCGACGAAGGCGAGGCATACGCACATAAACTGATTCAGGCAGGGGTCAATGTTACAGCCGTTCGATACATGGGAACTATACACGATTTCGTGATGCTAAACGCACTTGCAGGCACGCCTGCAACCTGCAGCGCAGTCGGTCTGGCGAATGAAAATCTCAAGATCGTTTTTGCCAGATCGTAATTTTGCAGCTCTTGCTTGCTGTAAGCTGGCTGTTTAGCATGAAAGAAAGCACTTGAGGATGTGATATTTCAGGTAAGGGTCCCTTGGCATTTACAGCAAAATTGCGATACTGCCGAAGACCCGGCTAGTTTTTCAAACGTGCATTTATTTAATAAATCGACTCTTATCAATATACATGAGTGAGGGCAGGTTTGGAGCAGATTTTCTTTCAACATACGAAGAAGGAATAAAAAGAGAATGGGTTACAGGAAACGGACTTGGAGGATATGCTTCCTCTACGGTCATCGGGGCAGGGACAAGGACTTACCACGGGCTGCTTGTAGCAGCTTCCGAAAATCCCCCTGGAAGGTTTTTGTTTCTTTCTTCCCTTGACGAGGAAATCTCTATCAACGAAGAAATTTATAAACTTGCAGCCCATAAATACCCGGACATAATTTCTCCTGAGGGCTTTAATTATCTTTCCGAATTTATCCCCAACCCATTTCCTCTCTGGGTTTACCAGCCCGGGGATTTTACTGTAAAGAAAAAAGTTTTCATGGTGCATAATAGTAATACAACCTGTATTCTCTATGATATTACATCCAGAAAAGAAGGAGCTATGTTAAGAATTTACCCTCTGGTAAACTCAAGAGACTTCCATTATACTATTCGCTCAGGATACCTTTCCTTTTCCCAGAAAACTAACCCTGCGGGAGTAGAACTGGAAAGCTCCAATGGTTTTATTTTCTCTCTTTCATCCAATCTCGAGTATCATGCTGACCCCAAATGGTACTATAATTTAGAATATGATATCGAGAAACAACGGGCATGCAACTTCGAAGAAGACGATTTCACTCCCGGCTATTTTGAAAGCAAACTCGAACCCGGGACTTCCCACTTCTTTATTGCTGCTTCAACAGGAGATATTTCTTCTTTTACCCTCGAGCATGTTGACGAACTTTATTCAAGAGAAGCAAATCGGCAGAACCTTCTTGCTCTCAATTCGAAGCTTACCGAACCTTTTGCTCTCAAACTTCTAAAAGCAACTGATCTTTTTATAGTAAAACATCCTTCTTCAGGTGAAAATACAGTGATTGCAGGATATCACTGGTACTCTGATTGGGGAAGGGATGCCATGATTTCTCTGCCTGGCCTGTTTTTAATTCCGTATCGTTTCAAAGAAGCCAGATCCGCTCTCGAATATTTTTCCAGACACTCTCGAAAAGGCTTGATTCCCAACACTTACTCATCTTTTGGAGGAGAGCCGGTCTACAATGCAGTGGACGCTTCTCTCTGGTTTATCCATGCCCTTTGCCGCTATTTCGCATATACCAAAGACTTCCTTTTCCTCACGGACATCTGGGACACTGTAGACAATATTATAGACAACTACCGTAATGGCACGGATTTTGGAATAGGTATGGATTCAGATTACCTTATTAAGCAGGGACCCCAACTAACCTGGATGGATGCGAAGATTGGAGAGTGGGCAGTGACTCCAAGAGCAGGTAAAGCCTGTGAGATAAATGCTCTCTGGTATAACGCCTTAAAAACGGCTTCCTACCTGGGTACCCTTCTCGGCAAGGATACCTCCTTATATGAGACTCTTGCAGCTGGAGTCGCTTCAAATTTCGAGAACGTATTCTGGAACCCTGAGGCTAACTGTCTCTTCGATCTCGTATATCAGGATGAAGCAGGAAACCAGATTAAAGACCCTGCAATCCGCCCGAACCAGATATTTGCTGTATCACTTCCCTATACCATGCTTTCTCCTGAAAAAGAAAGAACTATCGTAGATCGGGTTAAAAGCGATCTTCTTACTCCTTTCGGGCTCAGAACTCTCTCGAGAGATCATCTTTTATATAAAGGACAGTATCGCGGAGACGCCCTTACCAGAGATACAGCCTACCACAACGGGACAGTCTGGCCTTGGCTCCTCGGAGCTTACGTGAAAGCTTACAGAAAGGTAAATAATTATTCGGAAAGCAGCCTTGAGGATATGAAGGCTCTTCTCCAGGGCTTTGACATACATCTTGAAACCGCAGGCATAGGTACCATTTCCGAAGTGTTTGATGGTGACTACCCTCACTCTCCTGGAGGTACTATTGCCCAGGCTTGGAGCGTTGCAGAAATTCTCAGGGCATATGTAGAGGATATAATTGAGATCAAGCCTTGAAAAAGGAGTTTGTGTACAACTTTTTGTAATCTCTGGTTTGTTGACATAATTATTCGGCAGTTTTTTTACCTCGTCTCGGATCAACGGAAGCATTATGGATCGTTCCTAACTCCGCCCCCTAAAATAATGCACTCTGGTGACAGTGTGCGGATATCATAGGAGCCAAATTGCAATATGCAAAATTTGACTTAGAATTACAGTAAAATTGCGATACTACCGAAGACCGAGCTAGCTTTTTCCAAACGTACAGCTATTTAATAAATCAACTCTAATCAAATATACATGAATGGGGGCAGGTTTGGAACAGATTTTCTTTCAACATACGAAGAAGGAATAAAAAGAGAATGGGTTATAGGAAACGGGCTTGGAGGATATGCTTCTTCTACAATTATCGGGGCAGGGACAAGGACTTATCACGGACTGCTTGTAGCAACTCCGGAGAATTCTCCTGGAAGGCTTTTGCTGCTTTCTTCCCTTGATGAGGAAATTTCTATTAATGAAGAAATTTATAAACTTGCCGTCCATAAATATCCGGATACTATCAGTCCTACAGGCTTTGAGTATCTTTCTGAATTTATTCGTAACCCGTTTCCTCTCTGGGTTTACCATCCCGGTGATTTTACCATAAAGAAAAAGGTCTTCATGGCCCATAACAGTAACACAACCTATGTCCTCTATGATATTACATCCAGAAGAGAGGGAGCTTTGCTGAAAATTTTCCCTCTGGTAAGCTCAAGAGATTTTAATCTGACTGCTCGTTCAGGATACCTTTCTTTCTTCCAGAGATCCGGGTCTACGGAAGTACGGCTGGCAAGCTCTACTGGTTTTACTTTCTCGATTTCATCCAATCTTCAGTATCACCCTGCTCCTGTATGGTACTATAACCTTGAGTACGATACCGAGAAGCAACGGGGGCTTAATTTTCAGGAGGATAACTTCAATCCTGGTTATTTTGAAGGCAAACTCGAACCCGGGACTTCCCGCTTTTTTGTTGCTGCTTCAACAGGAGATATTTCTTCTCTTACCCTCGAGAAGGTTGATAAACTCTATATAAGGGAAGCAAATCGGCAGAACCTTCTAGCTCTCGATTCGAAGCTTGTCGAGCCTTTTGCTCTCAAACTTCTAAAGGCAACCGACTCTTTTGTAGTGAAAAACCGAGTTACAGGGGAAAATACAGTAATTGCGGGATATCACTGGTACTCTGACTGGGGGAGAGATGCCATGATTTCTCTACCCGGATTGCTTTTAATTCCATACCGTTTCCAGGAGGCAAGGTCAACTCTCAGAAACTTTGCCAGGTATTGTCGAAGAGGTCTGGTCCCTAACACCTTTCCGGCTTTTGGAGGAGACCCGGTCTATAATACAGTCGATGCATCTCTCTGGTTTGTTCATGCCCTTGACCGCTATTTCGCATATACCAAAGACTTCCTTTTCCTTTCGGATATCTGGGACAATGTAGATGAGATTATAAACAACTATTGTAATAGTACGGATTTCGGAATAGGCATGGATTCCGATTACCTTATTCGGCAGGGACCTCAACTGACCTGGATGGACGCGAAAATCGGGGAATGGGCTGTGACTCCGAGGGTAGGTAAAGCCTGTGAGGTGAATGCCCTCTGGTATAATGCCCTGAAAACGGCTTCCTACCTTGGTACGCTTCTTGGCGAAGACGTCTCTTTATATGAGACTCTTGCAGATGGGGTAGCTTTGAGTTTTGAGAACGCTTTCTGGAACCCGGAGACTAACTGTCTCTTTGACCTTGTATATCAGGACGAGGCAGGAAACCAGATTAAAGACCCTGCAATTCGCCCCAATCAAATCTTTGCTGTCTCGCTCCCTTACACTATGCTTTCCCCTGAGAAAGAAAAAGCGATCGTTGACAGGGTTGAGACTGATCTTCTTACCCCCTTCGGGCTCAAAAGTCTATCGAGTGATCATCCTCTATATAAAGGGCAGTACCTCGGAGACGCCTTAAACAGGGACACAGCCTATCATAATGGGACAGTCTGGCCCTGGCTCCTTGGAGCTTATGTGAAAGCTTACCTGAAAGTACATGACTATTCGAACAGCAGTCTTGAATATATGAGAGATCTTCTTGAGGGCTTTGATGAGCATCTTGAAACGGCAGGTATAGGCACCATCTCTGAGGTGTTTGATGGAGATTACCCCCACTCTCCAGGCGGTACTATTGCCCAGGCATGGAGTGTTGCAGAAATTTTCAGGGCATATGTAGAGGATGTACTCGGGATCAAGCCCTGAAAAGGAGTTTACATACAGTTTCCATATCTTAGTTAAAATTAGGGAAAGAGGAAAAAAGCCATTAAAAAAGAAATAATCTGTTTTTTAGTAAATCAGGAGAAATGAGGGAATAACATAATGTTGAAGGGAAATGAGGGGATAGTATGACCTGGAAAGACCATGGAGAACTTTTCGTAAGATATAATAGAAACCCTATACTTACCGTTGAAGATTGGCCCTATCAGGCTAATTCGGTTTTTAATCCCGCAGCCACTATAGTTGATGGTATAACTCTATTGCTGGTGAGGGTTGAAGACCACAGGGGCTTTTCTCATTTTACGGCAGCCCGGAGTAAAAACGGGGTAGATGGCTGGGAAATTGACAGTCAACCAACATTCTTTCCTGAGCCTGCAAAATACCCTGAAGAGATATATGGCATTGAAGACCCGCGTATAACTTACATGGATGAGATAAAAAAATGGGCTGTGACATATACGGCTTTTTCTGATTCCGGTCCCTTACCAGCTCTTGCTCTTACAGAAGATTTTCATACCTTTGAGCGAGTAGGTTCTATCCTGCCGCCTGATAACAAAGATGCTGCTATTTTCCCTGTAAGCTTTAATGGCAAATGGGCAGTGCTGCACAGGCCTGCACCTACTGGCCACACTATGAAAGCAAATATCTGGATCTCTTTTTCCCCGGATATGAAAGCCTGGGGATGGCACGAGGTCCTTCTGTACGCCCGGGAAGGGGGATGGTGGGATGCCTACAAAATAGGCTTATCCCCGCAGCCAATGCGTACATCCGAGGGATGGCTGATTATGTACCACGGAGTGCGCCAGACAACGCCGAAAATAAGTTACCGGCTTGGATTAGCTCTCCTTGACCTTGAAGATCCCAGAAAAGTGCTCCGCAGGTCAGAAGGCTGGGTCTTCGGGCCTCACGAATCCTATGAGCGCAGTGGAGATGTTAATGATGTTGTTTTCCCCTGCGGGTGGGTCGTGGTGAATGATGAATTACGCATCTATTACGGAGGCGCGGATACCTCCGTATCCCTGGCACGCGCAAAAATGGACGATATCATGAAGTATCTCCGCGAGTGCCCTGAGGAGCAGTGCCCTGAAGATTACTGCAGATTTTTTGAGGGGCACAGGGGGAAGTATACCGATCCTAAAAAAGGTTGAGTATAAAACTGAATAGCGGGATTTTTTTCTCAAAGATTTAATGAAAATCGCAAATCGAAGAATACTACTTAAAGATAAGACGAAGCAGCAGTCTCTTTTAAACGAAATAGCTTGAAAAATTAAGAAAAAGATTTCATTCTATCCGGAAAACTAAAAAATAAAAATTTTGGCAATTCGTAAGGCTATAAATTTTTAATCTATTTATTGAAGAGATAAGTTTATAACCGTGGATAGTTATTGGGACAGAAGAAAGTCACTTATAGAGAAAGCCACCTCTGAGATGAAATCAATGGACCCACTAGAAAAAATCTTCGGGAAAACTGCACAGATGACAGTTCTTAAGAATCTGATCGAAAACCAGAACGAACCGACTTACCTTTCAGGAATAGCTGAGGAAACCGGGTTATCCAATTCCAGCGTATCAAGGGTTATCACACCTTTGATCGAGTCAGGCGTTGTCCTGGAAAAACCCCTCGGAAAACAAATCAGAACTTTCCAGCTGAACATGGAAAGCGAGGCAGCAAAGTTAATAGTGGATTTTCACAATAAAATCAACCAGCTGCTAGATTAAGTACAAACAAAAGAAGAATGGAAAATTGAAATTTGAGATTGAACAGACATAGTGATCTCTCTTTCCAGGCTTTACGTAGATATCGGACTTACATAATTGTATATTCTGGATATCTTTTTATTACTTTTTTTATTAAGAGCCGATCTCAAAACTTAAGATCCGTTTCTACTCTTTCAGAAGTTTTTCTCTGAAATTCTCTTTCTGTTGCTAAGTTATATAATGTACTATAACGTATTATAATGTACTCTTGAACGAGTTTACCTGAGAAAAAACCTATCCAATAGACTCTGTACTCTGATTTAATACTCTAGTTTAGTATACTCTCTACTACGCTGTCTTTCCAGATGTTCGATTTCTCTAGTAACATCTGCAGGGGTATTATACTCTATCTCAGGTATCCCTTTCAAAAGGTCCAGAACATCACTCTCTGCCTTCTTTCCTTCAGCAAACTTTACGAGGTCATCTCTGGTCGCAGGATAATCCATATCCCTGCCGATTATAATCTCTTCAATCTGGCTTGGACTTCTTTTAATAAGTTCACCTCCATAGATTCAGGTAGCTATTACCTTTCCCACTGGTTGTCTACCCTCGATTAAATATTATATTGACAATTATATAAAAAGAGTTCAACCAAAAGTTTCTAAGAGGATAATCAGCAGATTCTTGAGTTCAGTTTTCTCTTGTGGAATTGGGAATTTAGAGTACCTGAAGACTGGACTATCAGAACGAACCAACCTACCTTTAAGGAATGACTGAAGCAATTGAATTGTCCAGTTCCATCTTTTCAACAATGTTCGGATAAATAAGTTTACAATAATTTTTAATCCAATTTCCAGTTTCCGGAAATTAAAATATAATAATACAAACTGTCTCAAAACTACATTTAATTCTACAATTGGGGTAATTTATTTCACAATAAGGTTAAGTTATACCTGAATTTTGGAATAACTTCCTACAGGCATTTAATGTCAACAATGTCTATTATCCAATTGTAGAAATGGGTCGAGTTTTGAGACAGCCTGATTAGAAAAGACTCTTTGCAACGGAACCATAAAAATAAGTGAAAATACGATTTGTTTTCTTCTTTTGTGAAATTGAAACGATGATGTGAATCTGTTCCAGAGCTTAAAAGGGCTAATTATTAATCAAAAATGAAAATGTGGATTTCTTCTCCACTTTTAGTATATATTGGTTCTACTATAATGGATGTAAACCAAAAATATTGTGGCAGGTAAGATTAGAGGCTATGTATGACATTTACTGAAATCATAGATAAATTTAAAATGAAATTTGGTTCCTTAAAAGTTATTAATTCGCTTGATAGAACGGTCAGTTTCTATAACGAATTAGATGATAATTTCGAGGAGAGTGATCTAGGGGAAGATCTAAAAAATAATCCACACTGCAATTTAGTCGATTATTCTGATAAAAGTTCTGGTGCAGTAAAGATTTATCAAAACGGGGAAAGTCCACTAATCAAGTTAACCAATGTCTGGAAAATTTACCAGATGGGAGAGGTTGAATTTGCAGCTCTTAAAGGAATAAATCTGGAGATTTACGAGGGGGAATTTCTGATTATTCTTGGACCCAGTGGAAGTGGAAAAAGTACTCTTATGAACCTGCTGGGTTGCCTGGATATACCATCAAAAGGCAGTGTCTACCTGAATTCAAAGGATATCTCAAAACTTGACGAATCTGAGCTTGCTCTCATAAGAGGGCAGATGATCGGTTTCATATTCCAGAGTTTCAACCTCATTCCCACCCTCAGTACAGAAGAAAACGTACTCTTACCCATGGAATTTCAGGAAGAGGACAGGCAAATAGCCAGACAAAAAGCAGCATACTTGCTGGACATTGTCGGACTTACGAACAAGAAGAAAAACCTTCCTTCTCAGCTCTCAGGCGGACAGAGGCAGAGAGTTGCCATAGCCCGTTCTCTGGCTGTTAACCCTCCTATAATTCTGGCAGACGAGCCTACAGGAAACCTGGACACCAAGACCGGAGACTATATTCTGGAATTTCTGGACGGGCTCCACGAAAGAGAAGGCAAAACAATCATTATCGTAACACATGACCTAGACCTGGTAAAATATGCAACAAGAGTTGTGTACATTAGAGATGGGGAAATTGAAAAAATAGAAACGCGAATGAAAAATGAATCCGACTTGAAAATTGAATCAAAAAATGAAAATTAACCGATAAATAGTACGAAACTCACAAAACGTTAAATAGAGGAATTCGAAATGAAAAAATTTTCTTTACTTATAATCTTACTGCTATTTTCAATATTCACATGCCTTGGAGCTGGAACAGCACTTGGTGCATCAAACGGATACATAACCTCTTCAAATCTGGATATAAATCTGACCAATCAAAACCCTGATGCTGCTCGTCCCGGAGAGCCTATTGAACTCACTGTCAGCGTGCAGAATGTGGGTACAAAGGATGTAAAAGATATTACAGTCACAGTCAATCCGGAATATCCTTTCACCAAAATTTCTGGAGAATCCCTTGAAAAAAGCATCTCCTACCTGAATGCGAGGCAGGATAAGAATGAGGGAGGAGTCCTTAAGTTCAAGCTCATGACAGATTCCAACGCATCTGCAGGTACATACGATGTGGACATCGTTACTACCTATAAAAGCGGGTCCGGATCTTCGTCGACCACATACACGACCACAAAAACTGTCACTATTGATGTAAGAGGCAAAGAATACGCTCAAATTGTAACCATAGACAAAGCAAATATTGACATTGCAAAAGAAGAGACTCTGGAGTTCATAGTAACAAACACCGGAACTTCTCCCTTGAAAAACATGGTTGTTTCATGGAATGATCTGGATGGAGTGATTCTCCCCGTATACTCAGACAATACAAAGTATATCAAGTACCTGGATGCAGGTGAATCAGTGACCGTTGTTTACAACGTAATGGCGGATGTAAATGCAGATCCTGGACTTTACACTCTGGATATAAATCTCAAACTTGAAGACTACGACTCAAACGAGCAAACTATCAACACTACGGCAGGAGTTTTTGTAGGCGGAGAAACTGATTTCGACGTATCGTTCTCTGAAAGCGATGAAGGAGAGATCTCGCTTTCAGTTGCAAACGTAGGAAACAACATTGCATATTCAGTGAAAGTATCGGTTCCGAAACAGGACAACTACAAGGTATCGGGAAGTTCATCTACAATTGTAGGAAACCTCGAGAAAGGAGATTATACAATTGCTTCCTTTAACATTACAAACACAAAGAACATCGAAGGAACAGAGGACGAAAGAGAAAGCGCTTCTACTTCTAATCCGCTAAAAGTTCAGATTGAGTATACAGATGCGAAAGGAGAAAGGATAACGGTAGATAAAGAAGTAGATGTAAACTCTGGAAATATGACTACTCAGGGAGAAGCCGGAGGATCAAGAAGCGGCGGAGTTAGTTCATACCTGTTATACATCGCAATAATAGCACTTGCTGGAGGGGTATTCATGTTCCGCAAAAATATTCAGGAAAAAATACAGGTAATTAAAGCGGAAAAATCCGGTGTTCCGAAGCCTGAAGATAAGAAGGACTGAAAACAGCACAAGTGTAAAGCGGAAGGATGCAATATGAGAAATTCAACCTATCTGAAAATGGGCATGAACATGCTTGTTCACAGTAAGCTCAGAAGCTGGCTGACCATTATCGGGATAGTAATAGGAGTCGGATCCGTAATTGGCATTGTCTCTTTAGGGGATGCCATGAAGGCAAACGTCCAGAGCAATCTAGCCGATCTTGATCTGACAAAAATAACCATAAGTCCGGGGTATACCAGGGCTTCATCTAATACTATGATGGATGGAGATCCTACAAACGGTCCTGGAACAAGTGGAGCGGGCGCTTCAACAACGGATGCTGAATTGACAGATGATAACATTGACGCTCTTCAAGGCTTAGATAGTATCCAGTACATTTCTGGTGAAATTTCTGGCAGTGAAAAGGTGAAATATATAGGAAAATCTGCAACCCTTTCGATTACAGGTGTAGACCCCCAGGTTTGGAAATACATGACTACCCTGAAAACACAATCAGGAAGATTGCTCGAACCAGCTGATAAGTATGTCGCAGTCATAGGAAGCGACATTGCCAGTGAAACTTTTGACCATGATATTGGAGTTAACCAGGTAATAACTATAAACAATAAATCGGTCCGGGTTGTCGGAATCCTGAAAGAAGGAGGTATGGGGGACGACTCAAATATCTACATGCCAATAGATGGAGCAGTAGAGCTTATTGAGGATGCAGAAGATGATGTTTACGATAGCATCACTGTAAAAGCAAAGAATGAAGATCTGGTAGATGGACTATCAGAAGAGATCATAGATAAGCTCATGATTTCAAGACATATTATCCAGGAAGATGACAGGGACTTTTCAGTAACAGCTTCAAAGTCTATGGCTGATTCTATCAACGAAATGTTAAGTTCATTAACTCTTTTCCTTGGAGCCATCGCAGCAGTGTCAATTCTTGTAGGATCCGTTGGTATTGCCAACACTATGTTTACCTCTGTCCTTGAAAAGACAAAGGAAATAGGAACTATGAAAGCCATAGGAGCGAAAAACAGGGATATCCTTATGATTTTCCTTTTTAACTCAGCAATGGTAGGTCTTGTTGGCGGTTTCCTTGGAGTTTTTCTGGGGTCGATTCTTTCAAGTGGTCTTCAGTCGATGATGGGAAATACGACATTAGGAGGTGGAGTAAGCCCTTACCTGATAGTTGGAGGACTTATCCTTGCAGTTTTGACAGGAGTGACCTCTGGAGTTATCCCTGCTTACAGGGCTTCAAAATTGAAACCTGTAGATGCTTTGAGGTACGAATAATCGGAGTATTTGCTAGTTTTAAGTTCCTTAAAGATACGGGATTAGGAAAAAATATTTAAAGTAATTTTTGAATGAACTTTGGAGAATATAGAAATAGTTTGGAGAGAAACCATAAAATTATACTAAAGTACCTGCGACGAAATAACTTAAGTACATTTTTACACTGTACTTTACATTTTCACCAGTATAGTGAAAATTCAAATATGGAACATATATTTTGGTGGCTTTCATCAGTTGATATTGTTTTGATCTTAAATTGATGATCCACAATTAAATTTTCATGACACTAGTGATTCAATCGATTTGCTTCCATAATTATATGTATCACTTAGGTTATTTCGTTACAACCCCTAATTGCTGTTCATGTAGACAGCTACTACAGTTCTGTATCTTATGACATTTGTCGAATCAGTTCTTCAACTAGTATTTATCAAATAGACATATTAAAATTTTATGAAGTGTTGGTATGCATCCCATTCTCTTAGAACCTTTATTCTTGATTGATTCCGCATATACGTTGGTTATATTTGTAATTTCTTTTTTAATTTATTCAAAACTCAATAATTATTATGAGCTAACAGCCTATGAGGGCTTGAAATATTTTAAAAACTCATTCATAACTCTGCTATTTTCTTTCATTACTATTTATGTCTGGAAAACAATTGAAATTTTGAATAATTTTGATTCATTCTTTAATATCCACAGTATGATTAATGATGAGTTATTATTACATAGTTCACTCACAATCTCCATTTTTTTATTCTGGTATTACTATTATATGTCCTTTTATTTTAATGATATAAATGAAAAAAACAAGATATTCTATTTTGTATTAAAGAATGAAAAGTTAATTTTCTTATTCGTAATTATATTAGGGATAATTTTTACTCCTGTAATCAGAGCTTCATTTTTATTATTCCCATGCTTTGCTTTTTATCTTGTTTATAGGAAAATGAAACAAAGCCAAAAAAGCTTAAATTATTTTCTCATATATAACCTGCTAATACTGTTTTATACAATAGAATTAATCCAGTTAATTTATACAATACATTTAGTCGAGGAGTTCTTTCCGATCATAAAGGGAAAACTTGTTTTTATTAATATTATAATGTACATATTTCAAATTTTTATTTATTTGAAAATCTGGAATGAGGTTAAGAATTGATTAAAAAACGAGAAAGACTGGAGATAATATATGATATATTGGTTCTAATAAACAATAATCATAATCAAATGAAACCTACTCCACTCCTTAGAAAATCCAATCTTTCTTCAAGCCAATTCGATAAATATATTCGAGAACTTCTTGAAAAAAAATTTATTGAATTTTCAGTTGTTGATTCAAAAAAATATTATAAACTTACGAAGAAGGGTTTTGAATATATCAATAAATACAAAGTGATCTTAAAAATTATAGAAGATTTTGATCTTTAGTCAAATACAAAAAATAAGCTCCTTGATTGAAATTGGTAGGTACCGAAAATTCTGTAAAATTTGCTCTCCATCCCAAAGTCTTCTTTTCTGATTACTGTTCCATTATTACTATATACTTATTTCCAGTAATCCAATCCTCATTTATATCAATGAGTATTGAGACTCGCAGTCTCAATACTGACTCCTGATTTGGGAATGCCTCAACGTTTACATCTTTGTCTTTTTGCTGGCAATGATTGGCGGTATAACTTTAATTACACGTCCGTAAACACTATATTCTTTTGATTGCAGAACTAATTCTGCATCGCTTATGCAAATAGGGCAAAAGTTCAAGAGGCGATCAATTGCTTTAATCACAGCCTGAAACCATCATGAATTGTAATACTAAAGGAGGAAGAGCCTTGAAAATCGCAGTTGTGGAAAATGAGAACCAAAAAACGAGTTCAATATTTGAACCCGGATTCATTGCAGTATATGAGGAAGAAGCCGGGGAATGGAAGACTCTGAACCGTTTCGAAAATAAAGTTTGCAATGCAAAAGGCATAGCTGCGGTACGCACGGTTGTAGCTGATACCGTAAAGCAGCTTGGTGATGTAAAAGTAGTGGTTGCAAGTGAAATTCCGGGAATTGCATCCGGCACTTTTCAGGCAGCGGGCTTTGACATCTTCCTTGTGGACAGTGGCGTGCTGGATGTCCTTGATTCAATCAAAAAAGAAATGCTTGAGACAATTGAGAAACGGAAGGAAGAACCCCGCAAGTTTGATATCATGGAATTTCTGGAACCCGGTGAGAACAAAGGTGATTTTTCGATCAATATCGAAGATATCATGTTTAAAAATCCGGATTTGAGTTCAAAGAAAATCCTGATCCCCTATCTGAAAAAAGGAGAATTCAACAGGCTGGATGTCATTTGCAGTCATGTTCCAAAGTGGTTTCTCACGGATTTAGGCGTCATGGGGTTTGAATATGAAACTGTGAACGAATCGCAGAATAGAAAGACCGTAAGGATTGTGCGTGCGCAAATCCCGTAAAAGGTGAGATTGTCCGGAAATGGCAAGTCCAAATATAGTGTTTTAGGGGATATTACCTTCTACCACTGTACTTATGGATGTGATGGGGAGTTGATACATTGTTATACTTCAAACAAACTCCTTATAATAATCACATCTCATACAATCAGCACAATGTTCCTGATTCCTGTTTTTACGGAGCTCGGCTGCAGCCTGCACCATCTCTGCACGGGTTTTGTCATGGAGGTCTTCCAGTACTTTAAACCGCCTAGCCTTAAGCTCGTGGCAGTTTGGATTTTTGGCGATTTCAAGATCGAGATTTCGTAGTTTCAAAGCAACATCGACAATATACTTACTCTGGTCAACGATGTGTTCGTCTATAACATGCATATGATTCTCCCTGTTTGCGACAATTAAAAGAATATATATTTATGCTGTGTATTAAATATATAATAGTTTCTGATCACATTCTGAATCTGACAATTTCACCTCAAAAATTATTAGAACTTACACAGTTGAGATACAAAATCAAGTATAATAGCTTTCATAGTAAAAGCTGTACATAAATGTTTTAAAGATTAACGCTCTTGATTTTTCGTTCAACTGCACAAGTCCTGTATAATTCAGGTTTTTTGAAATTCTATTTTATATCCCAGTTTTATTGCATAATTCCTGCACTATTAACAATATCTCCCTATGTTGATCTGGCTACCATTTTCTCCAGCTATTGAAGAAGTTGATGTAGTATACCCGGCACCGATGCAAAGAGAACCTGGTTTCAGGTGGTAGTCATGTTTCTTCTGATCTACAAAGAGAGGATCCGCATAGATATCAGTGCTTGAGCTCGCATTTCTATAGTCCCCTGCAGAGTTATTGTAAAGGCAGTTATTTTGCAACACAAAGGTATGAGTTTCAGGGAAATAATTGATCGTTGCATATCCTGTTCCATCAGGATCTTTTGTACGTTTCCGGGTATTTACAATTATATTGTTGCGGATAATCGTTGTATATCCCGTACCTTGAGGGGAAAGATCGACGGGATCACTTGTGCCTGTGGAAGCCGAAGGGTACGTGTTGAGAATGGCAGCATGATATATGCTGTCAAATACGTTATTCTCAATGAGAGTATCGTAAAATCCACTTGTTACTATACCTCCTACCCAGTCAATACTTGGGTTCGTACCAGTGCTGTAAAAGGTATTATGATGAATATGGACATTCTGTGCCTCTTCCTCGGGATAAGGCTCTCCATAACCTATCAGCCAGATTCCAGGTCCATAAGTGTTATGGATAGTGTTATTATAGACCTCTACGCAGTTCACGATACGTGTTGATTTCTCGATCAGGAGTCCCGGACCGCCTGCACTCCAGTGGTAAAAGGAGTCGATTACATTATCGTGGAATTTTACATAGTTTGAGTTCCATATTCTAAGACCGCTGTTGGTCCTGCAAGTTATTGTATTGTTCCATGCTTCTATATTCTGGCAGTCAATGGCATAAAAACCATCATGGCCGAGCTTATACACGGTATTATTGTAAAATTGGATGTTGGATCCCCTCTCTACTTTCAGCCCGTCTCCGTGCCCATCATGCATGTACATATTATGAACCTGTATGTTCTTTGAATCGAGGAAACTGATCATATTGTAATATCCTTCCCCTTTCTTTTTGTCCTCATTCTGGTCATGATTTCCGTTGATTTCAAATCCTTTTATAGTAACTCCTTGGATTCCTGCACTGTCCATCTGAGTTATAATCGGCTTACCCGCTGGCCAGCCTGCTTTGTCTTTAAGTTTAATTACGGCTGTAGAGTCCCCTTCAAGGACTGTATTGCTTCCAATTAAAATACTGTCAGAGATAACGTATATATGTGGACCCTTTAAATGAACGGTTGAATAGTGTCGGTTTTTTGCAACGTATTCAAGGGCTTTATTGATCTCTACCTGATCATCACTCCCATCACATGTGAAGTTTCCACTCCCATCGCAAGCTATATACACAGTCTTATTTAACGGAATAAGAGAATAGTCGGATTGTGTGGTATAAAGAAAGAATACTCCCAGTGCAGTCAGGAAAACAAGAACTACAATGGAAACTCCTATCTTTTTTCTGTTTTGCCGTAAATATCTAAAATGTTTTTCATTCATATTATCTCCTACTGTGAGATATAAACCTCAATCTTGAAAAGGTTTTGAAAGTAAATTCTTGATTGAAAGCGATAAAATAAACACAACATTAATTCTATAAATATATTCAAGAATTATTATGCTTAATATTTTTATTGAGTTATCTGAAGATACATAATTGTTACTTTAGTCAACTATATAACAATATATTTAATACTGCACAATAAGAGATTCTAGAGTGAACGAAAAAGTTGTTTGTAAGTGATCTGTCCGTTGATTTGGCATATAAGTTCAGTTTCTTTGAATCGGTACCTTTTATTATAATTAATTTTGTACATCCTTATGTAGTTTCAAGCATATTTAATACCAATGTTAAAACCGCAAGTATATCAGGCTTAATAATATCAGGCTTGATATAATAGATAGGGGGTATAAAGAGTCTTGATTGCGGGAGCAGTTGCGGAGAAATAAAAAAATCAGAGGATTTTCAGTCTGATTGGTGGTAGGGCTTGGGAGGCTTTCACGATTTCAGATTGTCTGGCACTTATAATGCAATGCAGTCCAAGTTTTTGTTTTTGAGGGGTACAGAATTTTCAAAAATCGTTAAGGAGAACAATTGAAACTGCGGAAGGTAGAAAATTGAGCTCAAGCTACCCTGAAAAGGTTTAGCTTAAGCCTGAAAACTTCAGCTGAAATATGACCAGCTTTTTAGAGGTATTTAATTTATGACACTCACTGAAATTATAGAGACGTTCAAGACGAAGCTGAATCCCTCAAAAATTATGGATTCTCTCGAAAAAACAGCGAGTTTCTACGATGAATCGGATAACGATTTTGGGGAGGATGATTCCGGGGATGATCTAAAAAATAACCCCTATAGTAACTCAGCGAGCGACTCTGTCAAAAGCTCTGGACTTACCAAAATTACACGGGATGAAAAAGAACCACTTATCAAACTAACTGACGTCTGGAAAATTTACCAGATGGGTGAGGTCGAGTTTGCAGCCCTTAGAGGAATCAATCTGGAGATCTACGAAGGGGAGTTCCTGGTGGTTCTGGGTCCCAGCGGAAGTGGTAAAAGCACTCTTATGAACCTGCTGGGCTGCCTTGACATACCATCAGAAGGCACAGTTTACCTGAACTCAGAAGATATTTCAGGGTTTGACGAGTCTGAGCTTGCCCGTATTCGGGGACAGATGATAGGATTCATTTTTCAGAGTTTTAATCTCCTTCCAACTCTCCGTACGGAAGAAAATGTGCTCTTACCTATGGAGTTCCAGGAGGAAGACATACAGATAGCTCGAAAAAAAGCATCATACCTGCTTGACATAGTAGGGCTCTCGGACAAAAAACACAACCTGCCTTCCCAGCTTTCAGGTGGGCAAAAACAGCGAGTTGCAATAGCTCGTTCCCTTGCTGTAAACCCGCCTATAATTCTGGCAGATGAACCTACTGGAAATCTGGACACAAAAACAGGGAACTATATACTGGAATTTCTGCACGGTTTGCACGAAAGAGAAGGAAAGACGGTTATCGTTGTAACCCATGACCTTGACCTGGTAAAGTACGCAACAAGAGTTGTGTACATCAGGGACGGAGAGATAGAAAAAATCGAAAAACGAACTAAAAGCGAACCTGAGGAATTAAAGTGAAAAAGTTCTCTTTACTAACATTTTTACTACTGTTTTCATCATTCTTACTCTTTGGAACCGGAACATCACTTGGCTCAAACGGAAACATAAATTCTCCATCCATGCAGGTAAATCTAACCAATCAGAACCCTGATTATGCTCGTCCCGGAGAGCCTGTCGAACTAACTGTCAGCGTACAGAATACAGGAACAAAGGACCTGAGTGAGATTACTATTGCTGTGAACCCCGAATATCCTTTTACCAAGATTTCCGGGGAAAATCTTGTAAAAGAAATCTCCTATCTGAATGCACGGCAGGATGACAATGAAGGAGCTGTCCTTAAATTCAAGCTCATGACAGATTCAAATGCATCTGCAGGAACATACGATATAGACATTGTCAGTACCTATAAAAGCGGTTCCGGATCCTCGTCAACCACATACACAACTACAAAAACCGTTACTATTGATGTAAGGGGTAAAGAATACGCTCAGGTGGTGACTATAAGCAAGGCAAATATTGATATCGCAAAAGAAGAACCTCTGGAATTTATCATCACAAACACCGGAAGTTCCTCCATAAAGAATATGGTAGTATCATGGAATGATCCTAAGAGCGTGATTCTCCCTGTATACTCCGATAACACCAAGTACATTAAATACCTGGATGCAGGTGAATCAGTAAACGTTGTTTACGCTGTAATGGCAGACGTAAACGCAGCCCCTGGCCTATATACTCTGGATGTAAATCTAAGCTATGAAGACTATGAATCCAGTGAACAAACCATCCAGACCACTGCAGGGCTTTTCGTAGGTGGAGAAACGGACTTTGATGTTTCCTTTTCGGAAAGCGACTCTGGAGAGATTTCTCTTTCAGTTGCAAATGTGGGGAACAATATCGCATACTCAGTGAAAGTATCAATCCCGAAACAGGACAGCTATACGGTATTGGGAAGCTCTTCTACTATCGTTGGAAATCTTGAGAAAGGTGACTATACAATCGCTTCCTTTGACATTATGAGCACACAGGTTACCGGGGAAACTGAAGAAGGTAGTGCAGAAGCGACAGATACCGATGAAACCGGAGATATAACTTTTGCTTCAATGAATGAATATTCAATGAACGAAGATCCTTTAAAAGTTCGAATCGAGTACACGGATGCAAAAGGAGAAAGAATAACAGTAGATAAGGAAGTAGAACTTGAAATGACGACCGATAATATGACTGTACGGGGAACCGAGAGTCCTGGGAACAGTAATGGTATCGGTTCATACATTTCATACATTGTGCTGATAGTGCTTGCAGGAATAGGGATATTTGTATATCGGAAGAAACAGCAAGCAAAAGGAAAGATGCAGTCCGGAAACAAAAACCCAGAAGACCGGCAGGACTGAAAAGAGCAGCACGAATAGAGAAAAAAAAGATGCAAGATTCTGTTTTCGAGCATTTTTTTTGAATCTTGGATTCTATTTATAGTAAACTTCCATTCTTTTGAACCGAAAAGCTTAAAGCAATTATTTCGAGCATCCGGAAGCTGGTTCCAATAATTTTTTACGAGATCTAAATATCAAGATAAGGGCTGTACCTTTTTTGGAAAATAGGAAGATAGGTAAATTATATTATTGATCAGAGAAAGTAATAGTATAATGGATATAACGGGTGGAAGGGAAAGAGGAAGAGGGCCTCTGCAGCTGGACATAGGTATAGTTGTATCAGGCCTTGGAGGAAACTCCAATGAGGGAAGGAATCAATTAAACGGCCTTGTTTCGTTTTTTGGCATCGATTTTGGACTCTATATCGGGCCGTCATACAATCCGTTTCAGACTATAGGGCCCAGTATCGGCATTGGTGTGGTCATAGGCTCCAACGGTTTTCTAGCTGCAAAACTAGGTATCCATTTCAGAAGAGCGTTTGGTTTAGCTATGCTATTTCCTATAGTTCCTATTTATGGTGTTACCGGAGCGAGCTTTTTAGCCGCACTGCCTGTTTCGGAAGGAATTAAAGCTGCAGCAACTATTCCATTACTGTTAGTGCCGGCAGCTGTCGTATACCAGGAAAATATCAAAGAATTACGTAGACGTGGAACAGAAATTTTAACGAAACTGATGTCCTATATTCAAGGAAAATGAGTACTTCATGATATTAATCCTGAACATTATGTAGTGCCGATGAAGCTTCTCTCCAGCATTATTGCTAGAAATCCTCTCTCCAGTATTTCTAGAGGTCCTCTCACTTTTCAAGGCACTAAATTCTTTAGCGAGCTTCTCGATACCACCATAAGGATACTCTTTACTTCACTGCTTCACGCTTCTACTCAAACCTCCCAATCCTACTCAAATACCATAAATTTATTGGAAGTGTTATTGCTGGAAACGGCTATCAGAGGTGTAATATTTAAAGCCCCACTCATACTACTATCTGATAACAGGGGGAACGATGTTTTGGGTCCTGTTAATTGATACAAGGCGAGACCCTCGCTAGATAAGTCATCAATAATTGATTTACTGATCTATATCATGACATCAATCTACATTATGGCATCAATTTCCTCACTGAGGCAAGCAGATTGGAGGAATCTGATTTACCGGATGAGATGAACGAATTGAATAGGGAAGAAACCACGGACAATGCGCCAAAAGTTCAGCCGCCTGCACCCGTGATTCGGCGGAATGCCTGGCTAAAAGTATTAGTCACTTCATCAGTTTTCTATGTTCTCTTGCTAGTAGCCTTGCTGTTGACCAACAACCCCAACCTGTTCCCTACCGTGGTAATGGTCGGTAACTTTATGGTTCCTGTCGCCTACGTGTCATTCTTTTATGAGCGCAGGCATCTCAGCCTTCTGACAATGTCTACGGTTTCCCTGGCTTTCCTGTATGGCGGGCTGGTGGGTGTCCTGGCCGCTTCTCTTCTTGAACCGTTTTTTATTCCCAGGTTGTATCTTGGCGCCAATCTAAGAATAGGACTCATCGAAGAATTTGCCAAAATCCTCGGAGTACTGGTGATTGCACGCCACATGCGACATGACTCGGAAATGGATGGATTGATCCTGGGCGCAGCGTCTGGTATGGGATTTGCAGCTCTGGAAAGCAACGGTTACGCCTTTACCGCCTTTCTGGCGAGCAATGGTAGCGTTTCGGCAACAGTGGCAGTGACCCTGCTCCGTGGGCTGCTTTCTCCGCTGGGGCACGGAACCTGGACAGCGATTTTAGCCAGTGTACTGTTCCGTGAAAGCAGAAACTGCTGCTTCCGGATCAACCTGCAAGTAATTGGCGCCTACATTCTCGTTTCTATCCTGCACGCGATGTGGAACGGGCTGCCCCTGGTCATCAGTTCTGTCTTAAATCCGGTGTTAGCCGTATTCATCACCGATGGTGTGATCGGTATTGTTGGACTGGTAATTCTCTGGCTGCGCTGGCGAGAAGCAGTCAGGTTACAAACTGTTTTGCCGCCGGAAACCGAGAGCATATAACACCTGAAAGGAGAAGTATACGGAATATCAAACATCTGAATTGTTGCGGGTATGGATAAGTGAGCGCTCAGGTCTGATTTTTTTTATAGCTGAAACTGGTTCTCGATTTCGAGAGCTCAAAGCCTGAAGTCCATTTATAATTTCAAGCAGTGTTTTGAATATCTTCTGGCCGGGCTTTGAGAGTTTCCCGGGATTCGTCATTTATTCTCAATATCACATTGGACATATAATCACTTTTTTAATGGCAGCCGGCGAACACTTTTTTGCTGTTATCGGAATCACAAAAGCAAAAGTGCTTCCCTCTCCCTCCTCGCTTCTGAACCAAACATAACCTCCATGCAAGTTAACAATTTGTTTAACCAGCGAGAGACCAAGCCCGGTGCCCTGGGATTTTTTCGAAGATAATGAGTTAACCTGGCTGAATGGCTTGAAAAGTTTATGCTGGTCTTCAGCTTTTATTCCTATTCCAGTATCCTTCACCATTATTTCGACCATATCACCTTTTTTTCTTGCTCCTATTTTTACAAGGCTGTTTTCATAGGAGAACTTTACAGCATTGTCTACAAGGTTATACATTATCCGGGTAAACTTGTCCTCATCTGCACGGATTTTCGTAAGCTTGCTATCCATATCTATTTCAATTTCTATACTTTTCTTCTCTGCTATTGGATACAGCACATTCCGTACCAGATCAAGCTTGGTAGCAAGCTCAAATTCTCTATAATTAAACTCCATTTTGTTTGCTTCTATTTTAGAAAGGTCCAGAATGCCGTTGATCAAGTTCAGAAGATGCTTTCCGCTGTTAGAAATATTTCCTACGGCTCTCAGCTGTTTTTTGTTCAATTCTCCGTATACCTGCTCATAGAGCATGTCAGAAAAACCTATTATTGAGTTAAGCGGAGTTCTAAGTTCATGACTCATATTTGCCAGAAACTCACTCTTGGTACGGTTTGCGATTTCAGCCAATTGTTTTTCACGAAGCAGGTTTTCTGAGATTTTCTTTTCCGTGATATCTCCGGCAATATTACTGATTGCAACAAGCTTTCCAGATACGTCAAAAACCGGAGACAAAGTTAATAAAATATTTAATATTGTGCCGTCCTTTTTCAACCGTAAAGTTTCGTGATGCTTGACCCTTTTTCCCTGTTTAATCTTGTCAGCTAATTGCTTTATTTCTCCTTTAAGATAATCTGGTTCAAGTATGGACACGTTTTTTCCCAGAACTTCTTCAGCCAGATAACCATAAATCTGCTCTGCCCCTTTATTCCAGCTGATAATAACACCATCAAAAGATTCGGTTATAATAGCGTCATTTGATGATTCCACTATATTTGCCAGGTTTCGAATTCTCTCTTCTGTTTTTTTACGCTCAATAGAATACCGGATAGAACGTCCTAATAATCTGCCATCTATTTGTCCTTTGACCAGATAATCCTGGGCACCCCTTTTTACAGCATCAATTCCAATTTTTTCATCATTCATGCCAGTTAAAATTATTATGGGAATTCGTGGATTTACTGCATAAATATCAAGAAAAGTGTCGATGCCGTCGCTATCTGGCAATCTCAGATCTGATAGTATAACATCAAACGGATGCTCTTTAAGAAGACTCAAACCCTCATTCAGTGTTTCGACATTTTTAAACTCATATGGGAAACTGGCGAATTCTTCGAGCATCTCTTCAATCAGACCTGCATCCCCTGGGTTATCCTCAAAAAGCAAGATTTCAACTTTTTCATCCATAACTGAACCGTCCTATCCGGGTCATGTTGATCTTATTTTGGCGGTAATTTCACAACTTCAAGCCAGAAGTCTTCTATGGATTTAATTACCTTTATGAACTGATCAAAGTCAACAGGTTTAGTAATATAGGCGTTAGAATGAAGATTGTAAGACTTAAGTATGTCTTCTTCAGCTTTGGAGGTGGTTAAGACCACTATTGGTATATTTTTAAGGTCATCGTCTTCCTTTACTTCTTCAAGAATTTCACGTCCGTCTTTTTTCGGCAAATTCAAATCCAGGAGTATTATGTCCGGGCGGGGGGCATCTGAAAACTGTCCTTCACCACGTAAAAAGAGTATCGCATCTTCTCCGTCCGCCACAACATGAAGATTATTTCGAATTTTTGCATCTTCAAAAACTTCTTCGATTAATCCGACATCTCCTTCACCATCTTCTACTAAAAGAATCTCCACTGGTTTAGCTGCTATTTTTGTTCTCATTTCTAAAACCCCTTCTCATGGTGTTCTTCTCATAACCTTACCTTTGCAGTGTCCATACCCAGTTCGCTGTGAGTTTTCCCAATGATCTCTTCTGGAAGCCAGCCATAAGGTAATCTGGCTGCAGGATTAGCATACAGGTGGCGATTCTGCCTGTCAAACCTGGCGATAACAGCATGCGGTATTTTTCTTCTGATTTACGCATGGCTTTTTCAGAGCGCATGCGTTCAAGAAGTTCTGCGCGCAACTCTTGGTTGGACTTTTCCAATTCGGCAATCCGTTCCTTCATCAGGATATCCAGTTCGTCAGCAGCTATGCTTTTAGAAGTAACCATAAGTCCCCAACCCTGCTTTAAATGGGCATTAGTACCTCAATTAAACCCTTTTTGTCTGATCTTCTTGCCTGATAGAATTGACAAGAATATGATCCAGGCGACTCCCCAATAATATCGTACCAGAATTCTCTCAAAGCAAATTTGCCTTTCTGGCAATCATCAATTAAGCTTTAGATATATTTTATGATACTTATCATATATTAATTTTTAAGATGATAAATAAAATATTATTTATGATGAATAATACGATGTTATATCCATATTACATAAAAAATTGAAAATATCCGATCAAAATTATATTTTATGTAAAGGGGATATCGAAAGTAAAAGAACAGAAATTTATTAATTCCTTTTTTCTTTTACATTGAACCCTATGATAAATTCAGTTCCGTGGCTTTTATCAAGCTTTATTTCACCGTCCAATTGATCCACCAGAATGTTTACAAGCTGCAGACCAAGGGTTTTCGGGTTCTCAAAATCGATTTCTTCTGGAATGCCAGTTCCGTTGTCTGAAACTATGAGAGTATATGCAGCACCTTTTCTGGCAGATTTCACTTTAGCAAGCTTTTCTTTCTTAAGCTCCTCTTTAGTAAGCTTTTCTTTACTCTTAGGCTCATTTCCAGCGTAAGGTTCATCTCCAGCCTCTTCACTAAAGAGTTTAATTTTAATTGTCCCCGTTTTCCTGCCTGAAAATGCGTGTTTTAATGAATTTGAAACAAGTTCGTTAACAATTATCCCTAACGGAACCGCAGTGTCCATATCAAAAAAGATATTCTCTTCCAGGTCCGTGTTTAAACTGATATCGATATTTCCAAGAGTGTATGTCCGGAAAAGGTTTTCTACAAGTCTCTGCAAGTATAGAGGGAAATTCAGGGCATCGGTGGTTCCGTCCTCTTCGTGCAGTTCTTCATGGATCAGAGCAATGGATGTTACTCTATCCTGGCTTTCTCTGAAGGCTTCGAGAACTTCAGAATCCTGAATGTGCTTTTTACTGTTGAATTTTTCAGCCTCAAGGTCGAGAAGAGAAGAAATTACCTGAAGGTTATTTTTAATCCTGTGATGGATTTCCTTCTGGCGGGCTATCCCGATATTTGCGAGAGCTCTTTCAGCTTCTTTTCGCTTGGTGATGTCAGTGAGCATGCTCAGAGAGCCCATAAACTTGCCATCCTTATCAAAAAGAGATTTAGCGTTTATATGCACCCATAATGGTAAGCCATTTTTATGTACTAATTTCAATTCATAGCTCCCATTGATACCCTCTCGCCTCTTTTCCTGATTCAGTTTGGCGAGCGCCTTACTTTCTTCACTGATGAAGTCCCATATCGGTCTACCGATACCTTCTTCCATACTGTATCCTAACATATCCGTTATTTTTTTATTAGCGTAAGTGATTACGGCTTTATCGTTAATTGTGAGTATGCCTTCGTTTGCTGTCTCTACGATGTTGCGATATCTTTCCTCACTTTCTCGAAGCTTTTCTTCTGTTCTTTTCCTTTCGGTTATATCTCGATAAATAACCGAGATATTGGTAAGCTTTCCATAAATATCAAAAACCGGAGACAGAGTTATTGAAACATTTATTATGCTACCATCCTTTCTTAACCTTAAAGTCTCATACTGCTGGATCATTTCTCCCTGTTTAACCAGTTCGACCAATTCTTTTGTTTCTCCGGCCAATATGGATGGTTCCAGCACGGATATGGGCTTTCCAAGAATTTCTTCTGCCAAGTAGCCAAAAATTTGCTCTGCTCCTCTGTTCCAGCTGGTAATAACACTATCGAGAGACTCAGTTATAATTCCATCATTTGATGACTCCACTATGTTTGCCAGGCCCTGAATCTTCTCTTCTGCTTTTTTGCGTCCCGTAATATCCTGAACTGTTCCTTTCGCTCGAACAGGGTTATTCTGCTCATCAAAAGTGACTTCACCCTGTGAATGAACTATACGCTCTTCTCCATCAGCACGTGTTATTCTAAAATCAATACTGTAGGTTTTTCCATTTACAGCTTTTTTAGCAGCATTAGCTACATAGTCCCGATCATCGGGATGTACGTGACCTAAAAATGTGTTGTAAGTTACTTCGAATTCCTGAGGTTTATAACCATAAATACGATAAGCTTCATCAGACCAGTATATTTCATTAGTTGCAAAATTTCGATCCCAGCTTCCGAGATGAGCCATTTTTTGAGCTTCAGAGAGCCTTCTTTCGTTCTCTTTTAATGATTTATAAGCTTCTTCAAGTTCAGATGTACGTTCCTTTACTTTCTTTTCCAAACTCTGATATGCTTCTTTAAGAGCTTCCTCAGTGAGCTTGTATTTGGTAATGTCGGTTTGTACACCGTCCCAGACTGTTCGACCATCGGGAAGCCGGCGAGGATGGGAATGCAATCTCATCCAGCGCACCTGACCATCGGGTCGCAGCATAGGTGTTTCCATGTCGAAGTCAGAAAGCTCGCGGGCGCTGCGTGCCTCGGCTTCTACGAGCCGTTCGAAATATTCCGGAGGGATTTGCCGGTGCAGTGTACCTGGGTCTCGAAGTACGTCCGTGGGGCTGACGCCGTTAAGCTGCTCAATACCCGCGCTGCAGTAAAGAAAACGGACACTTCCATCGGGCTCATGGGTATACTGATAAACTGCACTGTCCGGTAGATTATCGCTCATGAAGCGTAGCCTTTCCTCGCTGGCGCGCAAATCCTCTTTAGCTTTCTTACATTCGAGAATCTCGGTATGTAAAGCTTGATTGGCTTTTTCCAGTTCGGCGATCTGTTCCTGCACTCGAGTTCCCAGTTCGTCGGCACTCAGGCGTTCAGAAGTAGTCATAATTCCCCAGCAACCCTGTTTCAAAGTAGGGTACACATATTTTGTTTTTCTACGAATCGTCCATACATTGTCTAAATATATTTATGAGATTAATCACATATTAACTTTTAAACTAGTAATCTAAGGCGATATGCCTGTTTATCCGTAAAAGTATAAATTTTAAAAAGGTACCTAATCAAAAATCCAATATTAGTAGACCAATTCTATGTATTGTGTACAAAAACTTGACTTAGAAAAAACGTTTATTACTGAGTTTAATCTTCTAGATGAAGTTTAAAAAGAATGATAAATTTTTGAGATAAGCTATACATCAAGAGCAATCGTTTCAAGTTTTACCTTTGAAACTACTTCAAAGAACCCTATACTTGGAGTTTCAGAGCAAAGTTAAGCGGCTTCTGTAGCGTTTACAGCTCCCAGAACAAAACTTAACAATAAAGTATAGATTTGTAAGTAGAAAAACGTTATCTGTAACCATATTAAAGGAGAGTTGACGGCTGTATCCTGCCATTAAAATGACGGGAATTAGCCTTAGACGCTCCCAAATCTTCTGACACACCAATTCCCTGCATATATAATTTCATTCGTATAATTTTTTTCAATTTTGAGAATTTATTTTTTCACCATTTTACATTAATGTACATTACTGCTTTGCTCTCTTGACCCTCAGCGTTTCTTATCCTTAAATTAACTTTATACCTTCCTGGTTCTTTGAATGGATGTACAGGGTTCTTTTGATTTGCTGTAGTATTATCTCCAAAGCCCCAGTAGTATGTCCATTCTCTCTCGCCCCACTTGTACGGAACTGGTTCCCCAATACACTCTTCTTTGAATCTTATTGTCAATGGTCTATTTGGGTCATGAGTTGCAGTAAAAGCAGCAATAAGATTTGGGGCAACGACTTCAGGGTTAGATGTAAGCGTTGTTGTGTCATACCTTGTTTTATATTTCGTAGGTGCTGCAATTGCAGTTGCAGATAATAAAAGAATGCTGATTAAAACTATACCAATCGTTTGTTTTAGCTTCATATGATCCCCCACCTTAAATTTTCTCTATAATCAGTACTTACTGTTCCTTTTTGCTGTTTTGCCATTTAGCGCCTTTAATTTAAACAATTCTATTTCATAAACGTTATCAGCCCAATAAGAATTGTTTCACAAGTGAAGATTACAAAATACAGTAGAATAAAGGTGTTTTTGCAAAATCAACATAAAAAGTATATAACAGACAAATGATTTATCTTCTTAATAATAGGGGTAAATTTGAATAAAAAGAGTTTGAAACAATTATGAATAAATGTGTTAGTTTAGTTGAGGATAATGAAAATATTTAACGTTGGCTATAAATCCTCCAATTATTATCTGATTGATGCTGATCAATACTGTTTGGCAATTGATATCGGATGGCCTGGAACAATAAACGATTACGGCAGGCAACTACGCCCTGCAGGAAAAAGGGTGCAGGAAATAAATTATCTAATTGTTACCCACTTCCACGTTGATCATGCAGGTTTAGTTCAAGAACTCAAAGATAAAGGTGTTAAGTTTATTTTATTTGATATGCAAATCCAAAGTATAGCTCAAATGGAAGCTGTGATACAAAAGAAAATGAGTTATAAGCCGATCAATTTGGAGGATAACATTATAATAACTCTATCAGAGTCCAGAAAGGTTCTGCAGAGCATAGGCCTGTCAGGAGAAGTTATTCATACACCAGGACATTCCGGCGATAGCATTTCTGTCTTTCTTGACTCAGGAGATGCCTTTATAGGTGACCTCCGGCCGGAAAATCAAATAATGGAAGATGATATTGTATCAAAAAACAGCTGGCTTAAGCTTAAAGAACTTGGAGCCAAACGTGTAAATCCCGGGCATGGCCACTCTTTTGAGGTGTAAACATTTGTCTTTTACTTAAAGGAAGTTAGCTGACATTATTTTTTACTGAGCTCGTCCCAATACTCATAATTTCTCCTCCAAATTATGGGTCGTGTCAGTGAGTTATTGATCAATTCCGAAAAAGTGAGCATATCTCCCATGTTTAAGAAAAACGTAGAGATTCTTATGTTTACTGTTTTTCAATAACTCGCACCCGTTACCCGAGTACCAACAATATTAATATATTATCTCCTTTAATATATTATCTCCTTCTGCCCATAATAAATTTCCCGCCATCCCTCGTCTTTTTACTATCTGAACTCTTTTAGAATTAATATCTAATGCTTTGCTTATATAGAAATGATACTATATAGTGTACTGCAGTAAGCCAAACTGCGTGGAAGAAAATTACTGGTATGGGTGTGCTAAAAAATGAGGGCGGTAACAATAAAACTATATAATGATGCAGAAGAACTCTCTAAAGCTGGAATAATTGTTCCTGAAGATGTCCCTATAAGTGATAACGATTTTGAATTGGATATTTTAATGTTTGCAGAGATATACGAACTTGTTCAGGTTGACCGTAATGGAGATGACATTACACTCCACTATCTGGATAGTGGGGTCCCAAGGAGTGAGATATCCTGATTACAAGCTGGTTGAATTATCCAGCACCGTTATTTTTCATTCCTTATCTTCCTGAAAAATAATAACTGAAAAACTATCTAAAAAATTTCATTCACTGGATAAGGCAGCCTGGAAAGAGCTCAAGCAGAATTATGGAGCGAGTAAAAGCAGTGACATGCTGTTCTTACCTCTGGATATGCGTATCCGGAAAAGATTATGTAGGCGAAGAAATAGGGCTTTTTAGGAGAATTAAAGAATTTTAGGAGAATTAGAGAAAGAGCAGGAAAAATTCTGTAGAATTTAAGGAATCTTTTTTAAGAGTTAGGGGTTATCGGGAACTTGTCAAATCGCATGATTTGTGTAGCTGCCCAAAACAATTGCATACATCCTCTTTGGTACTCGATCCTGTATTTAGTACATTTCCAACCTGTTTATTCTCGATTGATCTTTCTAATATAGGTTAAGAAAACATTTACTTATTTTATTTTTATATTAAGTATCTTTTTCTCTTATCCCAAAAACCACTTCCCGCCAGATTCCCGGTCTTGAAATAACCATAGATATATATCAGGGTTATTCAAAATAGCCAGTTGTGACCTCTGGAGAAACTGTGCGGGCGGAAATCCTTGTATCCGGCAGGGTACAGGGCGTTGGTTTTCGAAGGTTTGCAAGAAATGCTGCCGAGCGCTTTGGAGTGGACTGCAACCCCATAAACCTCAGGAACGGGAGGGTTTTTATTCTCGCTGAAGGCAGGCGGGAAGCTCTTGAACTCCTGATAAACGAGCTTCGAAGAGGGCCGACTTTTGCCCACGTAGAAGATGTTGATGTTACCTTTAAAGAAGCCCTGGGAAATGTATATGATCTTTCCTGAGATGAAAGTGATCTTTTTGAGGCTCACGATTCTGTGAACTTTGCGGCATTTTTGAATCCTTAGAACCTGTTGTTTTTGCCCTCTTTTATCGGCTGCTTTCTAAGGCAGATGTCATGTTTTTCAGAATGCTCTGCATGTTCGGGAATTTTCCCGTCCTCAGGTTTTCCTGCGGGTTCGCGTTCATAGGGCTCGGCTTTCACAAGGACATAGGTATAGGGCCCGAAGGCTTTTTTCAGGTTGTGTTCTACATGAATGGAAATACGGTTTGCTTCTCCGATGTCTAGGGCACTGTCAACTTTGATGCGGATATCCACTGCAATATTATTTCCTATTCTCCGTGTCTTGAGGTTTGAAAGAGCTTTTACTCCTTCGGTATTCTGGATAATCTGCCTGATCTTGCCCTCGGTTTCCTCATCAAGTGATGCTTCTATGAGTTCGTTTATGCTGCTACGGAATATCTTCAGGGCGACTTTAAGGATGATGAAACTCAGAAAAACCGCCATAAGAGGGTCTAGCACAACCCATTTTCCTCCCAGGAAGATTGCAGCCCCGATCCCAATCATGGTGCAAAGAGAAGAAAAAGCATCAGAGCGGTGGTGCCAGGCATTCGCGGTCAGGGCCATGCTGTTGATCTTTCGGGACTCAAGGATTGTATAGTGGTACATGAGCTCTTTTAAGATTACGGAAAGCAGAGCTGCATACAGGGCAATAAGAGCAGGCTGCTCAAGGTTTTCTCCTTCCACGAACAGCAGAATTTTCCGGAGTCCGTAAAATAAAATCTGCCCGGCTACAATTAAAAGCATGAGCCCGACAAGGCTTGCACTCAGAGTTTCAATTTTTCCGTGCCCGTAGTTATGACTTTTGTCTACCGGTTTTTTTGCGACCTTGAAGCCAAAGATCACCACAATGTCGGTCAGAAAATCCGAAAGGGAATGGACAGCATCTGCGACCATTGCCGCACTGCTCCCAAGAATTCCTGCAAATAACTTGAAAAGAGTTAGCCCGAGATTCACAAGGAGCCCGACGCCTGTAACCTGGACAGCCTTCTCAAATCTTTCTTCATATTCCATTTTTGGTCACTTCCGCTGAAGGGAATCAATTTTTCGGGCTTTTTTTCCATCTCTGCGGTTCTGCAGGTCTTTATATTAGAACCATAAAGTGATGTACACAGCCGGGTTGTACTGCAGCTGAGTCAGGAACTTATCTTCAATGGCCACTCCAGGAAGCCAGGGATATTCAGCATTTTAAGGCCAATCAGTATCAGGCAACTTCAGATTGGCTCAATAGTATTTGCTCTATAACATTCGCTAAATGATTTTCGCTCAATGGGGACATAATATATATGTCTCTACAAGCTATATTAAATATAAAGCTCATCCCAAAACCAATTTTATTTTCATATCAATAAGAGTTTCATAATTGTGTTCATTGTCAGAGGGGGGAGTGGTTATTCCAAACTCGAGATTAAGGGAGGAAATTTAGAGTTTTGGGATAGGCTCATATCTTATATAACAAAAATGTAAAATTTATGTTATATATTTTAACCACTTTGATCGCTTTACTATTTCTTCAACTTTACCATTTGTAAAAAACGAAAGCATTAACTGAACAGGAACTTTTATTCGGAAATCTTAACAGGGAATCCAGGAATCTTAACCGAAAGACAGATGTTTCCGTTTTTCAGAACAGTTTTTTAAGGTTTGAGGCTTTTTAAGAGATATGAAGTTTTTTAATGGTCTTAAGTGGTTCTTCAGTATTTTTTTAGAATTTTCATGATGATAAAAAATCCTGCAAGGTTTATTGCTCCTATCAGGAAATATCCTATCAGGTGATTTGAGTTCCTGCCAAAAATTGAATTTCCTTCTTCTGAAATACCCGCAAAGTTTATTCCTGCTTTTGATTCCGTCGACGAGTACGCGCTTTTCCCTTCCCCGGTTCCTTTTTTGCCGAAATCGATCACGGAGTCAGTTTTAAGAAAAACCTCTTTTTCCTTTTCTGCAAGGCCCTTTCCGGAATCAAGCACAGCCCTGATCGTATATGATTTCTCCGGCTCAAGTCCGTAGAAAACGAACTGGTTATCGCTTCCTGAAGATTCGAGAACTTTTCCATCTTTCCTGATTTCTACAGTTCCTTTTTCCGGGAGTATGACTTCAAGGTTTACGTGCCCTGTAAGCAGGATCTGTTCTCCTTCGGCAAACCTGGGCCTGTCCGGGATATCAAGGATTCCAAGCAGAGTCGGAGCAAAGTCCTCCTGTCCGAACTCTCCTTCGATAACCCCGATTTCAACATCCTGCGCAGATACGATGAGTGGAACCAGTTGCGCTTCGTCCGAAACGGAGTATTTTTCGGACTGGTGACCTCCCTTGGAACCCTCTGCCGGAAAAGCCATCCCGTGGTCTGCGGTCAGGACAAAGGCAAGGTTGTTTTTTTCGCACAGGTTGTAGAGAGGCAGAAGTTCGGAGTCAAGGCTTTCAATGCAGTCTATGTACCCATAATTGTCTCTGTAATGCCCACTCATGTCGACTGCCCCCACGTTGACGGTCAGCAGGTACTTCTGTTCTGGACTGTTTTTTGCCATGTACTCCACAACAGCGCAGGCGGTTTCAATACCCCACCTGTTATACCCGTTATACCTGTCCCTTGTCTCTTTAGAAGTAACATATCCGGGAGCCCTGTCAGCTCTGCCCTGCATTAACTGCAAAAGCCCGGATGGTACGGAAAGATCCTGAGAATGTTCATACTGGTCAAGTACTATTTCCATATTCTTTATGGAGTTGTTTTCATCTCTCAGGACAGCATCCTGCTCTGCACAGATTGACCAGGAATCTCCTTTTTCCATTACTGCGATGCAGAGATATCCCCTGCTATGTAAGATATCGAAAATGTTTGCGTCTTTAAAACTGACAAATTCACTGTCTGCACCCCGGTTTCCGGTAACAAGAACCGAGTGCCCTCCTTCGGTAAAGGTCTGAGGAGCACGAAATTCGAGAATCCTGGCACTATTTTTTCCTATCTCAGGAATATTCTCAAGCCTTGCTTTTTCAAGCGTTGCGCCGTCAAGTGCATGCGGCGTAAGTTCAGAATAGATAAAAGGCGAGCTTAAGCCGTCTATGATCAGCACGACTGCACCATCAGGTGTATTGACAGGACTTACATCTACTTCGGTAAGTGCGCAGGCCGGAAATGAAAAAGCCGCAGAGAAGATTAGCAGTGCAATTGTAAGTAAATAAAGAATTGAGAATGGTTTGAGATTTCGGGTTCCAACTAACATCGTAAATTATTTTACACATATCAGCTATAAAGAATTTACCTTTTCTAAGAATCCTGCTGGCAAAGTTCCCTGCTTCAAAGGCTATTGTTTTATCGGTTTTGTGAGATATGGAGGGAGGTATACATGGATCTGCAATGGAATGTTTAAATCTAAACTTCTTACTTCAGACACGGATTTCAGGTTACCTTTTTAAAGGTTCATTTTTTAGGTTTATTATACTGGAAAAGTAAATGTATAATATTTGCCGCACATATCAGTAATATTCCGAAAAATCCTGAAAAATCTATATCATAATCCAAAAAACAGGAAGAATTCACATGAAGATGAACCCACGCTGTACTTACTGCCTTCTTTCCCGAGTGCATTTTCAATCAAAGCTTTCTACTGACGACGAGGATCTGATAAGCAAGACGCTACATGAATGCCTTGGAGTGATGAACAAACATTACAGCCCTGAGGCAGTATCAGCAAGCGTGGCCACAAAGATCCATAGAAAATGCTATGAAGTCCTGGAAGACAGTGACCCGTATGCAGTTACTAAAAAGCTAATCAACCAGGCCGCATTGAAAGTTCTGCCTGTAGCAAAAGAAAAGATTTACGAAAATTCTCCTGATGACCGGGAACTCTTCAGGCGGGCAGTGCTGGCATCGGTTGTTGCCAATTACTTTGATTTCGGGATTATGGGGTTTGATGCCAGCGAGGATAAATTTGAAGCTGCTTTTCTGAAATTTTTCGAGCAGGGGCTTGATGTAGATGACACTCCGAAAATGCTTTGTCTCCTTCAGGATGTTGTCTATATTGCTGACAACTGCGGAGAGATTCTTTTTGATATGATTGTTTTTGACGTGATTAAAAAGCTCGGCGGGAAGATTACCCTGGTTGTGCGCGGAGCCCCTATCCTTACAGACGTGACTATGGAAGAAGTAACAGAGTTCGAAATAGATAAAAAGGTCGACAGGGTGATGACTACGGGTTCAAATGCTGTGGGTATCCTCGTAGAAGAAGCTCCTGCCGAACTTCTCAAAGCCATGAAGGATGCGACTTTGATAATCAGTAAGGGCATGGCAAACTACGAAACCCTCTCAGAGCACAACTTCGGACCTATTGCTTATATGCTTCTTACAAAATGCGAGTGTGTGGCTGAAGATCTCGGGCTTGAGCAGGGCCTGTCGGTTGCAAAACTGATGAACTATCCGTGAACTGATTACCTGTTCCCTTTGTAGGTGAGTAGGAATACCCCTCATTCTGAGATGGAGGAGGGAGAGTCCATCGGTAAAAACAGCTTTTTCTGGTAACATTACTTTTTCTGATGACCAAAGGGTTTTAAACCTATTCTGTTCAATTTATTTGTATATAAATAATTTTAGAGTGAAAGGGAGTATTTATTATGAATAAAAGTGAAATCCTGAGAAAAGCAAGTTTTGAAGAGATAAAAGGAATCAAGGTACTGCGTCTTAAAGGCAAGCCTTATGAAATGGGTTATCAACATGGTTATCTGCTGGCAGACAAAACCGACCTGATGATTAACAGGACACTTTTAGCTACTGCTGCTTATGTTGCTGCACAGACCGGCTCGGACCTCGATAAAGCGGAGAAAACCTTGTGGATGGGGCAAAAGGCAGCTGAACCTTTTTTACCACAGGAGTTCAAAGAAGAAATGAGAGGAATTGCTGATGGTGTGAAGGATGCCGGAATAGAAGTAACCCTTGAGCAGATTTTGCTCTGGAATACCAACTATGACCAGTGGTGCATTTACTGCCATCCTGATTACTGGCAGGGTGATAACCAGAATGACAACCAGATAACTAATAAAATTGAAAACAGTGAAGGTTCACAACAGAATGTAATTACATTAGCTGGGGGAGGTTGCAGCAGTTTTTGTGCCTGGGGAGAATGGGCTGGAGGTGATGGAAAACTGATCTTCGGAAAAAATGAAGACAATTTCAATATGCCGAAACAGTTGGCTAACAGAATACTGGTCGTAGCCAGTCCAGATGATGGAATAGGGCATGCTTTCTTAACGTATCCGGGAATGATCGGACTTGACGGAGGTATAAATGCGGATGGCTTCGCGATGATGACCCAGCTAAACTCCATGCAATATGAAAGCATGAAAGGCTGCGGAATTGCAATATTTACTCGTTTGTTGTTGACCCATGCACGGACAGTGGAAGATGCGATAAGGATTTTCCAGAATTATCCTCGCTGCGCCGGGATTGCTTACCATGTAGCTGATGCCAAGGCTAAAAAAGCAGTAGTAGTAGAAACTTCTTCCAGGAATGTATGTTGCCGTTACCCAATGCCGGGTGTTGAAGCCCTGTGGCAGACAAATCATTCCAATTGCTATCCGGGCTGGATGGGCTACTCCGGTTACAATATGGTAGCTGACCAGGTCCCGGTAAACCAGCTCAAGGACATTTCCACAATAGAAAACTGGCAGAACAGCCTTAAAGAGCCTTATAACTTCTATGTCCAGGCACCCAGCCGTTTTGAGCGTTATCAAGAGCTGATTCACGAGTACTATGGAAATATCACTGTTGAGAATGCAATTAAAATCTTGAGCGACTGCTATGATCCTTATACCCGTCTGACACGTGACAAATTTTTTCCATCCTGGACAAACAATATCCTCTGTACAATTTGCGCATTATATCCTGATTTCTCCTACGAAGCAAAAGAACCTGTGGGTCCGTTTAAAGCGCATATCGCAAACATGTGGAGTCTGGTTGCTTATCCTGAAACCGGAGACTTCTGGCTTGCAATTAACGACTTTCCTGCACAATACGGAGGGTACGTACACTTAAATTTAAAAGAACTGTTGCGTCTAGAAAATAGTGCCGGTTATCAGTGTAAAAATGGACAAAATTTTGAGATCGAACATTGAATTGCTTTCATCTTTTGGTCAATCAGGGGGTATCAAATTATCAAGCGGGCAATATATTAGAAGGGACTCGGGGGTTAGAAATATTCTCAATGCCCCTTTCACTATGTCTGAAAATAAACAAAAAAACATCTTTATATTGGATGATGACAAACGATTAATGCTCAAGTAAGGAGAGATACGAGATGTGTGAACTCAATATAATTATGCTCAGTGGAGAAAACCGTGAAAAGGTTATGGACTCCGTAGCAAAGATTCAGGTTGAAGGAGATTCAATCCAGCTTACCGGAATCCTGGGAGACAGAATGACAGTTGAAGGCTCGATCAAGGAAGTCAATTTCTCACGTGGGGAAGCTATTATTTTATCAAAGTGATTTACTTTTTTATTTTACCGATCATATCCCAACCCATGCAGATTACTTGTGGTACTGATTTTTCTTTTTTTTGAAGTAGTTGTTTTTTATCTTGTTGCCAGGCCGGCTTTAGACCCGGCGTGGTATAGTTGATACGGTAAACTCCAATTTTCTCGGACTGCAGCTCGTAAATATTCTGGTAAACCAGCTGGATGATGAGATTAAAGTTAAACGGGGTAAAGGTACTGAATTTGCTATCTGGATTAAATGTTACAGAACAAGTATAAGGTCTCAAGCTAGATCCTAAGGTCTCAAGCTAGATCCTTTAATCAGCCTCTTTTACAACAGAGTATTGTTTATTTTTTCCAGATTTTATTTCTTTCCAAATTTTCAAGTTATAAGTCATTAATTTAAAAGTTCAGGAGATTTATCTTCCGGAAAGAAGCCTTGAAGTTCCAGACATCCTTAGCTTCTCTTCTACTTTCATCAACATTGATATATTTCCGAGAAAAGCATTTATGTGTTTTTAATCTATAACCTGACTGTGATCTAAGGCATATACCCAAGTATAAGTAAAATATTTGAGATATATATCAAGCTGATTCCAAAACTCAAAATTGGTCTACAAATTTCAAATTTTCAATAAATGACCGAGTTTCCGATTAAGAAATCTGTTCTAATATTTTTAAATGTGAGAAATAAAACTGGTTTTGGGATAGATTCATCAATCAACTTTAATATCTTAGATTGTAAATAAGGCAGTTTGCAATGTCTCTTTAAATATACCTTTAATGTATACGTACATTATAAATCTATTAAACACTTTTAATTTATATCTGGACTCTGGATTGATAATCTGCTGCCCGGAAAATCGCAAATGATGAAAGAAACCATATTTTCAGCATCTAAGGCTATTGATTTAAACCATAAATTAAGCTATAATTTTAAATATCCTGAATAAGTAGAAGAGAATTAAAAAGGACAGGATAATAAATGGTCAAAGCAAAGATTGCAGTAAACGGTTACGGAACGATAGGGAAAAGAGTTGCAGACGCCGTACAGGCTCAGGATGACATGGAAATCATAGGGATTTCCAAAACGAAGCCCAATTATGAAGCTGCAGTAGCACACCAGAAAGGGTATGACATATATGCCCCTGCTTCAAGTGCCGGAGCCTTTGAGAAAGCAGGCATGCCGATAGCCGGAACCATTGAAGAAATGGTAGAAAAAGCTGATCTGGTAGTTGACTGTACACCTGGAGGAGTTGGGGAAGAAAACAAGCCGATGTATGAAAGAGCCGGAGTAAAAGCAATCTGGCAGGGCGGTGAAGAACACGAGCTTGCAGGTTTCTCCTTTAATGCTGTGAGCAACTATGAAGGAGCTCTCGGGCGTGACCTGGTGAGGGTAGTTTCCTGTAACACAACAGGGCTTTGCAGGGTCATTTACCCTATTGATAAGGAGTTGGGGGTAAATAAGGTAAGGGTAACCCTTGCAAGAAGGGCTGTGGATCCCAATGATATTAAGAAAGGACCCATTAATGCAATCGTGCCTGATCCGATAAAACTCCCGTCTCACCACGGGCCTGACGTAAAGAGTGTACTGCCTAACATCAGTATCACAACTGCAGCCATGAAAATTCCGACGACCCTCATGCACCTGCACACCGTAAATATGGAGGTCAACACTGACTGTACTGCTGAGGACGTCAAAAAGATTTTCGGTTCCCAGTCAAGAATCCGTTTCGTGGGACAGGGCATCGGTTCAACAGCCGAGATTATAGAATTTGCAAGGGATATGGGTCGCCCGAGAAACGACATGTGGGAAAACTGCATCTGGCCTGAGTCCATTACCGTGCACGAAAGAGAGTTTTATTTCTTCCAGGCAATCCACCAGGAATCCATCGTGGTTCCGGAAAATGTGGATGCTATCCGTGCAATGATGGAGCTTGAGAGCGACGGTGCAAAATCAATCCAGAAAACAAACAAAGCCCTCGGGTTCTGAGTATCTTCCGAGGCTCATTTCCAGGACTTCGGGCACTCTGTCATCTCCAGACGAGCTGCCTGAGTCCCGATACTTGAAGCTCTGTTCGGAGCTCGAATTCCGGGCTCCGGAAACCAGAACCCTGAGACAGGAGGATCCGACCCTTATATGACTTCAGATTCAGATTTTTTGAAACTGTGTCGGGAAGCTTTTAAGGCTGCAGACGATGCGACCTCCGAGCTTGTTGGCACTGATTCATCAAGAAGCTTCGTACGCATGGGAGCTGACGGGACACCGACCAGCAGTATAGACCAGGCAGCAGAAGATGCCATAGTCGAGGTGCTTAAAGCCAATGGCAGGCCCATGAGGATACTCAGTGAGGAGCTTGGAGAACTCGTTATCGGAAATTCTCCTGAGTTTTCTGTTGTACTTGATCCGCTTGACGGGACATATAACGCCTCTGCAGGAATTCCTTTTTACAGCATTTCAATAGCGTTTGCTTCTCATGACCTCTCAGACCTGAGGTTCGGGTACGTAAGCAACCTTGCACTAAAAGAGGAATATTATGCAGAAGCCGGAAAGGGAGCATACCTTAATGGGAAAAGAATCAAACCCTCTCTGAATTCGGACCTGAAGAATCTCTGTGTCAGTGTGTACGGCTACAGGCAGAATGTTGAAAGGACTCGAAAAATTTACAGCAATGTCCGGCGCGTGAGGCTATTCGGGAGTGTGGCGCTTGAACTGTGTTATGTAGCTTCAGGCAGGCTTGATGCTTTTGTAGACGTCAGAAAAGCTCTGCGTGTAACCGATGTGGCAGCAGGTCAACTTATCCTTGAAGAAGCCGGAGGACGTGTTACGGATGGACATGGAAATATCCTGAGACTTCCTGATAATGTTACTGCCAGGGTGGAGATGGTCGCGTCCAATGGACAAGTACACAAAAAAATTTTAAATCTACTCTCAGGGGGATAATTTGGCTATAAAAAAGATAGGGCTTGCCTCACGCTGCGACAGGCCCGAAGTCCTTGAAATGGTAAGGAATATTCTTTCCAGCTTCAGCTCAAAGGTCCAGATTTTCGTCTCAACCGCCACAGCTGAAGTCCTGGGCATTGAGGGGACTCCGGTAGAAAGGATGAGAGACGAAGGAGTAGAGCTCATTATAAGTGTGGGAGGCGACGGGACAGTTCTGCGGAATATTGCCAAAATGAAAGACCCTCTCCCTGTACTGGGAATTAACATGGGTACTCTTGGGTTTCTTGTAGATGTGGAACCTGAAGATGCGATTGAGACTATAGAAGAAGTCCTCTATGGGTTCTCATATCTAGAAAGGATGCGTGTGGATGTCTTTCTTAATGGGGAAATGATTGAAACAGCCACCAATGAGATTGCTATAATGTCTGCAAAACCTGCGAAGATTATCCAGTTCGAGGTTCATGTCAACGACTGTCTTCTTGACAAAATGCGTGCAGACGGTGTGGTTTTTGCAACCCCTACAGGCTCTACTGCCTATGCGATGAGCGCAGGGGGTCCTATCATAAATCCAAGGGTAAATGCGATTGTTGTGGTTCCTGTTGCTCCTTTCAAACTCTCTTCAAGACCCTGGGTAATTCCTTCGGATAGCGAAATTACAGTAAAACTATCAGATATCAAAAAAGAAGCTGTAGTTGCAATTGACGGACAGAAGTCTTACAGGATCAGGCCTGATGATATTGTCAAACTAAAGAAATCAAAGTATCCTGCACGTTTTGTCCGGATTTCGGATATGTGCTTTTATGAGAGGGTTCAGCGGAAACTTTCCTGAAAAGTTCTTCTCTGACTTTATTAACTTTCTTCTTTAACTTTACTTATTTTATTAATCTCCTTTTTATTATAATGGAGCTTTGTCCCTAATCTCTTAAGGCTTTTTTATTAGATACAGGATGTTATTTTCTATATTTTTGGAAAGCTGAGTTAAGGCTCAATTATATAATGATCGGATGTCCTGAAGCGAGTTTCTTTATCAAAAAATATAGTAATACTGCCTCGGAAACTCTTTTCCTCCAAGGAAAACATTTATACATATGTAGGTAAAGCTAATGCTAATCTTGCTAAACATAAGACTTTTTGACTTTTAATGGCGTTTCAGCCTCATAATTTCTTACTCGAGCCTTTGAGTTATTTTCAGGGCAGTCTACACAAATATCATTAAAAATAATTAAAATTCCTCAAATGAGAAAAATCACGGGAAACAGTAACTATGTCAGAGAGCGAGCAGTACTCCAGAAACACACTGATGGACTTCATCGAATATCGCCCCCTTGATATCGAAATCTGTGACGTGACCCTGCGCGATGGGGAACAGACTCCTGGCGTTGTGTTCACGAAAGAACAGAAGCTGGCAGTAGCCAGCGAGCTTGATTCCATGGGTATTGAGGTTATAGAAGCCGGATTTCCGGTAGTTTCCGCATACGAAAAAGAAATCGTAAAGGAAATTGCAAACCAGGGCTTTAATTCAAGGATCTGCTGTCTCTCAAGAGCAGTAAAGGGGGATGTAGACGCTGCCCTTGAATGTGACGTTGATATTGTCAGCATTTTCATCGCAATGTCCGACATGCATCTCAAATACAAGTACCACAGGTCTTTTGAGGATATGCTCGGTTGCGCCAAAGAAGCCATCGAATATGCAACTGATCACGGTTTAAAAGTACGTTTTGCAGCCGAAGATGCAAGCCGCACTCCGATTGACCGTCTTAAGCAGGCTTTCAAGGAAGTTGAAAACGAGTACAAAGTGCAGTACGTAAGCCTTGCAGATACAGTGGGCATACTGAACCCTGCCACAACTCACTATCTTGTAAGCGAGATCTTCAAGTCCGTAAACACATCTATCTGCATTCACTGCCATGATGACCTTGGCATGGCTACAGCCAACACCCTTGCAGCCGCCGAAGCCGGGGCAAAACAACTTCATACGACAGTTAACGCCATCGGGGAGAGGGCAGGAAATGCCTCTTTAGAAGAAGTTCTGGTTGCCCTCAGGGTGCAATACGGAATAGACCGTTACGACACTACCCGACTGACAGCTCTCTCCAGAATGATCTCGGAATACTCAGGCATTACTCCTTCGGTAAACAAAGCCGTTGTCGGACAGAATGCCTTCACGCACGAGTCCGGAATCCATGTCGCTGCAATCCTGGAAGAGCCGCGCACTTACGAATTGTTCCTCCCTGAAATGGTCGGCGGAAAGCGCAACCTTGTTGTCGGAAAGCACACAGGCACAAAAGCCCTGAAAGGCATAATCAACAGCATCGGCTTCTGCCTTGAGCGGGAAGAACTCTGTGCCCTGATCGAAAAAGTCAAGGTCTGCACCGAAGAGAAACATAAAAGCATCTCCCGGGAGCAGCTTGAAAAGTTAATTACTCAGGTAAGACAGGAACAAGAGACCTCAGGCAGTAGAGAAGAGAAGTTTTCTATATAAAAACCTGATTTCTTTTATATAGTCATCTCTTCTTTTTTCCTGATTTAAAACCTTTTTTAGTTATCTTTCTATCTTTCAGTCATTTTTCTCATCTGGTCTTTTTATCTGGCAGGCGGAAGCTTTTTGACTTGTGATTTGGGCAGAAGATTTTCTGGTAAATAAACATGCAGCTGCAAACAGAGTAACTGTGCAACCCATATGCAGGGAAGGAGTAGCTGGACTCCTCTTCGATACCGTTTCGTTTAGAGTCCAGTGCCTGATGTCCTCAACAGTATTCCCCTCTATCGCAAAACATTCCTGGGTCCCGTTTTGTTCAAAGTGGAAAATCCAGATTTCTCCATTTCTTCCAGAAGAAATGTCTATATCTTTCAGTCCTCCAAGATTTATCCCCGCTTCGGCAGCATTTTGCTCGGCCAGTTCAAGTGCCCGGGCTTTTGAGCGGACAGGGCCTGAGATAAGTAACTCCGGCTGTTCAAATTTCACATATTCATATGCTCCTGTCGTATATTCGATCCCCCTGCCAAAACCCCAACTTCCGTTGCTTAAACTTATTTTCACTTCATAGGGGCCGTTTAATTCATTCTCACGAATTTTGCCTCCTTCAAAATTGAGGATAACCGTACTGGTTTTTCCATTCAGATAGGTAGAATTTTTTGCGAAGTTAAGCATACGAAACTCATGGGCTATTGAGTCTTTACTCTCGTGAAAACCCAGGTCTACACGCAGATCTCCCGTGAAAAAATAAGTAGAAGGCATATTACTTTGAGCGTTAAATTTAACCACCAGATAGTCATACAGTCCATCCCCATCCATATCTAGCCCGTAATCGGAAATTGGCCCAACGAATTGCACGGGATTTTGAGGATTTTCTGTCTCTTCAGGATCTTCGTCTGCCATGGCAGGATTTATCGATGCAAAAAGTACTATCAGTAAAAGATTAATCTGAAAGAATATCAATCCTTTCTTCTCAATCAAGGGGTACCTTCCCGGACTCATATTACACGCCCCGGTTCTAAACCGATTCCAGTTCAAAATCAACTTAAAAATAAAAGTTAAAATTTAAGATTGAAAGATAATAAATTTAAAAAATGTTTTTCAGGGCTTTAAGCTCTGTATCTCGAAACCCATTCAGGCCTTTCAGGCGGATTTGCCTCAAGCATCTCCCTCCATTTTTCATCTGTCAGGCGTTCTTCCATAGGCTGTTTGAATTCATAATAGCTCATAACCGGCCCTGCAGCCAGGAAAACCCTGCCGTCAGGAACCTTGTAAGCCACAATTGCCATGTCCACATATCCTGTCCCTTCCTCAAGCACAAGTTTATTATTTGGTTCGGTGTGGACATCTGCAACAAGGGTGGTTTTCGTGGACTCTTCGTCGAGACCCCCGGTTATTTCGAGAGTTTCTCCAAAGCTGAAGATGAAAAATTTGTCTTCTTCTGTCAATTCTTTGTTTTCAAGTTCTTTTTTGGAAATCTCAATAAACTTTTTAAGGAAAAATTCGAGTCTCTCAAACTCTCCTCTTGTATTTTCGTCAAGTGCGTCCAGTTCTTCGAGTCCGCTTTCAGTCATTCTGGTAAGGGCCAGCAGTCTGTTATAAAACTCGGGTACAGGCTCCACATATCCCACGGGTTTGTCTCCAAACACAGGAAGTCCCTCATCTATCCCATAGCTTTGCTTAGCATAGAGAATTGTATCGTGTCTGAGTTCGGTCCAGGAAGCCAGAGAAGTGCTCAATTCCTTGTCCTGCCAGGCTTCGGTTTGCATGAAGGTTGGGTAACCTGCACCATAATCTTTTAAGAGAGGCTGGAGGGAATAGAGCCAGGACCAGTAAAGGTTCCTGTTCCAGTCGGCTGCACTGAAGTTCGAGAACTCCGAATCCAGTTCTCCGTATCTGAGACTGTAATTTTTATAGCTCGAATCGTTCAGTTCGTCAAGCCAGTAAACAGCCCTCTCCGATCCCAGGAGAGCCATCGCATCAAGCCCTCGCGGGAAACCCCTGTTGTTTCCGTATTCGGAATCTATATAGGTAAAAGGCATCTGTTCCTGATTTCCCGTATACTCTTTAGTATAGGGGCCGGTGAGCCTGAAGAAGATGTAAGAGTCCGGGATAAAACGCTGCCCCATGAACCTGAAACCTTTCGTATCCTCAAGGAGTTCATCAGCCTGCTCGGCTATTATTACAGGCTCGTGAGTTCCGCTTCCTGTGCCTCCATAGATCTCCGGGCTCTTGTATCCGGCAAGTTCAATTTTTAGCTCTTCCATTGTCGTTGCGTTAAAGTTCCTTGATTCATTTCCGAATACTGACTCCATTGCTTCCATATATTCGTAAGGTCCGATGTCATCTGAGACACCGACATAAAAAGCCGTAATCACATAGATCCTGTCCCATTTCTGAAGAAGATCCGGATTGTCTTCAAGCCGGGAGGTAATCAGGCTTGCCTGAATGGTCTGGATGCGGGCTTCCTTTTCCGGATCGTCTGCCTGGATTAATTTTCCCTTAAGTAGCATACTCATTCTGCCGTGCCACATAAAAGCTTTGAAGTAATTCTTCAGGATTTCCGAGTGAGTGTAATGCCCTCTGGGCACATACTGAGAATAGTCTTCCCTATAACTGAAGATTGGAGAAGTCTCAAAGCCTTCATGTGCTTCAATAAGAGCTAGCTCGGCTTCGACATTATCTTTTACAAACGCAGGTGTTTCAAACTGATACTTTTCCTCTGCCACAGGCTCAAAGTATGTTCCTGCTTCCGGATCATAAGGGTCTTTAATTTCCTTGATTTGCTCCTCTTTGGGTTGGAGCAGACTCAGCGCAACTGTAAAGTAGGCTGCGTTTCTTCTTGCTGCTTCCTTTTCTTCCCCTGAAGCTCTATTATATTCTTCGACCGAGGCATCAAGCATAGCTTTATCCAATTCCCATAAAAGGTCGTACAACTCTTTTTGCTCGACCCGACTCATGCTGTCATCAAACTGGACATGGTAAAGGTGGAGAAGTGTATCCGAAGTTATGAAAATCAGCTGTCCTTCGTTTCCAAGCCTATTATACATAGCAGTTATATCTTCTTCCTTTGGGTTGTAAGGGTTGGAAATTACCACAAATCCGTTTTCTTTCAGCTTTTCCAGAGCTGTATCATCTGTCAAAAATTTTTGAGAAAACTCACCGTAATTTGAAATATCTGATTCCTGCAGGGGCAGGTCGTACTGGGGAGCTTTCAGCTCTATATCAAGAGCTTCAAGCCTGTAGTTCCCCACAAGAGCCGGATTTCCTGCCTCAAAACCGGAAAGATTTACTGCTTCGATTTTCAGATGACCAGTTGAAGAGCTTCTATTACTGTCAACTTCTTCTATTGCTTCAGTACCGTTCTCCCTGCTTAATCCGGAACTTTGCTCAAGGCATCCTCCTGCAAGGGAGACTATAAGGATTAAAAGAACTAAATAGGTTATAACTAGTCTGGTCTCGTATTTCATTCTCTCAACTCGGTTACTTTGGGTCAGTTACGGGTTCGAGCTTTGTTCGCTCAGAGAGGTGGGGGTTTCTGAATTCTCAGTCTACAAGTTCAGATTATCCTGTTTTGCAACCGAAAACCTGTATTGGAGTCAAACTTTTCCAAAAATTAGCTTTTTAATATGCTTGTCTAATCAAATATTTCAAACTATCCAAAACTCTGTTAAGCTGAATTCAGATAAAAAATGCGTTAAACAAAAAGCTGAAAGAAATAAAAAATAGAAAAAATATAGCAAATAATAGAATTAAAACAATAGAATTAAAACAATAGAGTTAAAACAATAGAGTTAAAACAATAGAGTTAAAGTAATAGGATTAAATAAATACACTGGTCAAATGTCAAAATTAACCTTTAATACCTCACATTGAGGCATATTTTTAAATTGTACACCCTCGGGTGTTCCTATTACTTCCAGACTATCAAATTCATTTGAACCGCACAGTACGTCCTGATTCGGATGCGTACCAGGTGTAATATTACAGTTTAGAACGGTCTTTTTACCGGCCGACACTACGATTGGAAGCCTTGGTGATGCAGGATGGTTTTTTGGAAGAACTATTAACGGTGACCTGATCTCCCGGATCATGAAAAGAACGCATTTAAGCCCTTTTTCAGTTTTTTCATCCACAGAAAACGCAGAAGCAACAATCAGGTCATGAGGTTCCAGTCCGAGTACGATCTCTTCATTTTCAGTTTCCAGAAAGAACTGTCCATCCGAACCTGCTTTCACAATAGCCACTACTCCTGCCCTGCCGCGCAGGAGAAGCATTTCATTTTCCTTCAGCGAAATATCTTTGGAGGAGGTCGATTTTTCCATGTTAAAAATAAATACCTAAAAAACTCAGCTGGTTATCATGCTTCTGCTACATTGCTGGACTGGCAGGAAGGACACTTCACGTTCTTGCCAATACCTTTGAATTTGTTTCCACAGTCTTTGCATACATAATGTTTTACCGGCAATTTTCCTTCCATATCGATATCAAACGAGTCTCCAACACTACACATTATTATTACCTCCATAGTTTTATCAGGGGGCTTTCTATAATAATATAACCCACATATTATTACTCATACTTCTCTAATTAATACCTTTCCATATCTGCTTCCGTAAGTTTCAGGTTGCAGTAAACAAATTCAGGCGAGTCCTTCCATGGGCTTTCTTACGCTCTCCAGAAACTTTTCAGGTTATATCTGTCTTTTTTATTTCAAAAAATTTAAAAATTAAGAAATGTATGAGGAGGACCACTCCGGTCTTTCCGGCGGGTTTTCCTTCAGCATTTCCCTCCATTTTTCATCTGTCAGGCGTTCTTCCATGGGCTGCTTGAACTCGTAATAACTCATCACAGGTCCGGCACCAAGAAGTATTCTGCCATCCGGAAGCTTGTATGCAACTACGAGCATGTCCACGTATCCGACTCCCTCTTCGAGAACGACTTCCGTGTTTCCATCGGTATGAACATCAGCCACGACAGTGGTTTTTCTGGCTTTCTCATCAACATCGGTTATGACACCTTCAAGCTGGTCTCCGAAATTCTTGATGAATTCATAATCTTCTTCTGTCAGTTCTTCATTTTCAAGTTCCTTTTCAGAAATTGCCTGAAGCCTGGAAAGGATGCCCTCAAGCTCTGTGAGTCTCGATTTTGAACCGGAGTCAAGTACATCCATTTCGTCCAGGCCATGGTTTGTCATCTTCGTTAAGGCAAGCAGCCTGGCGTAAAAGTCGGGTACTGGCTCAACATATCCCACAACCGGTTTTTCTTCAGGCGGCATAGGCATGGATGTTTCAGTTATAGTATAGCTCTGTTTAGCGTAGAGAATAGTATCGTGTCTGAGTTCTGTCCATGAGGCCAGAGAAGTGCTCAATTCCTTATCCTGCCAGGCATCGGTCTGCATAAAGGTCGGGTATCCTTCTCCGTAATCTTTCAGGAGAGGCTGAAGAGAATAGAGCCAGGACCAGTAAAGGTTTCTGTTCCAGTCGGCTGCACTGAAGTTCGAAAACTCCGTCTCAATATTTGCATATTGAACACTATAATTTTCGTAACTGGAATCGTTCAGCTCATCAAGCCAGAAGACAGCCCTTTCCGAGCCCAGGAGAGCCATTATATCAAGCCCACGAGGGAAGCCACGGATAGGTCTTCCTGCTCCTGAGATTACAAAAGTGAAAGGCTCTTCCTTTTCTCCCTGGTATTCTCCTGTATAAGCTCCTACAAGGTTTGAGAAAACATAAGAGTCAGGGATAAAGCGCTGCCCCATGAAGCGGAAGCCCGTGGTATTTTCAAGGCATTGGTCAGCCTGCTCTGGTGTGAAGGGTGGTTGCAGAACACAATTCCCTGTTCCTCCATAGATTTTTGGGCCCTGGTATTCAGCAAGCGCTGTTTTCAATTCCTCTATCGCTGTTTCGTTAAATTCTCTTTCTCCATTGCCAAAGACCTGATCCATGACTTCCATGTATTCGTAAGGTCCGAGATCATCGAAAAAGCCCACATAAAAAGCCGTAATCCCATAGATTTTGTCCCAGTTTTCAAGAAGTGAAGGCGAGTTTTCGAGCTTTGAAGATATAAGACTTGCTTGGATTGTCTGGATGCGGGCGTCTTTTGCAGGGTCTTCGGATTTGATCAGTTCACCTTTAAGGAGCATGCTCACCCTGCCATGCCACATAAAGGCTTTGAAATAGTTTTGCAGCTTCTCGGAACGGGTGTAATGGCCTCTTGGTATGTACTGGGAATAGTCCTCCTCATACAGGAAAATAGGAGAGGAAACAAACCCTTCATGTGCTTCTATCAAAGCGAGCTCGGCTTCAACCTCTTCTTTTACATATGAAGGAACCTCAAATTGATATTTTTCTACCGAATTTACAGGGAAAAGAGCTTCATCAACAAAGCCATAGGGATCATCCGCTGCCTGTACCTGTGCGAACTTGGGCTGGAGCAGGCTCAGTGCAACTGCAAAGTAAGCTGCATTTCTCCTTGCAGCTTCCTTTTCCTCCCCTGAGGCACTATTGTATTCTTTGACCGAAGCTTCCAGAAGGGCAAGATCGGTCTCCCAGAGAGTATCGTAAAACTCGTTTTCCTCTATCTGGCGTAGGGTTTCATCAAACTGGATATGGTAAAGATGCAGCAGGGAATCCGTAGTAATAAAAACAGGAATTTCTTCTTCTTTGAGGGTCACGTACATTGAGGTTATATCCTCTTCTTCAGGGTTGTAAGGGTTTTCTATTACCACAAAACCATTCTTTCCCAGCATCTCAAGAGCTGAGGCGTCCAGAGGGATTCTGGTAGAAAAGGTTTCATAATTGGAGATTTCATCCCTTTGCAAGGGCAACTCATAAGAAGGCGCTTTTAACTCGACATCCAGGGCTTCCAGGTTATAATTTATCGGCAGGGAGGCGCTCTGGCCAAGAACCCCTGAGTAAGTTACGGCTTCTGTTTTGAGTATATTTGCGGCATAGCCGAGCGCGTCCTGCTCCGTATTCTGGTCAGAGCAGCCCGCAAAAAAGACAAAGATCAAAAGCATTAGGTAAACTGATGCTAATCTGATTCTGCGGTCCATTAATTCATACCTCATGCAAAACTAATAAAAAATAAGTCAAACTTAGAATAATTAATTTTTTCGTACGTAAAAAAGAGATCCTTCTTTCCCTATCATTCTCGAGGGCTAAGAGGATCTATCCTGAAAAGTAAGAACATGAATATTGCAGCTACAGCTCCAGAACTCAAGATAAGCGGATCTCTTGTAATATTAAGAAGCATTCCAGTAATAAGTAGCAAAAATCCTAATAACAGTATGATTTGGAATTTTCTGTTCAAATTTATTCGCCCCTTTACTTCCCGTTTTTGGTATTTGAAATTACTCTGATTATTCGTTCAAGACATTGAAATTTACCCTAATTCCCTATCATTAATTGTTCCTCTTTAGTTATTTATTTTTCCACAAAACATTTATTTCTTTGTTAAACTTCGAACCATTTTGAAGTTATTCTCTGACAAAAAGGAGGCTATTGATTACGAAAATAAAAATAAATCAGAGTTACTGGAAGTTTGAGAAAAAAACCAATAGCTAATATGAAGATAAATATTTTTCAAATTATTAAGAAAAAAGATAGCTATCCAAAAGAATGAAGTTGTCTATCTTCAGCCAGGAGCAGAATTATAATTGTTTGGAGATTATTAAAAATTCTAGGATATTCGGCTAGAGAAAGCATAATAATCCTGGTTATAGATATTGGACACGGATATGTCAAAAGAAGAGCCAACAGGCAAGCCAGTGGGGGTATTCTATAAAATCTGGATTGAATAATATTTTTTGGGCACCAAACGTTAAAATAAATTCGCATGAAAGAGCTCAATACCTCAATAAATACCTCAATATTTTCTGCACATGCCTTTTATAAAAATAACTGAGATGCCCGGAAAGGCAAGTTTTTCTTTGATAAGGTCAGAAAGTTCTGAGCCAGAAGACTGCTTTTTTACTTCATTATCCATATCAAAGAACGAAACATCAGGAACTATCGCTTCTACCACTTTCCTGAGGTCAGGAACTTTCTGCCCTCCTGTCATGGCTGCGACTTCGTTCTGGAGTACGAGAACAAGCACTTCGCAACCTTCGTTTGCAGCATTTAAGAGCCCGAGGATGCCGGAATGTGCAAGGGCAAAGTCACCGATTACAGCTATACCTTTTTTCTCAAAGCCGCAGGCAACCGAGATTGCCGAACCCAGGGCAAAGCTGATATCAACTGCAGCAAGAGGCTCAGGAGCGCTCCGGACAGAGCAGCCCATATCTCCGGCAACCCGAATATCAGTTATGCGAAGAAAATAGTAGAGCGGGAGATAGGGGCAGTCCTCGCAGATAGCAGCCCTGCCTTTTTTTCTGGATTCGATAAAACCGGAATCTGCAAGTCTTGAGACCTTTTCTTCTTCGATGTGTTCAAAGGCAAATTCGATATCTTCGGGTGTTATTTCTCCATACGGGAGATGCCCGGTCTTTTTGCCGCAAACGTTGCCAGCAATACGGATCTGCTCTTCTATGAAAGGCTCGGATTCTTCGATAACGAGTACTTTCTGATTATCTTTCAGAAAAGCCCCTATTTTTTTCATGGGAAGGGGGTTTACAAGATTGAGGACAAGGTGAGAGATTCCCTGATGTTTGCCTGATTTCTTCACTATGTCTTCGACAAGCGCAGATGCAAAACCCGAAGAGATAACTCCGATCCTTTCAGCTCCTTTGATCAGCTCGCCTTCTTTCCTTATTTCGTTAAAGTCAGTAGTTTCGACTTCTTCTTCAAGCATCGGATAAACTTTAGAGTGAAAATGCTGGTGCTTTTCCGTCATACGGAGCTTCCAGATAGAGCGGTCAAATTCGGGGTGGGGAGCTGAAGACACGGGTAGTCGCCGGATTTTTCCTTTACTTTTCTCCAGGCCTGCGGTTACCCTTAAGATGACCGGAACACGACTTTCCTCTGAAAGCTCGTAAGCCCTTCTGAGGGTTCGGTATGCAGCTTCGGGACTGCTCGGGTCAAATACTGCAACCTCGGCTATCCGGCCGTACCAGCGAGAGTCCTGCTCGTTCTGAGAGCCTTTTGCACCGGGATCGTCTCCTGCAATGATTACCAGCCCTGCTCCAATAGTGTGCGTAACCGAAGTTATAAGCGGGTCCGAAAGGAGATTCATGCCAACGTGCTTTACAAGCACAAGAGCCCTTCTACCCGAAACCGAGACTCCGAGAGCTACTTCCAGAGCTACTTTCTCATTTGTAAGCCAGCTGGCACTGTATGTTGGATCGTTTGTTTTCAAAAAAAGTTCCATCAGGGAAGTAACAGGATATCCGGGAACTCCTGTTATGAGTGCGACGTCGCTATCAAGAGCTGCAAAACAAAGAGCTTCAAATCCATTGCATACAGTTTCATATGCTGCTTCATCTTTCAAGCTGACACCATCTGGAAATTGTTAAAGTTTCAATTAGGTAATGGTACGGTTAAGGCTGATTCTGGTAAAACGTTTAGCTGGTTTTTTCCATACTCATGGGCTTTATTTCTGTCCCGGGAATGATAGATTCTTCGGGTCTTCCGAACCAGGGCAGAGAAGCAAGAGCACCTATTACCCCATTACCGCTGAGCAGAACTTCCACATTATTTTCTTCGGCGCAGCGCAGGGTGTCTTCCTTTGAGACTCTTTTAGTCCGGCAGCGGTTGCTGTAAGAATAAAGTCCTTTTGCGTAAAAATCAGATAACACTACAAGCCCTGTTTCTTTCGATGCGCTGTATTTCTCAAGAGCTTTTTTAAAAGAACTGACCAACCTTAACTTTGCGTTTTCGTCCACACAGCCGAATTCGAGGACTGTTGACATGCAGTTCTGGGTCTTTTCAGGGACCGGGAAAAGCTGGACAAGGGCATGGGAGAGGTAAACGGCTTCCTGGCAGTCGAGCTCTCTTGCGATATTGTGAGTCAGGGTCCAGGTAGCTCCTACATCCTTTGAGTCTGTATCATCTATGCCTATAAGGACACGGTCCCTGCGGGGAACTACAATAGTGCCTTTTGCACAGCGCTCTCCTCCTGATTCGGAAATCCTGTAACGTAAGACTCCGTCCGCAAATGCTCTGCAGCGGGTTGCACCAACGCCTCCGCCTCCCAGCCCTGCATATGTGATCTCCACTTCGTCCCCCTGCACGATCACGGATTCTATGCCTGCAGCTGCAACCGAGGGTTTGAGTTCGAGCTTTGAGGTTCCGGTTTTCATGAAATAACGGATCATATTTCCCGTTGAACGGGCTTTCAGGATGAGGGGAGCCTTTGCATAATGGTAAAGAGACCAGGCTGCCCCGCTGTAGCAGTTGGAGTGTTCGATAATCTCCGCATATTCATTTTTCGCGTCACAGACCGCATAAATGCCCCTGTAAGGCACGGTATAGGGATCATTAAGGTTTATTTCCTCAGTCTGTCTGTTGTCCAGTGCACAGGCGTTTATATGTTTTGTAATGCCGAAGACCTCCTTTTTACGGGGGATAGAAAGTGGGAGGATAATTGTTTGTCGAAAGCCCATTTCCTGTAGTGTAAGTATATTATTGTATCCTTGAAGATATCAGGTTACTTTGCCTGATTCACATGGCGTGACATTTTTTGAAAGTTGAAGAGTTGGAATAGATTGATACGATATAAAATGGCTGCTAAATATAAATGCTTCGCAAAATGTAAAGCGCAGCTATCTTACGTCTATTCAGCGACACCCCCACAGGGGCAGAAGTTACAGAGTAGAATAGAGCCTATCTTCAATCGTATAAATATACATTGATTTTACGTTGATTTTCGATTTCCGTGCCCAATTGTCTCAAGGAAAATAAAAAGAAACTGCGAGTTTTTTACCAAGGCTGGAAGTCATCCAACCAGACTGAGAATCAGATTGGATGAATTTCAACCTGTATTATGTCGATCTTGAAGAAGTAGCTATTTCCGAGGTTGAAATCGAGATAAATGGTCAGTTCGGAGATTTTCATTCAAAGTCCCGAAGAGAAAAAGTCCTGCTGTTCTGATGTGCGAGCGATATTTCGGTGAAACAGCTTAGAACCTATCCGAAAAGTGTTTGACCAATTGTAACTTCCACAATAAGTGATATACACAACTGAAGCGGATACTCGGGTATTATAAACCTATTTTAACTTTTCAACATGCATAACTGATTTTTCGGATAGGCTCTTAGTAGTCCATTGACTGTCGGATCTGATGTGAAGTATAGAAACCTGATGTATAGAAACCTGATGTATAGAAATCTGATGTGTCGAAGCTCTCCACATATGTGAAGAGTTTTAGTTCCTTATCTTTTTGAGTGATTGATATGAGTAAAATCAACGGGAAAATTACTGGTTTTATTGTTTTTCTAATTCTCGTAGTGCTTTGGGGATTATTTACAAGCGCTCCAGCTGATACAAAAACATCAATTGACGATGAACTGAAGGTAGCTGGTATGAAAATCCGATTCGAAGACGGAACTACTGAGCCAGAGGTTAAAGCTATTCTTGAAAACTATAATATGACTATGAACTATAACATCGATTACAATGTTGATTCTGTGGTGAACAAATACTATATAATGTTAGGTAAAGACAATTGGAATATAAGACGTGAACTGAATAAAGGAATGAAGGAAGAGAAAAAAGATTGGATTGAATCTTCTCCTGCTCAAGTTATTAGGAAAGGAGACGACTATATACTTACGGTATCTGAACAAGCTGCTCACGATGAAAACTTTCTTGCGATACTGGACAAATATGATATTCCAGTGAAAAAGTTCGTCTGGTGCTATATTCGCTTTGAAAAGCCAGATGGATCTAAGTATTGGATTCCAGAGGAAGATGCAATCACAATAAAAAATGAGCTCGAACGAAATGAAAGTATTTTTACAGTATCTATTGACTACATTTATGATCAGTAATTTATCACGTTTCTGAGTAAATATTCTATGTGAAATTGCACGAATTCTTTATTAAATTCTTAATTTCTATTTGTTTGGATGTAGTCGGTAATGCAGGATTAAAGTTGATCTTCAGCCTTGAGATTGTAAACCGTCCAAGAATATCTTTGATACGTGCACTCATTAACCAGTATGTTACAGTCAAGGAGTATATCAGTCCAAATTTAACATGATTCAATTAGTCTAGACTTAACAGATTCAATTCAAATATCGACTTAAATGACTTTAAATTAAACACTTTCAGTTTTTATATAACCAATCGAATATGGTTGATGGGAAACGCTCCTACATGCATTTCTAGCCAGATTATCGAACAACCAAAGATTAGAAAAATAATCGATGATTTGAAAAAAGTATGAAACTATCTGTATTATTCCTCACTTGGGCCAGTTGGCCCGATTGCCATGACTTATCCAGACGCCGATGGAGATAGAATGGAAGCTTGTTATTTAAGATTCAACAGTGATTATAGTTGGTCAACCTCAGGAGAATCGGGAAAGTATGATGTGCAAAATATTGACACTCATGAATTTGGGCACTGGTTAAGTTTGGGTGATACTAGCAATACTGAGGCAACAATGTACAAGTACGCAAATTTGGGGGAGACTAAGAAGAGATCTCTCACTTCGGATGATATCGCAGGTATCAGGTCTATTTATCCTTAAAAGGCGATGATTCATGACAATGAAAAATAATACAAAATATGGAGTTCTTCTAATTGGAGTACTTTCTTTGCTAACATTAGCTGTTTTAGGTCTGCCAAATGTCTCACATGATAATACCAAACTAGCAAGTAATGCTGATAAATCAATAGAGAGTCTCGATAAACCAATAAACATTCCTGTGAGCGGACTACTACAAAAGTACACATATACCGACTTAAATAATCTTTCAGATACTGTTGTTATAGGCACAGTTAAGGAAATATTGCCACCTAAATGGAACGCTGTCGATGGAAAACGACCAAATAAATCACGCAGTGAGATCATCTTGGAGAACGTAATCTATACTGATATTATTATAAATGTGGACAAATATGTTAAAAATCCATTATCATCAAACGAGCTTACTGTTAGAGCGACTGGTGGGACAGTTGGAAACGATAGTATGTCGGCAGATCATGAACCTAGCTTCAAAACTGGCGAAAAAGTTTTGCTTTATTTAATCGAAGATACCGACCCACAAATCAAGAATATCGGCCCTAAACACTTCACAGTTACAGGATACAAGCAAGGGAAGTTTACTTTAACTGATGATGGGCAAGCTATAGGAAGTGATGAAACTATTAGTCAGGAGGAATTATTGAGTACAATTAAAGAATGAGTATAATTAACATAGCTGCCTTTTCATAAAACGACGTAAGACGAGAGGGTAATTCTTGTGGTATTACCCGCTTCTACACCCTCCGACAATTTAGCTATGACTTGTTTTTCTTTTTATACGCGCACATAAAGCACGCGCATGATATATGCGCGAACTTATTCACCCAGATATTAAGATTGGAGAACATAGTCTGGATTCGATATAGATTTACTGGCATATCAATTTTTATGACTGTAAAGTTAGTTGCACAGTTATTTTTTACATACATTTTTGAATATTAACCAAGCCATGTGTTTATATAAAATACTTCCAGCCAAATTTTCTAACTGTTAATGATCAAATAATAAACTCATATCAAAATTAATTCGAAAATTGCATTGCTTGAGAGATTACACAGAAAACTTATAAAAAACCGATAAAAAGGAGTTTATGGAGTTCAAAAGCAGTTTCCTAGTGCGTAGGTTCAAAAATTGATCCATAATTGAAGGAAAAATTCATTGATCAATCGATAGGTTTAGGATTTCAGGTTACGAGCGTATTTAGGAATCGAAGCATTAGCATGAAAGACAAATACTGCCTGGAGAAAAATATGAGAAGTAAAACCATATCAATAATACCGATCGACACTTTTTCGATTTCACTCCTATCTGTGGCAATGCCTAATAAAGCACGCAGAGAAGAGATCCTCATAAAAGCTTTTGGAATAACCACACTTGCGATTTTAATACTGATGAGCATAGCAAATGCAGCTCCATTTGCAGACATTACTAACTACGACAGCACTACTGTAATTGACACAGCAACAAACAAGGAAAGCATCTAACGACATTAACAGTATAAGCATCTGGCTGTTAATCTCAACTATTATGAATTTTCTTCAATATCCATGCCATGTTTTGTCCGAGATTTTTCATGTTTTCAATGTCTTCCTCGTCCTGTTCAACCTCTCCGATGGCATTTCCGTAAACCATAATAATCCCATCAGAAGCTATCATCTTTGCAAGACACTCATTGAAAAAATCATCTGTAATCACACACTGCTTGTTCCTGTTTTTATGGCATGCCCTGCAGGCTTTATAGCCTTCTACTCTGTTTTCCGAAAGCTGAACAGTTCGGTTTCGATTCCTTCTTTCGTGAGCTCACTAAACACGATTTTAATCAGGGTTGCGGTATTACCGTCTTTTCTTGGGCTTCCGTTAATACCTAAAACTTTCATAAATTTCAACTCGTGTTTCATTTATCTACTTTTTAACATCTCAAATTGACTATGGACGCCATATACCTCAGACAAATATATAGAATTTCTCTTTTGCATATCTGGTATAATGATCTAGTAAAGGTAAGAGGTGTTTTAAATAAAGGTAAGAAATATTTAAACCACCGGGAAGGCGTTTAAACAACTGACATGTTTAAAGAATGAGTAGTGTTTTTTGTTATTACAGATTCTTCTATTCAGGTTTTTTATTTTACAAACCCTTCATCTTTAAGGCTCACGTACCTTCCATCCCCTATGATTATGTGGTCAAGAATATCAATTCCAAGGAGCTTTCCTCCCTCTACCAGTTTTTCAGTAACCATTATATCTTCCCTGCTGGGGCTCGGGTCTCCTGAGGGGTGGTTGTGAACCATGATTACGGACGCTGAAGACTCCATAAGGGCAGATTTAAAAACCTCACGCGGGTGAACGATGCTGGCGTTCAGACTGCCTATGGATACCACTTCTTCTTTAAGAATCTGGTTTTTTGTGTCAAGATACAGTGTTATAAATTTTTCTTTTTTTTGTTCACGCATTTTAGGATACATCAGGGTATAGACATCTTTTGGGGAACAGATTTTTCTTTTTGGTTCTTCCACAAAAGTTTCAAGCCGCCTTGCGAGTTCAAAGACCGCAGCTATCTGGGCAGCTTTTGCTTTCCCTACCCCATGGACCTGCATAAGCCTTGAAACGTTTGCAAGGCTGAGCTGCTTGATATTATATTCTATGAGTATCCGGCTGCATAGACTGATAACGTTCTCTTCCCTTGAGCCTGTCCTAAGGACTATTCCGAGCAATTCGGCATTTGAAAGTGACTCCGGCCCGTTCTTAATGAGCCGTTCCCTTGGACGCTCTTCTTCAGGAAGGTCCTGAATTCTTATTTTGCTTACTTCCATATTCCATCCCCATTTCCACCCTGACCGTCAGCCTGACAGGCACTTTGCGACAATCAAACCTGTTGTGCGCAGGGCAGACTGATCTACCCCTTGTTACCTCTTGATCGCAATTCTTCTTGGGCTGACAGTAAATAGTACTATTAAAAGTCTCCATATTTGAACTTTCCTTATTATTTTCAATAAAGACTATAATAAATCATAAGTGATCTTATTCGAACAAAAAGAATGATTTCTCGACCTGCAAACGGTTATATTTAAAACAGAATGGTGAAAAGGTGCCAACCCTTACTTATACCGGGAAATCCATAAGGCTCTTTGATGAAAGTCATTTCCGTTGTTGGGTATAAAAAATCGGGCAAAACAGCCCTTGTTTCAGCCCTTGTCAGGCAGCTTTCCGGATTCGGGACAGTGGGTACTGTAAAACATATGGGAGAACAGCGCCTCAATCCAGGAGAAACGGATACAGGCAGACATTTTGACGCAGGAGCGGATATGGTTATAGGGATCACAGGCACCGAACTTGTCAGCTTTGCAAGAGACTCCGACCTTGAAGATGCCCTTGATATGCTCTGCGATCGGGGACTTGATTTTGCTGTCGTGGAAGGATTTAAGGGAAGCAACCTTCCAAAGATAGCAATCGGAGACGTTGAAGGGGTTTCCAACGTCGTTATCAGGATCCCTGAAAACATTGACCCTCATGAAGAACTTACAGCTTCCCTTGTAGGAATATCCCTTGTCCAGCCAGATCACTATACCCTGGAAGCTCTTATAAAAAAAGCCCGGAAAAACCCTGATATAAGGAAAGCAGGGGCAATCGGAACCTTTTCCGGCATTGTCCGCGAACTCGCAGGAGAGGAAAAAACTTCCAGGCTTGAGTTTGAAAAGTACGAACCTGAAGCCTCAAAGGTTCTCGACAGGATCCGGGACGAAATAAAGCAAAAAGAAGGGATCCTTGAAGTCCTCATCCACCACAAAGCAGGTGTAATCGAAGCCGGAGAGGACATTGTTTACATTGTCATCGCATCCGCCCACAGAACCGAACTCTTCCCCGCCCTCAGCGAAGCTATTGAAAGGGTAAAAGCCGAAGCCCCTATATGGAAAAAGGAGTTCACGGAAAAAGAGGAGTTCTGGGTCCACGATAGGGAGCACGCTTGAAAAAGGAAAGAAGAAATAAATAAGGAAAAGAAAAAGGAAACAAATCTGATACAAAAAAAACAGGATGTAAAGGACAAACAAAGCAGACTCAGGCTAAAAAATCTCGGTGTTCCGGATGCGATTAAATGGATAAAAAAACGGAATTTAAAGAACAGAAAAAGGGTTCTAGAAGTGCTATTATCTTGGCAGGCGGAAGAGGTCGCAGGATGGGCATGGTCGAAAAAGCCCTTCTCGAATTTGAAGGAAAAACCATCCTCGAACGCCTGATTGAAAATCTGTTCCGGGTTGTGGACGAGGTTATCCTTTCGGTCCGTGACAATTCGCAGAAAGAAAAACTCGTTCCTGTGCGTGAAAAATTTCCGGACCGGGAAATTCGTTTCTGTTTTGACACTCTGGAAGATGCAGGCCCTCTTGAAGGCATTAGGGCAGGGCTGCTTGAATCAAGATCTGAGTGCTCTTTTGTGTGCGCCGGAGATATGCCTTTTGTAAACTCCGAGGTTGTTGACCTGCTGTTTGTGAAAGCAAGCGGGCACGATGCTGCTATCCCAAGATGGAATGATAAAATGTTTGAGCCTCTGCATGCAGTCTATTCCATAAAGATGCTTCCTGAAATCGAAAAAGCCTTCGAGAAAGGAAAACATTCCGTACTTGCGCCGGTTTTTCAAATGAAGGATGTTGTTTTTGTTGAGGTTTCGGAGATTCGGGAACTTGATCCTGAGCTGAGGACTTTTGTGAATATTAATACGGTTGAAGATCTTGAGAGTATGATTGGGTCAGCGGTGGAAAAAACAAAATTATAATAAAAATTTGTAATTTATTATTATTGAGGATCTATTATCTGGAGAATAAGGCTGAAACTATCAGTTCTTCACTTTTCTCCACGTATTTATGAGAAGGCCGGTCGTCAAAGGCGACCTGTGAGAGTCCGGGTTTTTTAGAGACTATGTACTAAGGTTAATCTGGCAGATTGGAGCAAAATGGACCTTTATTTTTCATGCTGATATTTCATTAAACCTCTTTTTGCTTTCCTGTATCCTCTATTTCAAACTTGATATCTCGCTTCAATTCCCTGAATCTGCGCAGATGCCAGACCTTCGGTGGATCCGGAAGACATTCAGGACAAAAAGCCTTCTTTCAATAGCATGAGGCTTATCCTGAATATATAATGAATCAGTATCCTTAACAATTTTGTGTGTCTTTTAAACAAATATATAATTACACTTCATTTGTCATCGGTTAATAATTTGATACTTCCTCACCATTGTATGACGAAGAGCCGAAAATGACAAGTCAAACTACAGTATTACGAATATAGATCCTTATGAATGTAGATCCATCAAAAATGAATATTGAATTGATCAATGAGAGATTAGTTTAGATCGCTTACAAAAACTGCAGAAAATTACATTGGTAAACTGCGATCATCACGACTATCTATTAATTGTAGCTTTCAGAAGGTTTTCCCTTTTACCTTCTAGCATCCTCTATCTCAAACTTAACTCCACGCCTTTTAAGCTCTTTTATTATCTCTTCCATAAACACCCCTGGTTCCTGGACATGTCTGTGGTGGAACTCCTTTGATTTTCCGGGCTCGCCTCCTACGCTTGTTATTCTGACTCCGCAGGAGGGGCTTTTCGGGACGCCTACAATCCTGATGCTTACGCCGTTTGCTGCAAGATCTTCAAGCATATCTGCAAGCGGGGTGAAGATTTCTCTGCAGAAGCGTCTGTAGGCTGGGTGGTCGAGCTGGTCTTTGGTGATTTCCCTGCGCCTCACTCCCAGGTACATTGATTCCGGGCAGGGGAGCTGGATAACGTTTGCGCCTTTTGTGTCAACCGGGGTAGCTGGCTTTGCTCCTTTTACCCTTGCAAGGGGGTTAAGGAGGCAGTGCCCGAGTACAAGTACTTCTTTCTGTGTGTTATCTATTTCAGATTTGTCCGGAACCGAGAATTTTCTGGAATTTGCGGGATTTTCGGGTTCTGTGGAGTTATCCGGGACTGTACAGGAGTTGTAATTTTCCAGCTTTTTCATGTGATCGCCTGTTGCTGTTATTATTGATCATTACTGCTTTTACATTTACAGAAAGGAGAGATTATATATTTATCTTCTGCATATGTATCCGAAAAATAGTAGATGTAAGCCTGCAAACGAACCCTGTTTTTGCAGTCAGTCAGGACATGACTGTGGAGGGAGTGCAGAGCCGCTGTCTTTAGAATCGGAAGGTCGTGTCATATGTATGAAGATTTTGGAACAATATTAAATAGAGGGTTCAAGACCTGGGTTAGAAATCTAAATATTTGTATTCCATTTGTCCTGAATTTTTTTGTTAATTTGATTCTTTCTGTCTTTTTCATTGGAATATTGGGTGCCCTGCTATTCGCTTCGGGTTCGGGAAGCGTAATTGACCCTACTAGTCTTTCGGAGGAGGAACTTTACTCCGTATTCTGGGAAGGATTTACGAATAACATTCCAGGCTCACTGGCTTTGATTCTCGTTTTCTTCCTGCTTGGTATGTTCTTGCAGGCCTTTTTTACCGCAGGAGCAATCGGGATGGCAAAAAAAGCTTCCGAAACCGGAGATACTGTTTTCTCGGACATGTTAAGATCAGGCTCGAAAAACGGTTTCAGGCTTTTTCTCACAAGCCTGATGGTCGCCCTAATATTACTTGCAGGCATTGCATTTTTAGTGCCCGGAGCCGTTACAATCGGAGATCTGAACAGCCTTATAAAAAACCCCGAGGTTCCTGTACAGGGCATAGGAGTGCTGACTATAGGAATCCTTCTCTGGGCAATATATTTATTGGCAATAAATATCGCACTTTCCCTTGCTCCCTACGCCCTCATAATAGACGAACTTGAACCCCTTGATGCTCTTAAATCTGGATACAGATTTTTCAGGACCAATAAACTCGATGTTTTCTTTATCTGGATAATTTCTGTTGGGCTCGCTTTCTTTAACGGCTTTGTAGGTGAGTTTCTGGGTTCTCAAAGCATTCTGATTTCAGGCATTACATATTTCGTGCCCATATTCATACTGCAGCCGCTTACTGCTGTCCTGTGGACCCGGCTTTACATGGTAGGGGAAGAAAGAGAACTCTATAACCCATATGATCTGCTTTCCGATCCTGAAAAGTTTTAAAGATTCTGAAATATATTGAAACCTGCACTTCTTTCTCTTTTTTGCTTGATTTTCTTTTTTACATAACTTCTTAGTTCTGTTTTTTCAGGTTCTGCCAAGCAGTTTACACGCCTGGCAGATATCCTCGGTACAGGTGTCCCCGCAGATCCTGCATTTTTCAATTTTTGCAGGAGGAAGCTCTTTTGCAAGGGCTCCAACAAGTTTATCAAATCCTCGGAGAAGAGAGTATTTGGTGCCAGGGTGCTTTGTTTCAAAGCTGTTTAACAGTTCTCTTATTTCTCCTCTAAGGGCTTCTCCTGCATACGGACATTCGCTGAAATCTACTGGCAGGGAGTTTACCAGGGCATAGAGTGCGACTTCCTTTTCAGGGATATTCCTCAGGGGTTTTGCCCGCATTACAAGGCCTTCTACTGTTGCAGGAGGAGCAAGCCTGACCATGCGTTCCATATCTCCTCTGAAATGGTTGAGGAGAATGGTCTGGGCTTCATCATCCAGGTTGTGTCCTGTTACTAGTTTAGTTGCTCCTATTTCAAGCGCTATTCTGTTAAGGATGCTTTTCCTGAGGACTCCGCAATAGCTGCATGTTCCTTTTTCCCTGTCCATTGCAGCCAGTTCGTCCATTGTTGTACCGTGTTCATCTTTAAAGGACCTTATAATATGCCGCACTCCAAGTGTTTCCGTAAGTTTTTTTGCAAGCTCAAGGGATTGAGGGCGGTATCCATAGATTCCTTCATCAACTGAAATTGCCACAATTTGAATATCGGGTCTGTTTCCCAGGATTTTATGCATCACATAAAGAGCGACCGAGCTATCCTTCCCCCCGCTTAGAGCAACGGCTATGATATCGTTTTTCTTTATGCTGTAGTCTCTCCTTACTGTCAGCCTGATTTTCCTTTCAACATCCTCTATAAAATGTCTTTTACAGAGATGCATCCCTGAGTATTTTTGAAAAATAATAGCTTCATGGTTACATTTTTTACATTTAATTGTCATTTTGAAGTCCTTTAAAATCCTTTTTACTTTGCATGAATGATTTGAAAAAATGGAAATCTTAGTTATAACAGGCTCCTTTAGGAAAGGGAGAGCTCGTATATATTGTTTTTTACATGCCTTTCGTAGAAGCCTGATTATTTTTTATCTTTGTCGGAAGGCTTTCTTAACTATATTACTGAACTATGTTTCCAAAGGTATATCCTTTTCAGCAATCAAACCTTACTTATTATTCAAGTGTTCAAATAATTACAGGGGAAGAGAGGGGATCTTCTATGATAAGAATCATTCCGGCAGAAGCCAGGCATCTTGAGGATTCAGGCTGGCTGAAGAGCTATATGCTCTTTTCTTTTTCAAACTATTACGATCCTGAGAATATCAAGTTCGGAAGCCTTCGCGTCTTTAACGATGATACTGTCCAGCCGGGCAGGGGCTTTTCGACTCACCCTCACTCCGAGATGGAAATTATATCGGTTGTGCTTGAAGGAGAAATAACACATGAAGATAACATGGGGAATAGAGGAACCCTTGGAAAAGGAGAGGTACAGCGCGTTACCGCAGGTACGGGAATACTTCATTCCGAGTTAAACAGGGGAAAGGAACCCCTGCATTTCTACCAGATCTGGATTTTACCTTCCAGAAGCGGGCTTGAGCCTTCATACTCGCAGAAAAGGTTTGAGGAATCAGAATGGAAAAATAGGCTGCTTCCGCTTGCTTCAGGCAGGGATTTTGAGAATGCCCTGAAGATAGACCCCAATGCAACAATTTATCGGGCCAGCTTGGAAAAGGGGCATGTCATCCATTTTAATACGCAGGATAACCGCCGCACCTTCGTTTACATGTTTGCCGGCGAGCTTTCTGTCAACGGCCAGAGAATTGGACAGGGAGACCAGGCTCGTATTGATCTGGAGCAGGCTATTCATATGGAGGCTGTCTCTTCCGGCACACCTGCGGAATTTATCCTTATTGATATTCCCGCTCAGGAAACAGAAACTCAGAGAAAGAGTTGAATGTAGCTGGAAAACAAGATTTTCTGAAATCAATAAAAACGCTCGGTAGAACAGAGGCAAGAAAGAATCCGAAGAAACCGTTTGAATAAGAGAAATATCAGATAAAAGGTCTAAAAAATATTAGAAAAAAGCAAAAAAACCGAAAAGAGGGGATGAGAAGAGGCATAATCAACTTGGAAGGGGAAGTGACAAAAAAGAAAAACAGCCCGGAAGAGGTAGCGATATAATAGAAGATCAGCCAGGCAGAGGCGAATCTGAAGAGGCTGGGGTAATCCGAGAGAGAAACTTAAAACAGCAGGATCACTCCGGACAGGAGATCTCAGGAAAGGCTGAAGTAACTGAGGAAAGTGAGTTAGAAGCTAAACCTCCAGAAAGAGGAAGTGACAGAAAGAAAGGACAGCCTGGGCGAGGAAGTGATGCAATAGAAGATCACCAGGCAGGGGAGAATCTGAAGAGGCAGAAGTTCAGAGAGCAAGATAAAAACTAGGTAAAAGCTGAGATAAAAATAGAGACAAGGAAACAAAAAAAGCTGACAGAAAAAAGTAACAACTGGAAAAATAAGTTAATCATTGAGAAGACACCCTGAAAATACCATAAGACAGAACTATGGAAGACAGAACTATGGACGAGATAGAGTACGGAGTAGACCGTACACCTGGATAAAAAAGATTGACCTTAATAAAAAGATTGACTTTACGACTATGATAACCGGTTCAGAGAGTTAAAAAACTCAAAATGAGATGTTTAGAGGATAGCATCACATGCATCACATCTTTTTTAATATTTAGAAGACAAAATGAGATGTTTCAGAGAATAGAGTGGAAGTGAGAGGTAAAAATAGTTTTAGAGAGGGATTTGCCTCTCACTTCTCTGTTGTTTCTGATATCTGGGGAGACCGGTTGAGGAATGGCGAACCTCTTCCGACCTCCTTCCGCGAAACCCTCCCTGAGCCTTGACCGAGGAATGGCAAAAAACCTCGATCTCACCTCATGTGGGCGGGGTTCCAGGTTGTGCAGAGCAGAACTGAGGAATGGCGAACCTCATTTGCCCTGCTGTTTTTTGCTAAATGCTCTCATGAACCCCATTCAATATTAGCATTTAGGACTACATTCTATAGTATAACTGTTATATATAAAACATAAATGGAAATGATTTTTCTTTTTCTTTGATGTAATAAAGCGCCTTCAAAATTTTCAAGCGGCTTATCGGATCGGTAAACTAAAATTGTTTGCGCCGGCAAATTTTACTATATGTATTTTCTGCCAGACAGCCCTTTGCTTATTAAAAGGGCATTGCTTCAAAGGAAATTTATTTATATTATCAAGTTCAAGACTTTTAGTCTTAAATTTTAATTCTGATCAAATTTACTTGATTTTTTTCTTTTTTGTATCTTTCTTCTATTATGTTCTTTTTCTCTTATCTTTGTTTGCTTTTCTGATCTCTTATACTCTCTTTGTATTTATTACTTATGTTCTCTTTATATTTATTGTTTCTGTAGTGTTTCAGTTATTCTTTCTATTGCCTTCCTGTTTTTTACCTGTTTACTCGCTCTAATTCTTTTTCTTCATTATTTTCCTTCTGGATCTAGTGTACTTTTCGCTTTGAACAGGCAGTTAGATATTTTATATTTTATATTTTATCGAAGAAAGAAGAACCATATTCTCCTTGCAAGATTAAATATTAATATCAAGTATCCTAATTTTTTGTTAAGTTTGAAAGATTATGGATTATTTATTTTAAGGTGTTGAAGCTGAATGGAAGAGGTCTCTTTGTTCCTAATCTTTTTTTCTGTTCTTGCAGGCTACCTCCTTGGCATAATTTCGGGGCTATTGCCTGGCATACATACAAACAATTTTGCGCTTGCACTTGTAGCTTTTTCACCTTTTCTGGCTGAGAAAGGGGTTGCCCCGTTTTACATTGCTCTGATTATCCTCTCAAATGCGGTATCTCACACGTTTCATGACATTATCCCGTCTGTGTTTTTAGGAGCACCTGACGGAGACACAGCCCTTGCAGTCCTTCCAGGGCACAGGCTTTTGCTTGAAGGTGCAGGTGCGGAAGCAGTACGCCTTTCTGCCCTCGGAAGTGCAGGCTCTGTGGTTGCATCCATGCTTTTTGTACTGCCTTTTTCTCTTTTTTTCGGAGCCCTTTATCCTTACCTGCAGGATTATATGGCGTGGGTTCTGCTTACGATTGTATTTATCATGCTCGCGACTGAAAAAGGCGAGGAAGTAAAAGGGCAGGAGGGGCAGAGTTCGCTTGTAAGATATAAGTATAAGGCTATGGCTCTCTTCCTGTTTCTGATCACAGGAGCCCTTGGGCTTTTTGCTTTTTCCAGAGAAAATCTCCTGATTCCTGTCATAAGTTTCGGAGAAGCATCCGCGCTCCTCCCTCTCCTCAGTGGGCTTTTCGGGGCATCCCAGCTCATTATAAGCCTCCTCACAAGTTCCGAAATCCCTGAAAAGTCCGTTTCAAAATTTGAGCTTTCCCGAATAAGAATTCTGAGGGGAGTCTTTACAGGCAGCACCGCAGGTTCCCTTGTAGCCTGGCTGCCCGGGGTTTCTTCTGCTATTGCTGCCCTTCTGGCAGGACTCTTTGTAAGGTCTGATTTCGATAGGAGACCTATAGAAAAAGAAGCTTCTGAACCTGTGCTAGGAGGAAGAAAATCCTCTCTTTTTTATGATCCCTATGCAGATGACCACCAGACTCTTGAGAGTTCAAAGGAGTTCATTGTCTCGGTTTCCGGAGTAAATACCTCAAACGCCATTTTCGGGCTCGTTGCTCTCCTTGTTATAGGAAAGACCCGAAGTGGGGCAATGGCTGCCGTGAATGAAATCCTGGGGATCGGATCTCTCGGATTTCAGGTTGTACTACTCTTTTTTGCTGCTATTCTCCTGACTGCCCTGTTTTCATACTTCTCCACAGTCTGGATAGGAAATAATGCTCACAGTATACTCCGAAAACTTGACTACACAAAACTCTGTACAGGAGTCCTAGCAGGACTTACAATAATGGTTTTTCTTTTCACAGGACTTTTCGGGCTTTTTATCTTCATTATTTCTACTCCCATAGGCATGCTCCCGTCTTTTATGAAAGTCAGGAAGTCCCATGCAATGGGAGTTATTTTGCTGCCTGTAATCCTCTATTTCCTGTAAAAAAGAGATTTTTGAAGGCGATTACAGAGATCTCAAAACTAGCTTTTGAGAGCATGCTTTCTAAAATCTCTTTGAGACATATCCTTTTGAAAGATATATAACCTGGCTGTTAATTCTGACATCTCTTTTTTATATTCTCTTCTTGTTCTGTTTATCAATGTGCAGGAGCTTTTCCGATAATCGCCCTCAATCCTTCCACCAGATCTGCCAGCATTTTTGCTGGAATTCCAACTGTCAGTTCTGATGACTGAATACCCGTATATGTCCTGCTGCCTGTACAGCCTACTGTTATTCCCATTTTGCCTGTCAGATAGGGCTCGGCAACTGCATCTGAACATAGGCTCTGTTTGCCTGCAAACTCGGCTTCAATTCTGCCTCCTTCTTTATAGAGAGCTGCTTGGGTCAGGAGCATCATCTGTTCAGGAGAGCAGATTATCACAACAACATCAGGCACGAAGCTTGCACTTTCAAGAGGAGCATAAAGGGTTGCAATTGTGGACTCTGCCTCAAGCATGGGAACTTGTTCAAGAGTTTTTTTCGAAGCCTCCAGGGTCCTGAAATGCTTTAGTTTGTCATAGTAAAATTCCCCGCTTGCCAGCTTGGGAGGCATGTGCCCGAGCCCCATTGCTGCAGCTCCTCCTTTGCAAGTCTGGTCCTCAAGCACGGCATAAAACTCTTCTTTTGTTTTGCGTACCTGGTCCATCATCTGGCAGTGCTTCATTCCTTTTCCGATCCGGTGGATCCTTTCCGGAATTTCAGCGTCTTTCGGAACCAGAGCTACTGCTACTGGGGAGGTTTCCAGTTTAAGCAGTTCAATTATTTCCTTTCCGTACTCGTTTATTTCCTCAATTTGCCTGGAACTGGCTGTCTCCATAAAAGTGACTCCTTATCATCTTTACCTGAAAGTCCCGATAAATTCGCGTTTCAAGGATAGTTTAGGGGGCTTAAGGGTTAAATAAAAATCAGAAACAATAATTCTTTCACTTCTTTTTTATGAACTTTTTCTAGTCTGCGTTAAGTTGCATTTCTTTCATAATCTCCTTTTAAGCTACTTTACTGATGAGTAAAAATATAAAACTTAAAATGTATTGGACTGAAATGTAGATGGAGTAAAATAAAAGGGAAAATAAAAGGGCTAAATGAAAAATAAATTACTTCATTTTGAAGTACTGGACATAAAGGAAATTAAAATAAATCCATAGCCTTATTTTGGCTTGATTGATATCAATAAACAATGAAGAGGGGTTTACAGGACATGAAAGAACAACTTGAACAGCGCTTGGTAGAGCTCAGGGCTGAGTACGAGTCAGGTCAGAAGATCCTCAAAGATATCGAGGCAAAAATTATAGAACTTGAAAACAGAAAAAAAAATCTGAATGAAACGCTCTTGAGGATCAGCGGAGCTATCGAGCTTCTTGAAGAGGTTCTGGGAGAAGAGAGTAAGATCATCACTCAAGAAGTACTCGATACAGAATCGCCGGATGTCGAACTTGAGAAGAAAGAAGTTGAAGTGCCCTTTGTTATAAGGTTGCCTCTGAAACAGGCTGTTAAAAAACTGGAAGAAGCAGGACTGCAGGCAGGTAATATTGGAGAGAAGAGTGTTTTTGTAGGGGGTGTCCGTTTCGGAGACGTTGTCCAGCAGGAGCCAAAGGGCGGAGAGCTTGCAGAAAGAGGATCAACAGTAGACCTGGTAGTGGCAAAAAAAGGGAATTTCAAACCTGATCTGAGCCAGGATTCACTTCTATGTTCATATTCAAGGCATTGAGAAGATCGAGAGAAGCTGTTCTCCAGTCTGGCAGGGTTGATCAAAGCCCATAGACAGTAGATAGATAGAGAACTTTACGAGCAAAAGAAAGGGTAATGATAAGAGGATCTGGTACTGATGAAAAGGCTTGATTCCGAATATAGTGAAATTCTTCCTGAACTCCGGAAGCATTGCAGTGCTGCAATCGGGAGTTTCGGCAATTTAAATAATTCCGGAGATGTGGACCTGCATGCTCATCTTAAAGAATTTTTTACTGCATGCAGCCGAATTTCAGATATTCTCTGGAACAAAAGTGACAAAAAATACCGAAAAAATCTCAGAACAATCCTTTCTATAGATGAGAATTTCTCTCTATCCCCCAGACTTATGTCCCATCTGGAGATAATGCTCAGGAGAATAGAAAAAATCCAGAAGGAGAATACCTGCCAGCAAAAACCAGCAGCCTTTTCATATAATTCTGATACAGCAGTTTTAACAGTTCAGGAAGATAAATATGAAATCCTTCCTCTTTTTACGGATATCAGGGACCTTTATGCTTCTCTCCTTTTTTTCGATGAACTTAAAGCCTGTACTGAGATGCTTGAGAAAGACCGGAAGAATGCTACAGCCCTCTTCCAGAAAGCCGTGATTTTTTATAAAGCAAAAAGATTTGAGGCCACCCTGCAGCTTATAGAGCAGGTGCTTGAAATAGTTCCTGACGATTTCAGGGTCTGGTATAACAGGGGTGTAGTACTCTCGGAAATGGGCCGGCTTGAAGAAGCAGTAGATGCCTACGATAGAGCAATTGAGCTTGAACCGGCTTTTGAAATAGTATGGGATAACAAGGGAGTTGTGCTTTCCAGGCTTGGAAAGCTTGAAGAATCACTTGCAGTCTACGAAAAAATACTCCTGAAAAATCCCGAATATGCCGAAGCATGGGCAGGAAAGGGTTCGGTCCTTTTAGCACTTGACAGGAAAGAAGAAGCCCTTGAAGCACATCTTTCAGCCCTTAAAATTAGGCCTGATTACCTGGAAGCCCTGAGATCTGCCGGAAACCTGTTTTCCAGGTTGGGCAGGTTTGAGGAGGCTCTGACAGCATATGATACGGCTCTTAAAGCTGCCCCGGAAGACCCAGGGCTCTGGGCAGGCAGGGGACTTGTCCTTTCAGAACTGGACAGACAGAAAGAAGCTCTGCAAAGCTGTAACAGGGCACTCGAATTAAAACCAGGTTTTCCTCCTGCGCTTGAGATCAAGGTCGAAATTCTTTCGAGAATAAGTAAAGAAAAGGCGAAAACTTCTCGATAATCTCTTTAAAATATATTTACTCCATTTTACTTATTTCACTTTACTTATTTTCACTTTACTTATTTCATTTACCTATTTTTCACTTTACCTTTTTCATACTACTCATTTCAATTTGCCTGTATTAATTATCATCTAATTTTATTCCTTTAGATTTATCTTGTTCCATTTTTACCCCTTCTACCCAGAACCTGCGTCTTTTTCCTTCTGACATAATTTAGTGAATTGTTCAACCGATTGTGGATTTTTGGTTCTTACATGTTTATTAGCTTCATTGATGAAGTATCGTATAGAAAGGTCGAAAGGAGATTATATATGAAGCCCCATGCTTTCAGGTCCAAAAGACATGAGTCTAAAGGATACAGGTCTAAAAGGTATGTATGCTATTTATTACTGGGAATAATATGCCTTATCTCGGTTCCGCAATCATTTGCCGGGGCTGAAGGAAATAGCCGGGATAGCCCGTTGGAAGGTGAACCTCTTCCAGCTTCCGTAACAGGAATAATGAATAACACAAGATATGATCACGCCTGGTGGGGAATCCTTGTAGAAGACCTGGATACCGGAGAAGTCATTTACCAGGTGAATCCGGAAAAAATGTTCTCTCCGGGCTCTACAACCAAACTCTACACAGGAGCCGCTGCCCTTGATGTGATAGGGGCTGATTATAGGTTCGAGACTCCTGTATATGCCCGCGGTCATGTAGACTCTTCAGGAAACCTGAATGGAGACCTGATACTGGTAGCCAGTGGAGACCTCACAACGGGAGGCCGGACCACCCCGGACGGAAAGATCGCTTACACCGATCTTGATCATGGAGATGCCAACTCTCTTGGCAACGCCGTATTAACAACTCCTGACCCTCTATCCGGACTGAACCAGCTAGCCCAACAGGTATCGGATGCAGGAATTAAAAGCGTCTCAGGGGAAGTTATAATCGACGACCGGTTTTTCGATAAAATCGACCCTCCGGATAGTGCCAGTGATTACACCCTTACACCGATAGTCATCAATGACAACCTCATCGATATTACAGTCAAACCTTCTCAGCCGGGAAGAGAAGCAGAAGTGGATTGGCGTCCCAAAACTGCAGCTTATAAGGTCGAGGCGAATGTTATAACAGCTGACCCGGATGAAGCTGCTCAACTGGAGATATTAACAGGTGGTCCGGGTGTGATTAAAATATCGGGGCAGATACCTGCAGGCAATGGTCCTGTTGTCCAGACCTACAGGGTGGAGAACCCTTCTTCTTTCGCCCGCTCTCTTTTAATAGAAGCCCTGGAGCGCGAGGGAGTAAAAATAAATGCCCAGGTTAGAGGTAATAACCCTTCAGATTTGTTGCCGCCCAGCATGGACTACTCGGATATGGAAAGAGTAGTACTCCTGACATCTCCTCCTTTCTCTGAGAACCTGAAACTGATACTGAAGGTCAGCCAGAACATGCATGCTGATTCACTTCTGCCTCTGATGGCGGTAAAAGAAGGCAAAAGGAGCTTCTGGGACGGCTTGACCATAGAACGTACCTTCCTTGAGAAAGCCGGGCTTGACCTCAATTCTTTATCCATATCCGATGGCAGAGGTAATTCTCCTGCTGATTTTATGACGCCCAGGAATACAGTGAACCTTCTGAAATATATGTCTTCAAGGGATGACTCACAGGTATATCTGGATGCTCTGCCGATTCTCGGGGTTGATGGGTCTCTTGCGACTTCTATTAGTCCTGAAAGCCCTGTGAAAGGAAAAGTCCAGGCGAAGACCGGAACAACTGCCAAGTACGATGCCGTTAATGACAGGATTATCGTTTCTTCCAAAGCCCTGGCCGGGTACATGACAACATCCGAGGGCCGGAGGCTAGCCTTTGCAGTATATGTGAATAACGTCCCTGTCGAGAATATCGAGGAACTGGAGCAGGTTGGCAATGACCTGGGAAGCGTCTGTGAGGCGATATACAGGGAGAATTAAGTATAAAAGAGTGTAAAAAACGTTTCTGGAAAATGCCCTTATTTGAATCAGAAAAAGTATATCTCATTGGAAACAAAGTGCACAATAGCAGTTTTGACCATGATTTCATGCATAATGCTTAGAAATCAGGCATGGAAGATGATTCCGAAAGGGGTCCGAATATATCTTCAGCTGGAAACCGAGGATTCCGAAATGGCAGAGGAAAGTAATACCACAGAAAATGCTAAGATAGAGCAAAAGGAGCTGGAAGCGGCAGGAAAAACCGAAGAGACCGAGGACCCCGGGCAGTTCCTTATAGCAGCAGGTAAGACTGACAATTATGAGGACAAACTCAGGCTTTATAATGAAGCTTTAAATCTGGATCCAATGTACTTTGATGCCTGGCTCCAGAAGGGTTTTGTCCTGGACAGACTCGGGAGATCTGAAGAAGCTCTTGCCTGTTATAATAGAGCTCTTGAAATCGAACCCGAGCATCTGGGAATAAAGTGCCTCAAGGGTTTTGCCTACAGTAATCTAAAGGACTATGAAAAAGCTATAGAGTGCTATGATGAGGTTCTTAAGGTCAACTCCGAGGATGTCTTTTCCTGGTATCAGAAAGGCTCGGTCCTGGAAAATCTTGGAAGGTATGGAGAGGCCATGGAGGCTTATGACAGGGCTCTGGAGATAGACCCTACTGATGCCCTTATCAGAGAAAAAAGGCTGAGGCTTCTCGGGCTTATTTACAAAAGTGGAACCCTGACAGATTCTCCGGACAGCAAATTTAACTGAACATCAAGAGCCTGAGAATATATCTAAAAAATAGTAGACCTAAAAAACAGTACAGGATGTTTTTCAGAGTCTAACCCTTAGTTAAAAAGCTATTACTTTCACATAACTTGGTGAGAGGTTAAAACCTTTCGCACAGGTTAACTTTTAACTCGGGATAACATGGGCATTCATAATCACGAAGACCACGCTTTGAAACGGGTCGAGACAAGAATTCTCGAACTAGGCTATCTGGAAACAAACCGGAACTTATACTATTTTTTAAAAGTTTTCTTTTTGCGGAAGGCTTGAGAATTGCCCGTGTCCTGAAATATATGATGCAGTTGAACACGGTTGCAAGAGTCATCGAGAAGACTTCACCCGGGAAATTATTTACGAATATGAACCGCATGGACGTCCAGCTCGTGGCTGCTCAGATTGAACATTCGGATCGGGCTGCGTGGACAAAGCGAGATTATGGGTTACTACTTCTATAATAGAAGATCAGGACATTTTCTGCCAGAAGATCTATCCAGGTCTCAACTGCAGAAACGATCTGACCTGCAAGAGCTTCTGCCAGGATCACACCTGGAATGCCCTGAGTAGTTTCGGTGAGGGTCAGGATTGCCTGGTAGTACAGGAACACCGTCCATGACATCTGCAAGGCAGGGATGCCGTCCTGAGAAATGTTGAGAGTGACAGCAGGATAAGACGTAAGTTTCTGGTTTGACCAGATCTTCGATGCAGTGACTGTCGTTTCGCCGATTGTCAGCTGGGCAGGAATAGCTTTGAAAACTTCTTTCTTTTGTAGATCGCTGATGATTCGAGACAAAATTGAGGGTCCTCCTCTGGAGTCTGAGAATGTGGGTGCTCCACGGTTGAGGGTTTGAGGAGGCAGTATTTTAAGGAAAGTCGAATCATAAAAAACTGAGGTTGGTAATGTATGGATCACACTGCAAGAAGTGTCGTTACCAAGAATTGGATTAGCTGCTTATCAGGAGGAAAAAAATAAAAATAAACCTTATATGATGTGTTGAATAACAGGATTAAAAAACGTAGGGTGGTTATTCTGACAAAAAGGATATTATCAGTATTATTTACGGTAACTCTGGCTCTCCAGGCCCTCACTGGAAGTGCAGCAGCTACAACATTTACAGTAGATGATAACGGACCTGGAAACTACACGACAATCCAGGCAGCCCTGAATGATGCTGTTGACGGGGATACTATAATAGTGCAGCCTGGGACCTATCCGACTGATGAACGGATCCCTGTAGAGGTATCTGTGACAATAAAAGGAGCCGGTACATCTTATCCATCTATTGGGGGATTTTGGTTATACGCACCTTCGACTGTTGAAGGGTTTACGATTACAAAAGGAGTCGATTTTGAAAAGGCAGGAACTGCCTGTACAGTAAGAAACAACCGGTTTGAGGGCTGTGGCGTAAGTATGGGTAGCAGCTACCTGTATGGAAATCAGATAGTAATGAACAACCTCTTTACGGGAAGTCCATCAGGTGTAAGCACTTATGACAGCTATAATAATACAATCATTGGAAACACATTCTTAAACTGTAATGTAGGAGTTCTATTCTCATGGGGAGGCGGTAGCCACGTAGTTACTGGAAACACATTCAAAAACTGCAGCATCGGAATCCATCTTATTGATGACTCTGCTTTGATTTACAACAACTACTTTTACAACGATATCAACCTGCAGATAGATGATGAGGCTTTCTGCACTCTAAATGTTGCAAAGAACGCAGATAAGAATATCATAGGGGGTCAATACATAGGGGGCAATTACTGGTCCACACCTGCGGGAAATGGCTTCTCAGATACTCACCTGGATACTAACGGAGACGGGTTTGCTGAAGAACCGTATCAGATAAGTGATGTCGCAATCGACCATCTGCCTCTTGCAAAACAGGAAGAAGAACCTGAAGTCACACCACCTCCTGAACCGGAAGAACCCACAGAGGACAACAGCACTGATGAAGTGATCCTAGATGATAACAGTACTGCTTCAGAAGATAATAATACAGCAGATGTTATCCCAGCAGATAACTCAACTGATGTAACCTCCGAGTCCGGAAATGAAACCGAAGAAGTTACGGATGAAGGAAACTCGGGAAGCTCCGGCAGCTCAGGAGGAAGCTCTCACAGGAGTTCGGGAAGTTCATCCGGAGGCAGTGGTGGAGGTGGATCTCCAGAACTTGCCAGAAATGTTGAGGTAAAGGAACTTTCCCAGCTCTTCATCCCTAACGGCAAAGATGTAAAGTTCGAGTTCCAAAACAATGCAACCTGTGTTGTGTCGGTGGACTTTGACGCAATCAAGAACGCTGGCAAGATAACAACTATTGTTGAGCAGTTGAAGAACAAGTCTGCCCTTGTTCCTGGACTCCCGGAAGGAGAAATTTATAAATCCTTCAATGTCTGGGTCGGAAATGTAGGATATGCAACTCCGAAAAACATTGATCACCCTACTCTGGACTTCAAGGTTGAAAAGGCCTGGGTCCTGGACAAGAATGTAGACCGTGACTCGATTACCCTGAACTGGTATGTGGATGAGGATGAGCATGACGAGAAGAATGGAAACTGGACTTCACTGAAAACAGAGCTGACAGGAGAAGATGACGAATACCTCTATTACACTTCTGAAGTCTCCGGATACAGCTTCTTTGCAATTTCAGGGACATCTCTGCAGGAAGAAGAGACAATCACTGCCGAGAGTAGAGCTGCTGGAGATATCCCGGAAGACCAGGAAGGAAATGAGTCTAAAGAGCCCGAGTCCGACAAGAATAAGAATGCTCTTTTGGGTATGGGACTTGTACTCGGTACACTTGGAACGATGGGAATTATCCTAAAAAGTATGAAGAAGGAGTGATCACTTCGCAGCCTTCGCGAAGATCTTCTTCAACCCTTTTTTGAAAAGATGCTATGGAATTGCAGCGGTTTAATTTGGACTTTTAACCCAGAGTTCACTGTTGTTTTCCGGCCCTCACTTCTTACTCTTCTCGTTTTCTTTCCTGATATCTTCAACGGTTTCCATAAGTTTTTCTTTAATTTTCACTATTGCATTAACAGCCTCGCCGCCTGCATCAATAGGGGCTCTTTTTTCCAGGTCAGCCTGCATCAATTGCTCGTCAAAGGGAATTTCTCCAAGCACGGGAATGCCAAGCTCCTCAAGCCTGTCATTTACTTTCCCGGCGCCTCCTTTGTTAATTACGGCAGCAATATGTTTTATCCCTATTTCGGAAGAGAGTTTTTTTATCCTCTCGGCTGTTTCAAGGGACCTGGCTCCCGGCTCAACCACCACGACCATAAGGTCCATCCCGCGTGTGGTGCCTCTTCCCAGATGTTCTATTCCGGCTTCCATATCCAAAATGACCGCACTCTTTTCCTTAAGCATCAGGTGTCTGAGAAGAGCCCTGAGGAAGGCTGAAGCCGGGCACATGCACCCGCTTCCTCCTTTATCCACAGTGCCCATGACAAGCATCCTTACTCCATCGGGCCCGATCACTCCGTATTTGCCTGCAATGTCGTCCACTTTCGGGTTATATATAAAAGCCCCGCCTTCGGCACCTGCCCTTTCCTGGATAAGGTCCTTGAAATCAGCAAGAGGTTTTGGGGGTTTTTCTATCCCCAGAGAAGATGCGAGGTTCATATCCGGGTCTGCATCTATTGCCAGGACTTCGTATCCGTCCCTTGCAAGCAATCTTGCCAGAGTGCCTGAGAGAGTAGTCTTTCCAACGCCGCCTTTTCCGGTAATTGCTATTTTTATTCGAATTCCCCCTGAACTGATTATATATCAAATGGAATATTTTCTATCCGAATATAACCATCAAACTGTTTATACTTATTGATTTATGCCTGATCTCTCCGAAAAAAATCCGAAACCCAAAAATTTGTTACTTTAGAAAATATTACTATGTAGAGACTACTAAATATGATTGCGAGCTTATCCCAAAAGCTATCTCACTTCTGCTCATTAACAGTTTTCATAATTTTTTAAATATCAGGAACTTGATCGGTTATTCTGATATAAGATTCTAAAAGCAAACTCTGTGAGTTTCCGGATGAGATCTATGTTTACCTACCAAAAGAAGGATTAAGATTCCCAGGTTCTTAATCCTTAAGAAAAGTTAGAGAATAGAACCGGGAATTCAAAATCACCGAAAAATTGTGAATTATTTACTGCTACTGCACTTGTGTCCATGTAACATTTTAAACGTTTAGATAGTTTCCGGCACCATTATTCCAAACATCGTTGTTTTCGAGAGACACAGTGTACATTGACGTATCATAAATACTTATGCCATGACCTGATCCGGAAATCAACCGCCCTGGTAATGTGTTTGTTACAACATTGTCTCGTATGATAGTTTTGTACATATATTTCGGCGGCATTAACCAAACATTTTTCATCGAGATTCCGTCATGATAACAGCCATCAATTAAATTATTTTCAATAGTAGTGTTACTGAAACCCTGTACATTGATACCTCCCCCAAAATAAGTGGATAAGCCCATGTGCTGACCGCATCCGGAAATTATGTTGTGGTGAATATATACATTCTGTGCGCCTGAAGGAACCGGGTAAGAGTTGTAGCCATGTACAAGGACACCCGCCAAATTAGTATTGCTGATGTTGTTGCCATAAATCTCTATATTATCCATGGCAGGAATTGACGCCGCTTTCTGAATTTGTATCCCGCAGCCACCTGTTGAAATACCTGGATCAATTGTATTATCGTGAATAGAAATATGATTGGAATCTGTTATAGTAATTCCATCATTGCTGAAAGGAATGAATGCGTTGTTATGGATATTCGCACTGGAGACTTTAGCCAGGTAAACACTGTTGTGGCAACAGCAATAAAATCTGTTATTATATATGTCTATGTTACCGCTACCTTCTGTATATACTCTGTTAAGCACACGAACTCCATCATTATTGCTATCATGAACATACATGTTCCTAACAGTAACATTTGTACACCCATCTAAAAGCATCACTGTATAATAACACTCTCCATTAGACACAGGCTGATTCGCATCGTTCCCATCAATTTCAAATCCTTGAATTGTAATCTCGTGAGCTGACTCTTCTCGAGGTTGTATAATTCCCTTATATGCAGGCCATCCCGCATCGTCAACGAGCTTTATAACTGCGCTGGAGTCTCCTTCGAGAATCGTATTGCTGCCTATCAAAAGGGTATCATCAATGACATACGTGAAAGGTCCTTCAAGGTGCACAGTTGTATATGCTGAATTTTCTGCCACGAAAGTAAGGGCCTCATTTATCTGTATATGGTCGTCTTTTCCATCGCAGTTAAAGTCACCACTTCCATCTCCTGCAACATAAACGACTGGCTCTGAGCTTATACATAAAGCAACATGCGCGTTTGCAAAGATAAGAATACAACCTGCCAAAAAAAGAATTCCCAATTTTTTCTTTAACATCTCTTCCACCTGGATCAAATATAATATTGTATAATATATTTTATGTATACTGAAGAAAAGTTTGTGCTGTAATGTGTCAATTTTTTAAAGGAAATCTCTACTTTTAGAAAGAGAGGTTCTAACGAGGTTTTTAGCCTCTTTTTGACACGAACAACAATATTTTCGTAGACAGTATCCACTCTTCTAAGATTCACAACTACAGAATAAGCCCAGGCGGATTTCCCTGCAAAAGATTACTTAATCTAATTAAAAAAAGCAGGATTCAGACCAAATTCTTTCGTGTGTAACTATATAACTTCTGTTTATGCAAGTATTTTCTCTTACCGAAGTTAAAATAATTCGCTTTTTACTAGCAATTATGTTTCTATACTTATTACTCTAGTTAAGTCAGTTATCATATAAAAAAGATTTCAAACTAAGCCTTTATACTTTCAATTTTATTTAAGGCAATATCCTCATTTCTTAATAAACTATTATCTAATAGTTAACTGTGCGTGAATCTCTGTTCTGCTTCTAATTCGTTAATTCAAATCCTTCTTCTGAAGCGATTTTCTTAAGGTATTTTTCTATATGGCTCCCCTGCTTTCTGGAAAAACCAGAATCCCTGGCAAGCGAGTCGAGTATTTTCTGGACCCCGGTCCCGTACTGCATTGCTTTTTTCTCTTTCCAGAGAATCTCCAGGGGGAGCAGGCCTTCTGCTGCCTTCCTGAGAATATATTTTCGTGCGTATAAGCCGTCTTTTTTCACGACCTTCAGCTCCGGATTTATTGCAAGTCCGATTCTTATTACTTCTTTATCAAGAAAAGGCACCCTGAGTTCCACGGAATTGGCCATTGTAACCATATCATCTCTTTCAAGGTTGATTGTTGAGATGTTCTCAAGGTCAGAATAAATCTCCTTATCAAGCACATCAGGTCCCTGCTCAAAAAAACCTTCATGTCTGCTGTACCCTCCAAAGAGTTCATCTGCACCCTGCCCTGTGAGGAGGACTCTCTTCCCGCCTTCTCTTGCAGTTTTTGCTGCTATGTAAAGAGGAAGCCCTATTGCAACCTTCATCGGGTCAGTAGATTCGGTCGCGTAAATTACCTGCGGAACTGCAGCTTCTATTTCTTCAGGGGAAAGAAAATGTACTTTCAGGTTTCTTTTCACGCCAATGGCTTCGGCTGCATACTCTGCCTGGGCAATGTCATGGGAATCCGGAAGCCCAACTGCATAAAGGGCAATATCGGGATCAATTCTCTTTGCAAGGGCTGCTAAAAAGGTACTGTCAATCCCTCCTGAAAATGCGATTCCTGAAGTAGGGGTAAGCCTGAGTTCTACAGCTCTTTCAAGAGCCTCCTTCAGGTAAAGTACTGCTTCCTTTTCTGCGGGAATTCTCTTTTCAGGCGGTTTTATTTTAAGGGATCTCTCCGCAACTTTTTCTGCGATTTTCCCTTTTTCAGTATTGAAGCCCATAACTCCTCCCTGAGGAAAAGATTTTATTTCTCTGTCGGTACATAGAAGGGCTTTTTTTTCTGAGGCAAAAACTAACTCTGGCTTTTCTATCCTTTTCCCGTAACAGTAAAAAAGAGGCTTTACTCCTGATGAGTCTCTGGCAAGTACAAGCTCTTTTCCGCAGGAATATGCAAGAGCATAATCTCCGTTTACTTTTGAAAGGGCTGAAAAAACAGCATCTATTGGTTTGATTCCTTTCTTTACTCCGGCTTCTATCAGTGTGAAAAGCAGTTCGGTATCAGAATCGGTTTTTATCCCTATTTCAGCCGCAAGTTCTCGAAAATTGTATATCTCTCCGTTAAGTACGAGGGCTCCTGTTCCTGTAAGCGGCTGGGGCATGTCTCCTGTTATTTTTAGCAGAGTGTTTCCTATGCTCAGGTTTCCTTCAGTATGGATTCCGCAGGCATCAGGTCCCCTGTGTCCCAGAGCTGCAAGCATTCTCTTTACATTTATATTACTGTCAGGAGTTCCGAGCATTCCAGCTATTCCACACATAATTGCACCTTTTTTCCGTTCTTTCTGTCTGGTATACACAACGCCACCCTGTATTTATTGCTTTGCAATCTCCCGGCAGTGTATTTATGAATCTCTGAAACAGGTCATTGCCCGAAAAACAAATAGATTTGAAAAAATATGCTGATAACGCTGACCTAAAAACGCAGTGTAAAAAACACGGTGGCTTATCAGTAACCGGTGTGATTAACCGGTTGATCTGTTCTAATTAGGGAAAGAATCTCCCAGTTTCCTGTTCCTGTGCCACTTTGAGCAGAACTGATCTGTAAGATTAAGAAAAAAAATCGGCAAATCAGCATGCGGTTAAGAGGGGAAAAATCCATAAAAGAACTTCCTGTCCTTTATTACCATTCCTTACTGTAGTATCCTTTCCTTAACTCAGGAACAGGTTTTAAACCCACATGCAAATATAAGCGTCTCCAACAGCTTGTCTGGCGGCCTTTCAAAAAAAAGCGCCGGATGGAGCATACAAAATTAAAACAAGTCAATATCAAGAGAAGCTAGTCTAGATCAAGCAACTAAGTTTACTGCGAACGTTTTGAAAATTTATTCAAAAAGCTTTCTTATATCCTTCATGGAAAGGGAAACCTCAAACTCTTTTAGCCGATAAAACTTCTTTGCCCTCATATCATCATCTTCGAGCCTGAGGTCACTCTCAACAAATCCGGCTTTTTCCAGGCGTTTCAAATGCAGGTTCACGACCTGTCTTGAGAGGTCCAGATCCTTGGCGAGTTCGTACACATACCTCTCTCTCTCAGCCAGCAGGTAAAGTAGTTTTAGCCTTACGGGATGGGAGAGAGCTTCGCCAATTTCAACTATTTGCTGAAGTGATTTTTCCACCTGGTGCACCCTCACGATTTATACAATTTCCGGTCTGGAAACATTCTCTGAACTCGTTTCAATCATATTAAACTTCAGATCTCTTCCAGTTTGGACTTTATATATTCAACGGTTTTTTTGATTTCTTCGATGTCTTTTTCAATCTTAACAAGCCGCTCGTTGTCCCTGGAAGCCATGTAACCGGACTTATTAAGCATTACCATAACCGTGCCCACAATGAGAAGGATAATGAGAAGGTTCAGGAAAAAACCCCAGAAAGAGCCATACATGCCGTAACCCATACCGTTCAAAACATTCACCTCGTGAAAAACCAGATTTTTTCTATTTTGTTCATTTTTATTCCTTTCTTATCCGTTTTTCCTTGTTCTATCAATTTCTCTTAAGATACTCATTTTAACCTTAAATATAAAAAATACTCGGTAAAAGAAGCCTAATATAACAATAAAAACCTGAAGAATCAACCTGATAAATTAAAACAAGTAAAAAGAGGATGGGTTATAGTTGTAGCTTAACTGCCATACCCCATACAGTATCCGGAGCCACGAGCGTATCCTGAACCACAGCCATATCTACCGCCTGCCCGGCCTGCCTGAGCTCCTGCAGGAACGTTATATCCGGTATATATCTCACCTGTTACTGCATCGATCCTTGCCTGAGTGTATACTCCGTCTTCATCCTCATAGTTGACAATCCACCAGCGGCCCATTTGATAGATATTGTCTTTGGATACGTCATCATCAATTTCAGCCTTTGCAATTTCAAAAGCCACATCTATGGTTTCAACTTCAAGTTCTACTGTTCCGTCTGCATCGTAGTAAGGGCAGTACGAGAAATTGCCTGCACCATATCCTGAATCTGTATATCTGGCAGCCCACCTGTGCATGGGCCCTGAGCCATATCTTATTCCGGTATCATTCGAAGCAACTGCACTGACAACAACCGCCCCGAAAGCGCTTATCAGGAGTATGCCCAGAAGAATTGCCGTTATTGTTTTCTTCATTTCTTTCACCTTCATCAAGTTTTTTTATTTTTTTCTCAATTTACCTTACTAAAACACTACATGCACTATATGTAGTGTTTACACTACATATGTAGTTCCTGAGGAGATAAATAACTTTCGACCGCTACTGCTATATTTTCTCCAAATTCAGCGGTACTTCTCATTTAACCATCCAACAAGCGGCGGGACCCAGCAGAGGTTTGCAGCAATAGTCTCAAGCGCCGTGAAGGTCTGTGTTGTAGGGCTGAAACCCAGAATTCTTGCTCCAAGCAATCCGAGTGGGACAAGTACAATTACGAAAAAGCTTGCCAGCATGACCGGATGATGTACATATCCGGAAAAACCGGCTCTCCATGACCCCTCTCTACGTTTGAGGAAGAGCAGGCCTGAGATATTGGCTCCTATCTGGTCACTGAGAGCATAGAAATACGGAATGTAAAAGCCCTCAACTCCGTAAACGTTCACTCCAGCCAGTCGGCTCCCTAGGTCGATAATCCATGGGAAGGCAATCCCGAGGAACTTCCCCCAGCCGTAAGCTTCTGCCATACTTCCCTCAGCCTTTCGAAGGCGCTGACGGATTGAGAAAATCCCCTCAAAAATGCTTTCCCCTTCTCCTGCAAAAGTCCTCACAAGCCACTGGCCCACAGGGCTTCGCTGGTATCCCTGAACGTCCAGAAAAATCCCTGCAAGTAGCCCTAAAATATATCCTGGGATTGTGTATTTTATGAGCTCGGAGAACTCCTCACCTTCTTCAAGAAATCCCTCTTCAAGAGATTTTTCCTCAGGAGATCCTTCTTCAGGAAATTCTCCTGAAAACTCTTCATTTTTCACATCCACTTTATCTCCCTCAAACTCATTTTCTCCAATTAGAATGTTTTTGGACTGCTTTATTAATTAGTTGATATTGTTACCTGATGTCCGGAACTCTGTCCCAATAGCCGTTATTTTGGTCTCACGAGATATAATCAAGAATAGAAAGAATAAAAAAAATAAAAAAGTATTTTTTAGAATATAGTTTAATTATTTTTTTAATTTTTCAGTCTCCGGTTATTTTTACTTATGAGTTTCTAACAGTTATCTCTGGTAATTTCCACTACTTTCTTTTTTCTCATCTTTGTATGCAAAGCCATTCTCCTTCGTTGAACGTGACAGAAATTATCCTGTATCATGAACAATAATTATATGAGTCAAAAGGTCAGAAATATTTATGACTCAGTAGGCCTGAGTGAAGTTCACTTCTAGTCCCATAAATTAGTCCTCTTGAGCGAAGCGAAAAGGACGGCGTACTCCCGAGGCGCAATTCGGGAAACGCATATAAACTGTCCTGTCAGATAATATAAGGGAGAGTTATGAAAGTTTTGGAATGCAGTACCATCGACATTGCGCCTACGATCTCGAGATTATTGAAAGTTCCTATGGTTCCGCCTTCGGGGAGGCCAATTCCTGAGGTTGAGAATTATGCAAAGGAAAGAGGCTGTAAAAGTGCAGTAATTATAGTTGTTGACAGCCTTGGCTATTCTCTCTACCGGCACCTTTCTCCCATAATGAAAAACCTGCATGAGATTGCTGAAAACGGGCTTCTTTTTAAGTGCAGGTCTCCTGCAACCATCACATCTCCAGCAATTGCTTCAATCTTTACAGGCTATCTCCCTGAAGAGCATAACATTTACTCGACCGCTGATATCTATACTGAAACTGCAAAAAATTCCGAAAATCCAAGACTGAGGAGCATTATGGAATGGGCTTACAGGGCAGGCATGAAATCTGCGGCTGTGATAGAGACTGAAGGAGCTCAGAGTTTCAGAGGAAGAATAAAAGACTTTTACGGGGTTCCGAATTCCGAAGATATACTTGATTATGACCGTCAGATCACAGAATATGCTTTACAATCTCTCAGGGAAAAGCCCGATATCCTGGCTGTACACCTCAGAGCTCTTGATCGTTATTCCCACAGGGCAGAATCCTGGAAAGAAATGAAGAAAGCTGCAAAGGCTATTGATAAGAATCTCGAAGAGATCTTTCAGAGTACAGAGAAAGGAACCATTTTCTTCATTTGTGGAGATCACGCTGTTCACGGAGGAAAAAAGTGGTTAAAAAATGCCACGCATGAAGAAGTAAAAAATCACGAAAATAATTATGTCGCTCTTATTGTAGGCTGCAATTTATAATCCTGGCTTCCTTTCCTGATGGGATATCCGTTACTTTCGTGTTCCTCTGCCTCTTTTCAGCAAGGAAACTATGAAAACCGCCCCGGCAAGTCCCAGAAATGAGGGAACCCAGGGGGCTATTCTTCTCTTTATTTCAGGCAAGGAGTTATCTGTAGATTCGGGTATGGAATTATCCATAAAACTTTCAATATTTTTCTGAGCCTTGAGAGTTTCGTTTTCCAGAGACATCTCGGTTTCTGCAAAAACCTTTGATCTGGCACCGGATACAACAGAATCTTTTATAGACTCGAGTTCCTCTCTGTCAATTATCCTGTGATTCTTTGTACTCTCGCTTTCACTGCCAGGATTTGATTCTGAGTTCTCATTTGCTTCTGTATTTATATTGTCGTCATCGATTATCTCATCAGAAATACCGCTAACATATTCTTTAATAAGATTTACCAGTCCACCTTTTTTTTCTGTACTGTCAATAACCTCAGGATTCCCGATATTTTCTTCTCCTGCATTTTCTTCTCCTGCATTTTCTTCTGCATCCATATCTGTTTCATTCTTCTGGACGGTTATGACTATACACGTCGAAGAACTTCCATTTTCGTTTTCAGCTGTAAGAGATACTGTATAATTCCCAGGACAGCAGAAGGTATGCTCAGGCTCCGGACAGCAGGATGTTTTTCCATCCCCAAAGGCCCATGTAACACAATCTGCATTCTTGGAGACGTCGACAAACTTTATAACAAGAGGAACGTGACCGGTTGTGTTATTGGAAATAAGTTCGGCTTCTGGAAGTATGGGCCCGGATTGTTCGGAAGCGTTCAGAACTTTTATTGTTACATATGCCGAATCACTACCATTCTCATTGCTTACAGTAAGAGAAACAACATAGTTCCCTTCGCTGAAATAAGTATGCAAAGGACTCGGATAACTTGAAGAATTACCGTCTCCGAATTCCCACAGCCTGGAAGTGGCATTTTCGGAAAAATCTTTAAACCTAACAGAGAGAGGAGTCAATCCTTCTATTACATCTGAAGTGAAACGTGCACTGGGCAGTACCGGGGGAGCCGGAGGATACTCCATTAAAGGCATGTGATCAATACTACCGGCTTCAGGATTGACCGCATATGCAGTATCCCCTATACCGTCTCCGTTTTCGTCAGTCCCTTCATAATCGCTCCAGTAGTTGCCTTTGCTTTTGTTCCAGGTGTTGAGCTTATTATCCCTGGCGTTCTCCATATTATTGAAGTAATTGCCATAGATTACGTTATCTGGAGAAGTAAGCAGTTTAACACCGCAGTCCAGATTTGAATACACCATGTTGTTGATCAACAAATTATTGCCGGATTTGAAAAGGTAAATTCCTACTTCCTGGTTTGAAATTTTGTTATCACTTATCGTGCAGTTTCTAACATTGTTGAGAAAGATCCCGCATCGACCTTCAGTAACCGAGAATCCGCTAACGTTTACACCGCTGGCAACTATTTCAAAAACATAACTTCCGGCATTTTCTCCCGCAATAATGGTATTGTCAGGATTTCCAGAAGCGGACTTTAAGGTTAAGTTTTCCTTGTTAAGATAGATACTTTCATTAAATTTTCCGGACTCTACAAGGATAATATCTCCAGGAGATGCTTCATTTATAGCATTCTGAATGGATTCTCCTGCTCCAACGTGCAATTCTGATGCCATTCCAGTCCCGGAGAGTGAAATTAAAATTAAAATAACCAGTAAAAAACAGATTTGCCCGAAAGTTTGTGTTTGTACCATCTCAATCCTCATGCCGGTCCAGGAATTTACTGAACAAGTTTTTATAAGGAAAGCATATAAAATTGTTGGTTTAAAAAAATATTAGAAAAAAGAGATTAAAATTAAAATCCATAAAAAATAAGATTGAATAAAAAATCATATAATATAAAAAATTAACACGGTCTGAAAATAACAAAAATAACTGATAAAAAGAAAACACATGTTTCAGGGTGCAATGTTATGTAGCCAAGACTGTACAGCAGTGTTATGCAGGGTTGATTCTCATCAAATAAAAACTTCCAGCATGTTTAATGCTTTCACATTGTTCTCAGGGGAAGCCTGTTCTCTTTACACATTCAGTTCCAGTTTATAATCTTAACCTGCCTCAAAGTCTTTGAATGGTAATGTATATTTATTATAATTTGCAATGGTTCTTGAAAAACTTTATTTTCTAACAGGTTAGGTAAGCCTGGGTGGAGCACAAAGATTTTTAAGTAAATATTCAAGTTAGGTTTCTTAAATAAATCCAGCTGGAGAAGGTTTGATTATGCAGGAAAAAATAAAGGAAATTGCATCCCGAGTCAGTGAGCTGCGGGAACTCTCAGAGATCTCTGTCGAAAAAATGGCAGAGTACCTTCAGGTCTCGAAGGAGACCTATGAGAAATACGAAAACGGGACAGAAGACATTCCGGCAAGCATACTTTTCGAAATTGCACACAGGTTACAGGTAGATATGGCTACTCTTCTGACAGGGGAAGAACCTCGCATGAACATTTTTACGCTCACAAGGAGTGGAAAAGGAGTAAGCGTTGAGAGGAGAAAGCAGTATAAGTACCAGAACCTGGCTGAAAAATTCATTCACAAAAAAGCGGAATTCTTCATTGTTACGGTCGAACCCAAATCTCAGGAAACAAAACCTGATACCAATTCACATCCGGGACAGGAATTCAATTATGTGCTTGAAGGAAGCCTGAAGGTTTACATTCACAATAATGAAATTGTCCTCAATGAAGGAGATTCCATTTATTTTGATTCCAATTATGAACATGCCATGGAAGCCCTGGAAGGAGAACCCGCTAAGTTCCTGGCAGTTATTATGTGACCGGATCAAGTGCGACCTTATTAACCCCATACCTGAATAATTCGCGCAAAATCCGCAAAAAAATCCGAAATACAGGAAAAAGGAAGAGCTCTCAGAGACGGGAAAAAGCTCTCAGAGTTTCTGAAATTTAAATTAAGCTTCCTGAAGCCTGAAGAACTATAGAAGATTTAGAGAAATTCAAATAAAACGGGTGTCCAGAATGACTTCCTTGCTGAGCCAATTTGTTTCCAGAACTGATTTTGAATCCTATGAGGATTTCCAGGAAAACTTCAAAATCCTGGTCCCTGAAAATTTCAATTTTGCTTATGATGTGGTCGATGCCTACGCAAGAGATTCTCCTGAGAAAATTGCCATGGTCTGGTGTAATGACAATAAGGAAGAAAAAACCTTTACTTTCAAAGACCTGAAATGTTACAGTGATAAGGCTGCAAATTTCTTTGTAAAACACGGCGTCGGAAAAGGCGACTATGTAATGCTGACCTTAAAGAGCCGTTACGAATTCTGGTATTGCATCCTCGGGCTTCACAAGCTCGGAGCAATAGCAGTGCCTGCGACTCACATGCTGAAAACCCGGGATATCGTGTACAGGATAGAAAAAGCCGGGTTGAAGATGATAGTCTGCATTTCCGAAGACGACGTTCCGGAGCAGGTAGACGAAGCCCATGCCGAGTGCGGAAACGTCCCACTCAAGAAAGTCCTGGTAGGCAGAAGTGCCAGGGAAGGCTGGATTGATTTCAGAAAGGAACTTGAGGAAGCTTCCCCTGTCTTTGAACGCCCAACAGGCGAGGCTGCAACAAAGAACGAAGATATCTGCCTCGTCTATTTCTCTTCCGGAACCGCCGGTTTCCCGAAAATGGTCGAACATGACAATACCTACCCTCTAGGCCATATCCTGACTGCAAAATACTGGCAGAATGTGGAAGATAACGGACTGCACTACACCGTTGCGGATAGCGGCTGGGGTAAATGCGTGTGGGGAAAGCTTTACGGGCAGTGGATAGCCGGCTGTGCGGTCTTTGTTTATGACTATGACAGGTTTGAAGCCAAAAACATGCTTGAGAAAGCCTCAAAGTACGGGGTTACAACCTTCTGCGCTCCCCCGACAATCTACCGTTTCCTGATAAAAGAAGACCTTTCCCATTATAATTTCAGTACTCTGAAATATGCGGTTGTTGCAGGTGAACCTCTTAACCCTGAGGTATTTAACCGCTTCCTTCAGTATACGGGAATAAAACTCATGGAAGGGTTCGGACAGACCGAAACCGTTGTTACGATTGCTACCTTCCCCTGGATGGAACCAAAACCAGGATCAATCGGAAAGCCAACCCCAGGATACAAGATTGAACTTATGGACAGGGACGGCAGGATCTGTGAAGTAGGAGAAGAAGGAGAAATCGTAATCAACACAAAAGAAGAAAAGCCAGTAGGGCTTTTCGTCCACTATGGAAAAGACCCTGAAAAGACGGAAGAAACCTGGCACGACGGCTATTACCACACAGGAGATATGGCCTGGATGGACGAAGACGGCTATCTCTGGTTTGTGGGAAGGGCTGACGATATAATCAAGACCTCAGGATACAAAGTCGGACCCTTTGAAGTTGAAAGTGCACTTATCCAGCACCCTGCCGTGCTTGAATGTGCAATCACTGGAGTTCCCGACCTTATAAGAGGTCAGGTCATCAAGGCGACCATAGTTCTTACAAAAGACTATACTGCAAGTGATGAACTTAAAAAAGAACTGCAGGAACATGTAAAGAACGTCACTGCTCCGTATAAGTATCCCAGGATTGTGGAATTCGTGCCCGAGCTTCCGAAAACCATCAGCGGAAAAATACGCAGGGTAGAAATCCGGGATAAAGATCAGGTTGAATAACAGGATTTGTTAGAGAGTATATCCGATTAAATTCGAAAAAGGAAAAAGAAAGGAAAGAAATAAGTACCTGAAACTTTTTCTCAAAAGTTTGTTCAAAGAAAGATATTTCGGATTTACTCTCAAAGTACTGTAGTTCAAGTAGGCTGTAATTCAAAGATCACCGTAATTTAAGAAACCAGTAAAATTCGAGAAAGAAAAGAATTCAAGAGCATATAAGAATTCAGAAAGCCCCTTAAAAATGATAGGTTCTCCTGTCTGCCATACAATACCGGCTGGAGAAAAACAGGGACTGGAAGAATAGCGTGAGGATTCTATATGGCAAAAAATGATCAAAAAGAACCGTACCCTGTTATCAACATTCTGGAGTGCAAGGCATGTGAGCGCTGTCTGCTTGCCTGCCCGAAGGACGTACTTTTCATGAGTGAGAACCTGAATGCACGGGGTTACCATTACATAGAGTATAAAGGAGAAGGCTGCTCAGGCTGTGCGAGCTGCTATTATACCTGCCCTGAACCCCTGGCACTGGAAATCCATATCCCCCTGAAAAAGGAGGAAGCCGAATAAGGCAGGATAAGGAGGAAAAAAGATGGCAACACAACTCGTAAAAGGCAACTCCGCAATAGTTGTTGGTGCACTTTATGCCGGATGCGACTGCTTCTTCGGATACCCAATCACTCCTGCAAGTGAAATTCTGCATGATGCCTCTAAGTATTTCCCCATTGTAGGAAGGAAGTTCGTACAGGCAGAATCCGAGGAGGCTGCAATTAATATGGTCTACGGGGGAGCCTCAGCCGGGCACAGGGTAATGACATCCTCTTCAGGTCCCGGAATCAGTCTGATGCAGGAAGGTGTCTCTTACCTTGCAGGCGCAGAACTTCCCTGCGTGCTTATAGATATTATGAGGGCAGGTCCTGGGCTTGGAAATATAGGGCCCGAGCAGGCAGATTACAACCAGGTTGTAAAAGGCGGAGGGCACGGAAATTACAAGAACATCGTACTTGCCCCGAATTCTGTGCAGGAGATGTGCGACTTTACCATGAAAGCCTTTGAGCTTGCTTTCAAGTACAGGAACCCTGCAGTCGTGCTTGCTGACGGTGTTCTCGGGCAGATGATCGAATCCCTTGAGTTCCCTAAGAAAGCCCTTACACCGGAAATCGACACTACCTGGGCAGTCAACGGTACAGTCGAGACAAGACCTAACCTTATAACCTCAATCTTCCTGGACTTCAACGAACTCGGAGCATTTAACGAGAAGCTGCAGGTAAAGTATGAGCTGATAAAGCAGAATGAAGTGGATTACGAAGAGTACATGACCGAAGATGCTTCAATCGTGCTCGTTTCTTACGGCATAAGCAGCAGGATCTGCAGGTCAGCCGTAGACCTTGCAAGGCAGGAAGGAATTAAAGTAGGGCTTTTCAGGCCAAAGACCCTTTTCCCGTTCCCTGAGGCACAGTTGAAAGCCCTTGCAGATAAGGAATGCTCTTTCATCTCTGTTGAGATGAGTAACGGGCAGATGATAGACGATATCAGGCTTGCAATCAGATGTTCGCAGCCCGTTGAACTGGTAAACCGCATGGGAGGAAATCTGATTACTCTCGATCAGATTATGGACAAAATCAGAAAAGTTGCAGGAGAGGCATGAAAATGGCAGCAGAAATTATCAATGGAGAAAAGGTTATAGGAAGGCCAAAAGCCCTGTACGCGGATTATCCCCGTAAAGGAGGGGCAGCCTCAACAGCCACTCACTACTGCCCTGGTTGCGGGCACGGGGTTTTGCACAAGCTTATTGCTGAGGCTATTGACGACCTTGGAATCCAGGACAGGACAGTTATGATCAGTCCTGTGGGCTGTGCAGTCTTTGCCTATTATTACTTTGACGCAGGCAATATCCAGGTAGCTCACGGGCGTGCCCCTGCAGTGGGGACAGGCGTCTCAAGGGCTGAAGAAAATGCTGTGGTTATTTCCTATCAGGGGGACGGAGACCTTGCCTCAATCGGCCTGAACGAGACTTTGCAGGCAGCAAACAGGGGCGAAAAGCTCGCGGTCTTCTTCGTAAACAATACAGTGTATGGCATGACAGGCGGACAGATGGCTCCTACAACCCTAATTGGGGAAAAGACAACCACAACCCCTGAAGGCCGTGACCCCAGATTTGCAGGCTATCCAGTCCATATGTGTGAGCTTCTGGACAATCTGAAGGCTCCGGTGTTTATCGAAAGAGTCTCTGTTTCCGATATCTCCCACATCAGGAAAGCCAGAAAGGCCGTTCGAAAAGCACTTGAAATCCAGCGTGACGGTAAGGGTTATGCTTTTGTAGAAGTCCTTGCAGCCTGCCCGACAAACCTCAGAATGGATGCAGAGCAGGCTATTCAGTTCATTAACGAAGAGATGGAAAAGGAATTTCCGCTCAGGAACTTCAGAGACAATTCCGAATCAGCCGAACCTCTCCACCGCGGAGTCAGCGATTTCACAACTGAAGCCCTTGAGAAGCTTTATGGAATTGAAGCGGATTCCGGAGAAAAACCTGTAAGAACAGATTTCGTCCCTATCCAGACCAAGATTGCAGGCTTCGGAGGGCAGGGAGTCCTGAGTATGGGCATTGTCCTTGCACAGGCAGGCGTTAAAGCAAACCTCAATGCTTCCTGGTTCCCGTCCTACGGCCCGGAACAACGCGGGGGAACATCAAATTGCTCGGTAGTTATTTCAGGTCAGTCTATAGGCTCTCCTACGGTTTATACCCCTGATATCCTTATAGCCATGAACCGTCCTTCCCTGGAAAGGTTCGAAAGCGCAGTAAGAGAAGGAGGCTTTATCCTTTACGACTCGACCATAGGCGAAGCCGAGACCCCTGCAGGCGTAAAAGCTATTGTAGTTCCGGCGACCGAAAAAGCCAAAGAAGCAGGTGATGAAAGAGCTGCAAATTCCTTTATGCTCGGTGTTTTGCTGGGTCTGAACGCAACCGGGCTTGAAGAAGAAGCCTTTAAAGAAGCTCTTGCAGAAAACTTTGCAGGCAAACCTAAAGTTATTGAGTTCAACCAGCAGGTACTCAAAGCCGGTGCAGAGTGGGCCAGAGAGAACGCTAAGGTATAAAAAACAGCGGATTTCGAAGGTAACAAATTAAATAATAAGCAGGCTGAAGCAGGCGAGAAGAAGTCTGGTTCGCCTGTAAATTACCCCACGCTAAACTGTGGGCTTGCGCTTCTACGTCTTAGTTTCCTAAGCAGAGCACTATAGGCTGATTGACGGCAGCCCTAAAAGCAATATTTTTTGAAGCATTGAAATCGGCATTTTCAGTATGCTCACATGCAAGGCAGGAGAAAGTTTCCTGTATTTTTCGATTTCCCTTGTCTGTATATCCACATACTGAACATTGCCTTGATGTGTTTCTAGGATCAACTAATAGAACTAGTACACCTGCTAATTTTGCTTTATATTCTATGAAATTTCTAAGTTCAAGAAATGTCCATTTTTCATGCTTTTCTCTTTCTGCCTTTCTAACCGTTGTCCTCTGCCTAATACCTGAAAGATTTTCAAGAGCAATAGACCGATTTCATTTCGTTCCAGAAAATGCTTTTTCTTAAAGCAAAAACAGAGATGTAATTTACATGCTTCGTTGAATTTTTCCATAGTCTTCAAAGGCTATCATGTTGTACTGTAATTATACCTTTGTGCCTTGTGTTAAGTTGACGGAATTCCTTCCGGCGCTAAAGCAACCGGGCTTCCTTCCTTATGATCCGTGAATGTTTATTTCAGACTTATTTCGTCCTGAAGCGTTATTTCAGACTTATTTTTTAGATGGGTTATTGCCTGACTATAAAAACATGCTTTGCGGTCTTTTAAACAATTAGCTTCTTGAAAGATCATCGCCAATATTTTCACTTGATCGTAAATCTTCTTACAAATAATAAGGCTAAAGGAAACATTAAAATAGTTGTGAAAAGTCGTAATTTCTGTAGAACGGCAAAGCACAATTCATCACCTCTCCAGCTTGATTTTGCCGTTCTTTTATCAACGTTGTTTGGATACCCTTTTAACTTTCCTTTACATATTTCTTAGCCGCTTTTGTGAGAACTTATTTTTCTAAGGACTTCTCTTTACAGGTTTTCCTTTGTTGATTTTTTCCATCACAGGCATTTCTCTACTTGCGTCTTCCATAGAGCAAAATTCAATAAGAATTCATAGTTAAATAAAAGGTTAACAGAAGCAGGCACACTAGTTAAAGAAAATTGGAGATTTAGAAACGGTCATAAAGTTTATTTAAAATAAAGACATTATAAAAAAGAGCAAGTCTTCCTCAAAATTAATTTGGAAGTAGCTATGTTTAAGAAATATAATTCAAAATTGAATTTAAAGCCCAACTGTTAGTTTAGAAGTAGATGGTAGGGTTCGAGTCCCTATTCTCGAGGTCCTACCTGCGATCCAACCCGGATTGAGAGGAAACCCTATTACTCTCAATCTACTACCTTTTATAAGAGCATGGGATACATATCATAAACCCAGAAAACCATTTTTTAAATTCAAATTTTTAAACAGGATATATATTTTTATTGCAATTAAATCTTTAATTATATTAAAAATTTACATATAAATATAAAAACAGAATTATTATTTCGTCTCGTCATATTGTCTTCAAAAATTCTCTTTTTTATACTAAAGTTCCCGATCTCAACTTATATTAGAATTTTCGATACTGTTAAATACGTAAAAATACGTTATTTAGTACAGATTTCTTGTGGATTCATATTTCTACAAGATCTGTCTTGGGGAAAGAAGGAGCTTGAAGATTGTCGATATCTCTTTAATTGCAGGTGTAACGTTATCACGAGTCTGGGCCGGTGAGCAAAGTTAAGTAGCCCCGGCAGGTCCAGGTATAACTTTACGGAACTCGGGATTTAATTTTAGAGCGTAAATCCTCATTTTCAGCGTATTCTTTGAAGAATTTTTAAGAAAATAAAAGGAAAATTTATACTAATTAGGGGGATTTATACTGATTAGGATAATGCGTATCGGGATGACAACACTAATTTTAGTCTCATTTTTAACTGCATTAGCTGCAACTGCCTTAGCAGAAGAAGTTCAGCTGAGCCAGAAAGAGGAACTCGGAAAGTTCCTGTATTTTGATGAAAACCTGTCAACACCTAAAGGGCAGTCCTGTGCAAGTTGCCACAATCCTGATTCTGGTTTTGCCGAACCTCATCAAAACCTCCCCGTTTCTCAGGGTGTGCTGCCAAAGATGTTTGGAAACCGCAACTCGCCAAGCGTTGCATATGCATCATATAGTCCTGAATTTAGCTATACCTATGATGACCAGATAATCTATCACGGAGGTCAGTTCTGGGATGGCAGAGCAGACAATTTGGTCGAGCAGGCAAAAGGCCCATTTCTGAACCCTCTGGAAATGCATAATCCGAATAAAGTAACCGTAGTCCAGAGTATCCGGATTTCGGACTATGCAAATCTTTTTAAAGAAGTCTATGGCCCGGACACCCTGGATAATGTTGACAGAGCTTATGATTATACAGCTGAAGCGATAGCAGCTTATGAGAGTTCTGCAGAAGTGAACAGGTTCACTTCAAGATATGATAAATTCCTTGCAGGTGAGTACACCTTATCAGAAGAAGAGCAACTGGGGCTCGAGTTGTTTGATGGAAAAGCCCTATGTTCAAACTGCCATCCAAGTAGTGGAAGTAAACCGGTATTTACAGACTTCACTTATGATAACCTGGGAGTACCCAAAAATTCGGATAACCCATTTTATGGCCTGCCAAAAGCGTTTAATCCTCTGAAGAGTGCATACATAGACCTCGGATTGGGAGGCAGCGGCCGCGCTGAAATAGTTGAGCCGGAAAAGGAAGAGGGAAAAATGAAAGTCCCTACTCTCCGGAACATTGGAAAGACAGCCCCTTATACACACAATGGCTACTTCACCAATCTCGAAGATCTTGTACACTTCTATAATACAAGGGATATAGAATCAGAGGGATGGCCTGCTCCCGAAGTTGCAGCAAACGTTAATACAGGCGAACTTGGAGACCTCGAGCTTAACGAGACCGAAGAAAAAGCAATTGTAGCTTTCTTGCTAACGCTAGATGACGAATGATTAGCAAAAAGATGCATTAAATAACAGATGTGTGGGCCTTTAGGAAATAAAAGGAAATAAGTCTAAAGGAAATAAGTTAAAGGAAATAAGTTAAAGGAAAATGATTAGGCTCGAGCAATTATGCGGATGTAATATCGTCTCCCAGGCAAGAGTTATCCTGGCGAGTCTAATCATAAGTTTTTTTCTTTAATCCAGAAAACTGGTATAAAAGTAAATGAATATCAGAGAGGATAAGAGATGTTATACCAGTTGCGTTCACAATATCTATATCGCTTGTTATACTGAGCAAGTATCAATATTCAGAGCGGTTACCGAACGTTTTTAGTGTCCAGCACATTCTTTCATACTATTTCTCTTCCATATTTTAAAAACTATTTTTATTATATTACTAATCCGATAAAAATAGGGACAGTATAGGCTTGTTCACTCTTACAGATATTCTTAAAATGTAGGGAAATCTTTAAAAAATAATTAAAGAAGAATTGTGGAGTAGGCGAATATATTAGCCACTATAACCCGCTGTTAAAAAGATGGCAATTTGACTCAGAAACAGATGGTAGGGGCCGAGTCCCTATTCTCGGGATCCCTACCTGCGATCCAACCCTAGATTGAGAGGAAACCCTATTACTCTCAATCTACATTCATTTTATAATCATGTGGACATATATATCATAATCGATCTAAAAAAATAGTGATTGCATATTTTTTTGGGTTTATTAAAAATTTTAATCATAAGTAAATTTTTAATATCTTACAAAGCAAGCAAAGATTTCCCCTTCAGTAATAAACACATGTTTTTCTCTAAAATTTCATGCTTAACTTTAGTTTTAATTATGTGCTTTGCTTAATACAGCATTCTTTTTTAACTTAACGCGATATTCTTTTTTATCAGTATGTTATTTATTTTAAGGATATTGTGTTCTATTTGACTATCAGTATATTTTATCTCTACAAAATAGTTAACTATTTGAGTGTGGAAATTTCTGCCTTCATCAAACAAAAAAGGGAGTTAATTTCTCAAGCAAATAGATATAATGGACATAGTAAGCATAATTAAAGGCAGTTTAAAAACCTGATAAAAATATGCATACATTTGTCACTTATAAATTGCGAGCACATAAATAATAAATTCAGGAATTTAGGAATTAAGGAACGGTCATAAGGTTTATTTAAAATAAAGACATTATAAAAAAGAGCAAGTCTTCCTCAAAATTAATTTGGAAGTAGCTATATTTAAGAAATATAATTCGAAATTGAATTTAAAACCCAACTGTTAGTTTAGAAGTAGATGGTAGGGTTCGAGTCCCTATTCTCGAGGTCCCTACCTGCGATCCAACCCTTAGATTGAGAGGAAACCCTATTACCCTCAATCTACTTCTTTTATAAGAGCTCGGTAATATATATCATAATCGACCCAAAAAACATTCTTTAATTTTAATTTTCTAATTGACTATATTATTTTGTTTTATTGAAATTTTTAATAACATTGAAAATTTCAACCTAAATATGAGAAAACTATCTGAAACAAAAAAGAGACCTGAAGATAGCTACAAGGAAGAAAAAGAGAATAAAAAAGAGTGCTTTTACTATTATCCTGTTTTAGTTGCATCGCTAACGATAGGGTTTTGAGGGTCAGGAACTTTGTAATTATTGCTCTTGAGAGAAGTGAGAAGGGATTAAAAGAAGAGCATGTGCCCTCACAAGCGATGAAGTAAAAGTACAGACTGTTCTAAAATCAGAAAAATGGAAAAAAATAGAAAGGGCAAATGCCCTTTAGATAATATAGGACTTGAGAGGTGGAAAGCCGTTAAAACAAATGGAACTATAACTTTGAGTATAGGCTCCGGTTGTGAATATATATACGCGGTTGCCTTCTCTCATCGTGTGGGGAAAAGAATACTTATGATGCTCGTAAAGGATATCCATGCTGTCGCAGGTCGGACCTGCGAGTATAACCTCTTCAGCACAGCCTTTTTTGTCACAGAAGATCGGATATTTAATGCATTCGTCAAGAGTTTCGATAAGGCCGCCGAATTTTCCTATGTCGAGATAGACCCATTTGTACTGGTTGAACCTGGCCTTTTTGGAGATCATAACGACTTCACTTACGATTATGCCAGCATCGGCGACCAGAGACCGCCCGGGCTCGATAAGGATTTCAGGAAGCTCTTCTCCGAAGTCGTCATGTAAAAAGCGGCGGATTTCTCGAGCATAAGTCTCAAGATCATGAGCCTGAGCCTGATATTTTGCAGGAAAGCCTCCACCGAGGTTAATCATTTTCAGCTGAATCCCTTTTTCGGCCACTGCTTCAAAAAGGTATTTGCACTTGGAGATTGCATTGTCCCACTGTCCGATATCCCTTTGCTGGGAACCGACGTGGAAAGAAAGGCCGTAAGGTTCAAGCCCTAGCTTTTCGGCTTTTAAAATCAGTTTGTATATCAGGTCAGGATGGGAGCCGAATTTTCTGGAAAGCGGCCAGTCCGCGCCGTCACTTTCTGTAAGAATCCTGAAAAAGACTCTGGAACCTGGAGCTTTTCTTGCCAATTTCTTCAAATCACTTTCAGAATCAGTAACAAAGAGCCTTACTCCGTTTTCATATGCATAAGCTATATCTTTTTCTTTTTTGATTGTATTTCCGTAACTTATCCTCTCAGGTTCCACTCCGAGTCTTAGCAACTGGTCAAGCTCGTAGATAGTTGCCACGTCAAAATTGGAACCTTTTTTCTTCAGGGCAAGCACTACCTTATCCATGGGATTGGCCTTAACAGCATAGTGAATTTTTGCAAAAGGCATGTGCTCTACCAGTTCGTCGTAGCTTCGTTCTATCTTCTGAAGATCAACGATCAAAAACGGTGTTTCTTTATCCCGTGAGAATTTTTTAATTCTGTTAAACTCCTCTCTTGAGAGGTAGTCTTCAAGCGGGAACTCATAAGGCTCTTTTCTCATATCTACTCCCTTTTTTAACCTGATTTTACCTGAATTTATAACCAAAACTAACAATAGTTACGGTTTATAGTTAGGCAGTTCTGTTTATAAATTTTTAGTACATTATGGATTTATTTTAGTTAGGGAATTTGTAATCAATAATATAGATAATCCCTGAAATAAAACGAATCAAATAGGGTTTTAGGTATATAAAACTAATTCTTGTTGAATATCAAGACTCAAAAATAGCTAAAATCCAAAAATATTCAATATAAATCGTCATATTTTGAAAAAAAGTCTAATTATGCTTTTTTCCTTAATTAAAACTACATATATGCTTTTTTATTCCATTAAAAGCATTTAAAGTCAATATATTACTATAAACCTTTCCAGAAACGCTGATCTGTCCTTAAAAAATATAGGTGCGGTTTAAACTCGAAAAAAGGGCTTTACGAAAGAAAATAACAGGAAAACCGATTTTGAAGGAATAAACATTAATTTGGGTGATATTGAAGCTGTATAAGGCAAAAAAGGCAGATAAATGCACATTTAAAATTTTGCTTATTTGCTCAGGTTCTGGCTAACTTTACAATCATTTTTGATCAATATGCAGAATTAACCGCAAGAAAATAAAGTGGGAATCAAACTTTCCAGAAGAATTAACTCTTCAAACTCTCGAGGGCTTTTTTCTGGTTCTGAGCAGCACTATAACTAATCCTATTGCTATAAGGAAAAAACCATAAGCCATGACCTCCAGGCTGATCTGGGAAAGAAGAAAAACAGCGGATAATGCTCCAAGAGAAGGGAACAGTGGCAAACTTCCTATGCTTAAAGGGATTTTGAAAGGGCGTTTTCTTCCGGGATCGGTATAACGGAGCTTTATCAAGGAGATATTGACCATAAAAAAGACGAGAAAAATCATGAAGTTAGCAATGTTGGCTACCACTATTATGTCGCCTATCAGGACAAAAATGCTTGAAACCAGTGCAATTCCGAAAATTGCAGTCCAGGGAGTCTGGAAACGAGGGTGTACGCGCGAGAGGAACTTGGGAAGCGAACCTGAATCCGCCATCCCGTAGACAATCCGCGACCCTCCGAGCATGACTACGAGTACGGTGTTCATTGTGGAAAACATGGCAATCCAGGACATGAGAATAAAAGCATCGTTTCCGAATGCAACAGCTACAACATCAGCAAGCGGGACCTCAGAAACTCCAAGAGCCTGAAAATCAAGTACACTAACAGCAGATATAGCCACGCAGATGTAGAGGAAAACAGTAACGGATATGGCAATGAGCAGAGCTCTGGGAGTTGCTTTCTCTGCATCTTTTGTCTCCTGGGAAAGCCTTACTATATCTTCAAAGCCGAGAAATGCAAAAATAATAAGGGCAGAAGCCTCAAAAACTCCTGCAAGGTCCGGAGCCTCAAGATAATTTACCGTTCCAAGGTAAGGAAGTCCCACATACATGACTATAAGAAGTCCGGAAAATTCGATCAGGGTAATGAGAATAGCAACCCGTGCCGATTCTTTGACCCCGTAAACCATGATGAGGCTCAGGACAATAAACAGGCCCACTGCTACTATCAGACTCTCCCCTCCGAAAAGGTTGCTGAAATACCTTCCAAAGCCAATGGCAACTGCAGAACTGGTTATTATCACAAAGTAAACAACAAGCAGACCCACAAATAGCCCCACACGCTCTCCAAAAGCCCTTTTTACAAACTCATACTCTGCCCCTGCCCGCGGATACATAGAAGAGAGTTCCATATAACTGAAAGCGGAAAATGCGGCAGTAATCCCTGCAAACAAAAAAGAAAACCAGACAAGATTGCCTGCAAGCCCCGCAGCCGTTCCCAAAAGTACGTAAATACCGGCTCCGAGAATACTACCAATTCCGGTTAATGTAATCTCTACCAAACTCAGTTCTCTTTTTAGTTCGGGTCTCTTTTCCATAGTATACCATCTGCCCTCAACTGATGCCAGGAAAATAAAATAACCTTAATAAAAAAACCTTCTGTAGCCTGAAAAGGCTGTAATTGAAAGTAATTGAAAGGTTATAACTAGAATATTATGGTTAGCTATAATTAGAAAACTACGATTAGATTTGTATCATAAATTTCTCACACAATATTTTTCCCATGTCTAGTTATTATAAAATTATTATAAAATACTTCGCCAAATAATTTCCCCCACCAACGATCTGAACTTCAAATGCCGTATCCTGCAGGAAACAGCATTCCTGAATGATTTGTGGATTCAAACCGGATAATTGTAGTAATTACCCTGCTATTCCTTTCTGGGACGATGGGTTTCCAGCTTGTTTCAGGAAGAGGTATCTTTCCGGCTTCTTATGCGGGGTTGATGGCAGGAGCTTCGGTGTTTCTTGCCTGGGCTTTTGCAAGGGAAATAGATCCTGACAATGAACTTTCGGCCTTTGTTGCGGCTTTTTTTAGCGGCATAGGGTTTATATTTTTCCCATCTCCTCTCCTGCTCACCCTTCTTCTTGAGCTCATGCTTCTCCGTATCGTAAACAGAAGCACAGGACTGCCCGCCAGAACTCTGGATTCTTTTGCCATACTCCTGCTTTCAGGCTGGCTTCTGTTTCACGGAGGCTGGATTTATTCTATCCTGGCCTTTCTGGCTTTTGTTCTGGATGCATTCCTCCCGAACCAAAGCGCAGCCAGCTAGCTTTTGCAGGAGTCTTGTTTTATACTTTTGAGTCTTGTTTATACTTTTATTACTCTCAGCTCAGTTTATCTCTTTCTCAGGAAGCGAAGGAGAAAAAATAAGTTTCAGGGCACAGGGCTGTTATTTTTTGTACTTACTGCTGCTCTCCTCTTTATCCCCAGGGTTTTTAAATCCCGAAAAGTAAAGTCAAAAGGAGACCTGACAGGAATTACTTTAAACCCCTTAAGGGTTCAAACAGCTCAACTGATGGCTTTTTTAAGTGTCAGTTTACCTGCAGTTATGCAGGGGTGGTCAGGGATTGAAAACCTTATGCCTTATGGGGGACAGTTTTAGGAGTCACTGTTTACGAAGGCTTGGAACTGCTGTTTAAAAAATTAAGTGAAGAACTTGCCCGGCATGGCTGATAACTCAACAAATCCGAGTACGATTCAACAAACCCGATATTCAAAAACGATTTTCAATATATATTTTACGAAGTAAGGTTTATAAAAAATACAATGGTTTATGCACAGGCTCAGACACAAGCCAGGCACAAACCATGGTACAGGCTCGAGTTTACACAGGAATTATGTCTTCATTTTTTGGGCAAGTTGTCTGCCAATCTCTTCAATTTTCTTTAAATCTTCGTCCTTTGCCTTGCCTTTAACCTGAAGAGTCCCTACAACCTCCATATTCGAAGGAGTCAGGATATCTCCTGCCTGCCTCAATGCGCCCCCTCCCCAGCCAAATGACCCGAGCACAACTCCATACTTTGCCGGAGGCTTGAGCGCTTTTACCAGGTAGGTGCCATACAGGGCAAGTGGATGCATGCCTGCAAGAACTGTCGGAGCCCCAAGGATAATGGCTCGTGAATCAACGAGCTCTCTGGCAATATCCCCTATGTCTGAGACTGCAAGGTCATATACTCTAACGTCGACGCCTTCTTTTAGCAGAGTCTCTGCAATTGTATTGACCATTTCCTTTGTAGAACCCCACATGCTCACATAAACAATAAGGGCTTTATTTTCGGTTTCTCCCGCAGTCCATTTTGCATAGGGCTCAAGTATCCGCTTCGGGTTTTTATAAATAGGCCCGTGGCTTGGAGCAATAATCTCAATATCAAGATCCTTTATTTTTTCAAGAGCTTTTGCACCCATTTTCCCGAAAGGCATCATGATTTCTCCATAGTAGCGTTTTGCCAGGGGAATAAGGTCTTCCAGGTCCTCGTCATAAACTCCCTGGGCAGTATGAGCTCCAAAAAAGTCGCATGGAAAAAGGACTTTTTCTTCTGGCAGGTATGTGAACATAGTTTCTGGCCAGTGCAGCCAGGGCGCTTCTATAAAGCGGAGAGTTTTTCCTCCCAGATCAAGGCTATCTCCTTCGGCAACAACTTTTACCCGGCCTTCCGGCAGCTCATGATAGAGACTTGCCAGTTTCACCCCTCTCTCAGTCGTGATAAGCACAGAATTCGGTGCCCTGTCCATAATATAACGGATAGCGCTGGCATGGTCAGGTTCGGCATGGTTCATGATCAGGTAGTCCAGCTTTCTCAGGTCGGAAACAAGGTTTATCTTTTGTTCAAATTCCTCTTCAAAGCCGGGATTCACGGTATCGATGAGGGCTGTTTTCTCTTCTCCTTCCACAAGGTAAGCGTTATAGCTTGTTCCCTGGGGTAGAGGAATCAAAGCATCAAACATCCTGCGATTCCAGTCCTTTGCCCCAACCCAGAATACTTTCCGGGCTATTTCTGGAATATTATAATTTTCCATATCTTTATCCCCTTTCAAATGTCGATAGAAATGAAGCAAAATGTCGGTAGAGATGAAGCAAAACAGGAAATTGAAAACCCTGATTCTCACTCTCACCCGACAGCTTTTATAATGAGTCTATATGTATTCTTCCGATATATGTATTAGCTGTGCTCGTCCAAGATATGTATCAGGTATATGTATCAGGTCAGTTTCTAAAAAAATATGTGTACGGATAATGAGAGCATACCGTCTACTGGTATCTTTTTTTTGAATATCGCTCCTCCTAAACATAGGAAGAAAAGAAAAGCTTATATAGACAGCAGTAAGTTATCTTCTTCCTAGCAGGCTGTAATTCACAAATTTACGACTAATGTGGGAACATGAGAGCCTGAAAATATTCAGTATTGAATTGAGGCTTTGATACTCGAATATACAACCATAAAGAAGGGATATTTATGAAAACATCATCTATAGAACTGAATCCAAATAAACTGGTACAGTATCTCAATAAACCAGCAAATGAATTCACCAAAGAAGACATTATAAAGTTCATCAAGGAAAACGGGATTAAGATGCTCAACTTCCGCTATGTTGGCGGAGATGGAAGGCTTAAAGCCCTTACCTTCGTGATCAGAGACGAAGAACACCTTGACAACGTACTTTCCGCTGGCGAAAGAGTAGATGGATCAAGTCTTTTCTCCTACATCGAGGCAGATACAAGCGACCTCTACGTCCTCCCCAAATACAGGACTGCCTTTGTAAATCCTTTTGAAGAAATCCCAACGCTTGACATTCTCTGTTCTTACTTTGACAAGGACGGAAGCCCACTCAAAAGCTCTTCCGAGACTGTCATGAAAAAGGCTTCTCAGGTCCTGACCGAGAAGACAGGCTACGAACTTCAGGCAATGGGCGAACTCGAATACTACATTATTGCCAACAAAGATGAAGTCAACATGGGTTTCCCGGCTGTTGACCAGAGAGGGTACCACGAGTCCAATCCTTTCACCAAATTCGACCAGTTAAGGAAAGAAGCAATGATGTACATCTCCGAAGCTGGAGGAAAAATTAAGTACGGGCACTCCGAAGTCGGAAACTTCACAGATGACAAGTACTACTACGAGCAGAACGAGATTGAGTTCGAGACCGACACACTTGAGAACAGTGCAGACCGTCTGATTATTGCAAAATGGATGCTCAGGATGCTTGCCGACCAGTACGGCGTAGTTGTCAGCTTTGCCCCGAAGATCACTGTAGGAAAAGCAGGCAGCGGACTGCACGTCCACATGAAGCTCCTGAAGGATGGAAAGAGTGTTATGGTGGAGAACGGCGACGTCAGCGACACTGCAAAGCGTGCAATGGCCGGTCTTCTTGACGTTGCAGGAGGAATTACTGCCTTTGGAAACAGGATCCCAACATCCTACCTGCGCCTTGTTCCTCACCAGGAAGCTCCTACCAACATCTGCTGGGGAGACAGGAACCGCTCCGCACTCATTCGTGTGCCACTCGGATGGTTCTCTGAAGAGTCCAGCAAGATGATTGCAATAGCCAACCCGACCTACAATGAAGAATTCAGGAGCCACAGCTACAAGTCAACCTTTGAATTCCGTGCAGCAGACCCCTCAGCTGACCTTTACCTCCTTCTTGCAGCATTTGCTGTAGGTATCCGCCACGGCTTTGAAATGGACAACGCTCTTGACCTTGCAAAGAAGCTCTACATTGATGTCAACATTTTCAAGGAAGAGCACAAGGACAGGCTCGCTCAGCTTGAACACCTGCCTGCTTCCTGCTATGAGTCCGCTCAAGCCCTGAAGAAGTACAGGGACGTCTTCACTCAGTATGATGTCTTCACAGATGGTATGATCAATGACACCGTAAAATACCTTGAAGGCCTTGACGACAATCAGCTCAGTGAGAGGCTCTACGGTAAGAACGAAGAGATCAGGAAACTTGTGGACAAATACATACACGTTTGCTGATATCTAAAGATTTCAAACAAACCGGATTCCTTTTTTCATGAAAAAGTCAGGGCTCTGCCTGTCACAAAGCAGGGCCCTGCAAAAACTAACTTTCTCCTTTTAACTTTCTCAAAAGACGAGCAGGAAGTAAAAACAATATATAAACCAGAGCAGCAGATAAACCGCCACGATATTGTAAAATTGAAAGAGATAAACAGGTCAAGATATCGTTAACTGCAAAGCAGTGAGACTCCCTGGCTCAATCACTATTCTTTAATTATTCCTTATTCTTTGATTATTCCTTGTCCCTTATATTAACAGCTGTTCCGTATGCAAGTATCTCGGCTGCCCCTGCCATTACCATGGAAGTCATGAACCTGACATTTATCACGGCATCAGCTCCCATTTTTTCTGCATCCTCAACCATGCGGTTGATTGCTTTCTCCCGTGCCTCTTCAAGCATCTCCGAGTATTCTGTCAGTTCTCCCCCTACGACGCTGCGCAAACCTGACATAATATCCTTACCAATATGCTTGGCCTGAATGGTACTGCCGCGAGCCATTCCAAGGGTGTGTATAATCTCTTTTCCTGCTATTGTATCCGTGGTTGCGATTATCATACTCTCACCTAGTATCTTCTTTCAGTTCCCTTGTCCTCAACACTCATCTTTTCTTTTATCAATGTCAATAATACCAGTAGTATACCTGCTACAATTGCTCCAATAGATACTTTAAGTACCAGGTCGGACTCTACAGCGAAAAAGTTATAGAGTCCATATCCTAGCAGCAAGACAAAGCCGGTTACTGCCAGTCCTATGCCAAGATTTTTCAGTGCTGTGCTACTATTCATAAGAACATCTCTTCAAACAAAGCTGAAAATCCTCACAGAAACCAGATATATTGAGATTTTATATAAGTACAGGATACATATCACTTTCTTTATATTTATAGACATGTTTCATCCTGGCAACTTTTCCTGTAAGGGCTATGCTGATAGAAGAATCTTCATGAAAACGAAAGCAGAAGAAGTAAAGAAAAACTCGAACTATTCCACACTGGAGAACAGGTCAAAAACTTAAATTATTAAACTATAATTTTAGTTATTGTATTAGCTACTGCGCTAGTGATGATATTAAATACCCGTGATATTAGATTCTGCAAGAAAAATATTAATTACTCTTTGAAACATAGGTTGATGTAACTGCTTTCAAAGATTCTGTACCACGACCACATCTGCGGAAACTTGGATTTCGTATTAAACTCTTATGCATGATGGATGTTAACAATGCCTGGTTCAGTTAAAGATAACCCGCAAAATAGACCACCTGATAATGATTGGAGAAACACGTTATATACGATAATATTTGAAGCAGATACACCTGCTGGGAAACTTTTTGATGAAATTCTTATTCTTACTATCCTGCTCAGTGTAATTGTTGTTATTCTTCCATGTAACCGAGCAATAACTCGCGCAAAGCCAACACTAATTGGTTTTCATTCTTGCTGACGGGATATGTACAAATCGGTATCGGCTACACCTTAATGTGATAAAAAGAGTAAGACCCAAGTTTGGGCATCAATACGCACAATATGTCTCATTTTTCGGATACTGTACATCACCTTCGACAGTACCCTCGCAGATCTCCACCTGATCCGCATAGTCCAGCCGAGCATGGATATGCACATTTCGCCAGCCGCAAACCCGCTCATACACAGTCTCACGCATACTGCTGGTATTGACCACTTCCACGACCAAACCGTCCCTGAGAAATGTGACGCATCCGGCGCTACGCGGTACGCGCATGTCTACATGTTTCCGGATTCTGTCAATACTTCCGAGTTTCTGCCCAATGTATATTATCGCCATGAATTTGGCTCTATCCTGAGCTTTATATATACTTTTCTAAATCCAGCATCGTCTGCCATCGTGAGCTTATAGGAATTTATATACAGATTATACGGAAGTTTATCGGAAGTAGCAAATGTTATGAAGCGACAAAGTAAAAATAACAGGATATGCTACTAAGGCAGAACTCTCTTATAACCTGAGAATAGATATGGGAATGCGAGTAAGCTTCATTACCAAGTCACCCTTACGGGTGAGGATTGAAATACAGGCTTGGATGCAGGGTGCTCCGCAAGTAGGTCTTCGATGGAGTCATACAGCTCAACAGGTTCTTCGTTCAGAAACTTCATGATCTGCATATTACTCACCGCCTTTTTTCAGTTCCAACGCTTTTTTGTACGCTCGAAGGTACTTGATCGCTTTGAGGTGCAGGTCAGCATGCTCCGCAGACTCTCGCAGCTCTTTGTAGCCCACCACAAAACATGTACGCTTTTTTCGTCTTCGTCATCAAGGCACGTGATCATGTTGTCAATGTGATAACATAGGCTGCTACCGTGCTCGGCAATCGCCCATTGCACGCTGTCAAGCAGGCTTTCACCGGAATCAAGCCACTCGCAATGCTTCAAAGCATTAGCGATGATATCCTCATCGGACATATCCTGCGGAGCACCTGTTGCGAGTTGTTGCGCTACATATGCCGTACCGGTTCGTACACATCCATTATCTGTCAATCGGGCTGCGTCGAATGCTTCCAACCGCTGAAGATGTCTGCGAGGTGTTCCCCGGTAGCAGTTCAATTCCCGTGCTATTTCTGACTGACTCTTAGGGTTTTCTGTTAGAACTGCAAGTACCTTTTCAGGGTTTATTTTTTCTACCATTTTTCACATTCCTGCGTTTTCTCGCAGAACTCAATAAGTTTAGAAAGTATCTATGTAATTTGCTGCGAAGCACCCAAAAATAGAACCAAGGAGTGAGTTACAGGCTGTCTGGAGAGCCGTATTGGATGGACGAAGGGATTATAGCCGGATTGTCAATAGAGCCTGTAGGTGGTTGCAAAATGGTATACAAGCCGATGTTCCCTAATTCTCGGAGTATGGAAGAAATAAGCGCTCCTGTGACCGAAGAGCGGAAACAATTTTTTAGAAAGATAATCGAAGAGGAAGAAGAACTGTTGCGGATGTTGAAAGAATCGGGAGACTGAGACTCCAGAGGACTCTTATTTAGCGGGATATCCTGTTCTACTAATACATATTTGAGATTGTTAGCTATGCCCTGCGCAGTGCCTGCAATCTGTACCGGGATATGACCGTTTGCAACACCATCCCCGAAATCGAACTCAAAAACATCATCCTCCAGCGTTATAATGTCACCGTCAAGGGGATTTTCTGTGATATGAATTGTGACTCCACCGGCAGCCATGCTGGATGTTGTATCGGGTACAGCTGCAAAGATGGTCACGCCTATAATCATAATGACCGCTACGCGAATGAGGCTTACCGCTGTTTTGCCCATTCCGGCTTTTTTCTGTGGGCTGTTACTGGCAGGCTGTTCAGGCTGGATGCCATATGATTCGTGGGTATATGGGTCAAGGTAATCATCGTAATTGTGCATAATTGGACATCATCGCGCATCAGCTAAAAGCCTTTTCCCGATTTTTCTACCATGCACGCAGTCATCCGGTTTTGATTTTACAGCCGTACCGGGATTTTGCGGAGCACCCGGAAAAAAGAAAGGAATGAATGCAGGATGTTCTGCTCCAGGTGAAAGCCCCGGATAATTATGCCGGGATTAGAACTGTGATGGCACTTTGTAGTGGGCTGGCTGAGAGGTCAGGACTTTGAGCAGGGTTGTATGGGATAGAAGGAGAATTGCTCAGAAGGGCTGCAAATGATTACAAAAAAAGAGGTGGTTAGAGGGTTAAACTCGCCTGAGTGCATATCTCAGGTGGGCGAGGTATCTTACATTGAAACATACTATTTCAACAGGGAGTATAGAAAAATGTAATATGATAGAATTAGCCGAAGAATAATAAAAAAGAAAAGGTATTTAGAATGAGGAATTTAATTGCACATAACACCTTCTTTTGCTTATTGTCAAAAGCGTCCATATAAAAACGATATAACAGCAAGTATCAGAAAAATTATAATGAGCCACTTTGCAATTTCCATTGAGAAACCGGCGATTCCTCGTGCACCCAGTATATACGCAACTAACGCTAATACTAAAAGTACTACAGCAAGTCCTATCAAATCAACTATATTTATTCCCCCGTTTATTTAATAAACAAGTAACTAGTGCTTAACTATTTGTCATGCTCAAGATTGGAAGACATCAGAAAATAATAAAAAGTTTTTTTGTTCTTCAGTTATAAATTCCCAAATCTCAAATATATGACCATGAAGCATTTGAGTATTATTCTATCTTTATTTCTTTGTCCATGTTTAATCCTCCCCTTGTACAAAAGTATAAAAATATAAGAAGCCTAGAAGCGCTGTATTTTTCTTTTTTTCTAATACAGTCTCTTCGACTTGGTGGAAGAAGATAGTGCCCTAGATAGTTCTTATTGGAGTAGAGAACAAACACAGTTTTACTTCCTAACTCCATAATATACTAAAAGAACAAATTATATTAAATAAATTATATCAAAAATTGTTTTTAAACAAAAAATAACTTAATACAAAAAGATTTAACGCCTATAATCACTTTTCCAATATTTTATTTATACTCCGGGAATCGAACAAAAAGATAGAACTCCCTTTTTCAGCAGACGGGCTGCGGAGCACGCGAAGCTCCGGAAAAAAGAAAGGAATGAGGATTATTCTGTTCCGGGAGTAGCCCCGGAATAGATACGAGAAAGGACATTGCAGTCTGATGGCTTTGAGTTTAGAGGCTTGCATACTAGAAATTTAACTGAGTGGGAGGAAGACAGGCTCAATGAGCCTGTAAAATTATCGACAGAAATAAAATAGTAGCGTAAGAAGAAACCCAGAGTCGCTGTTTTTTACTGTATCCCCCAATACAGTCTCTTCGAATATCATGCTCCCCCGAACATAGTCGATTCGAAGAAAGATCAGCGACATCCAGGTATTTCTTTTGGTGGTTGTAGTTACCTACTCCCACTTCCCATTTAGACTTCCTAACTCCATAATATACTAGTAACGTAATTTATTTTAAATTAATTATGTCAAAAATTGTTTAGAAACAAAAAATAAGTCGATGTAAAATGTTTTAATGTCTATAATCACTTTTCTAATATTTTATTACTAATGGAGCGCAGAGGGTCACGAATACCCCGTCCTTCAGGTCGGGGATGAAGTGAACCCTCGCCTCTTCGTTTTTTCACTTTAATTATCTAAATCCTCACTTTTTTTGTAAAATAAGGTTTTTTTGGCACCATAACCAGAGGTGGTGCCAGCCACCTTTGGCTAGGATGTGATATAAGTTGGAATTACGCAGTTTTAGCCATGGCTATGGTCAGATTACTTACCACATCGTGTTGGTGCCTAAGTCGATACAATATATTCTACAATAAGAGAATTAAAAAGGATTGCGAGTTGATTCTCAGTATAATTTGTGCTAAAAATGGCTACAAAATACATGCAATGGAAGTAGTAGATGATCATGTTCATTTGTTTCTTGAATTTCATCCAAGTAATTCTCTGTCAGAGGTAATTCAGTATTTGAAAGGAGGTAGTTCTTACAGCTTATTCAAGCTTCATCCTGATCTTAAAAAACGATATTGGGGTGGAAATCTATGGTCAAGTGGAAAGTTCTATCGATCCGTTGGAAACGTAACTGCTGATACAATTAAGCATTACATTAAAGAATCGCAAGGAAAACCGAGTGAAGAGTCTCGATTGCATAGGTTCATGAGATCCAAGCAAAGAAGACTTGATGATTTCTAATTACCAGAACAACCGGGCGGGCGGCCCGAAGCATACCCCATCCTTTAGGGTGGGGTGGCCGCCCGCAATTTGATTTTCGGCCTGGTATTTACTCAGACTCCTGCAATCTCGTAGAGCTTTTCAATATCGATATTTTGCTCAACCACATTTGCGAGTTCTTCATAGGCATCATTTTCACTTATGATCTCTTCAGGCATGTATTCTAACCCCTTCTTCTCATAGAGATACTGAACAAGGGCATTTCTTACATTCCTGTTATCAAAGAGCCCATGAAGGTACGTGCCAATTACGAGGCCGTTCTCATCAATGGCTCCATCGTCTCCGAAAACGGTGCGGTTTGAATCAGTAACTCCCATGTGGATCTCATAACCTTTTATCTCTTCACCGTCTATGGGTTTCAGGATAGGACCGTGTCCTTTAACTTTCTTTGTTACCTGAACCGTCCTCTTTTTATAATCTCCGAACCTTGTCCCTATATCCAGAAGCCCGAGACCCTCAAACTCAGCTTCGACTCCATTCTCCACTCCGGAGTCAAAAATAGTCCTGCCAAGCATCTGATAGCCGCCGCAGATCCCGAAGATAGGGATTTTTCCTTTGAATGCCTGGATTTTTTTATCCATCCTGCTTGCCCTGAGGTCGAGAAGGTCATTTACCGTGTTCTTCGTGCCGGGAATCATGATCGCATCAGGGCTTCCGAGATCCTCGTCAATGTCTACGTACCGGACTTTCACGAGTCCCTCAAGGGGTTCGAAATCCGTGAAGTTTGAGATTCTGGGAAGGCGGATTACTGCAATTTCGATTTCTTTTTCCGCTTTTGAGCCCTCTCCTTCTTTATCCCCGAGTGATACCGAGTCCTCTGAGGGAATGCGGAGCTTGAAATGAGGAAGGACTCCAAGTACAGGTATCCCGGTTTTTTCTTCAAGCTGCTTGAGTCCAGGTCTCAGGATTTCGATGTCACCCCTGAACTTGTTGATTATGAATCCTTTGACGTTTTTTCTCACATCTTCAGGCAGAAGGGCAACCGTGCCGTAAAGGCTTGCAAACACGCCTCCCCTTTCAATATCGCCTACAAGAATTATCGGGGCCTGAGTGAGTCTGGCAGTACCTACATTTACAATATCCCTTTCATAGAGGTTGATCTCTGCAGCCCCTCCGGCTCCTTCCATAACGATAATGTCGTGTTCTTTCCAGAGCCTTTCCAGAGCTCCTTTAAGGACTGCATGCATCTCTTCAATGGAATCGTAATACTGGCCTGCGCTCTTGTCAGCATAGGGTTCACCCAGCAGGATTACCTGGGAAACACAATCCCCTTTTGGCTTCAGGAGGACAGGATTCATATCTGCAGTAGGTTCTGTACCTGCGGCTTTTGCCTGGATTGCCTGTGCAATTCCTATTTCCTTTCCGTCCTTTGTGATCCATGAGTTCAGGCTCATGTTCTGGGCCTTAAAAGGAGCAACCCTGTAGCTTCTGGACAGGATCCTGCATATGGCAGTCACGACTGAACTTTTCCCAACATGAGAGGCGGTTCCCAGGATCAAGAGGCTTTTCTTCTCCATTTTTACCATACCTTCTGCTTGAACAGGAGTTTTTATATAATTCAAGTGTAAGTGGCGGTTTTAAGCAACAATTTTGCCAAAATCAGCAGTGAGATTTTGGTCTTACGAATATAACTCAAGTAAACTTGTTTAGATTTAATAATTGTCATCTTATACTTCAACTAAAGAATAAATACTTTCGGATTCATTGCAGGTTTTGTTTAGTTAATTTTAATAACTTTTCCATTTTCCGTAACCAATAAAAAATGACTACTTTTTTTATTCGGTCCATAGACCCGGGTTGAGCAGTAAAACCCTCCTGGCAAGTTTCAAGAAAAGAGATAAGTAAGAGCAGTTTCACTGTCCGGTTAACTGCTCTGGTTAATAATTAAAAAAACTGTTTTTCTTACTTCCTGCCCTTCATTTCTCCTTTGTTTCATCCTCAGCTGGCCTGAGATTGATTAACCTGCTCTTAACAAGCCCAATAGAAAGATCACCGCCAGGTGTGAGCGAGCCTATTTTATCTCCTGCAAGAATCCTTCCTGGAAGGTCAGGCTTAATTTCAAGCCCGGTTCCGGCAGGCATTTCAGGCTTTTCGGTTTTGAGCCCTGTAAGAGGGCTGGAAAGGGCACCGGATGCAAGTCCAAGATCAGAGTCCGAAACAAGTCTCGGAAGGGATTCCGGGCTCAGTCGGGAAGGCCAAAGAGAAGAAAGCCCCAGATCTCGCTCAGGAGATAAGCGGTTATTGAAGTCAGGTAAAAGTCCCCTGAACTGGTCAAGGGCAGGGCTTGAAAAAACGGCTGATTCATAAGTAGGAGTTAGCTGCCTGGCAGGTGGCTTTTCACAGTTTTCACGAGCTGCCCGGTCAGAAGAATGCGAAGCTAAAACGGAATCTTCGGATTTGCTGCTATTCATAGCTTTAAGGATTGTCACGATGGTATATCAATTATACGAGGGTACTTCCTGGCCTGTTAAACCGTACTTCCCGATTTGCGCCTCGCCCGAGGTCCTTTTCGCTACGCTCCGTTTCACTCAAGAGGACTAACTTAAAAAAACTATAAAATAGATGGACGAAGGAGAGCGGCCCTGCAGACAAAAAAGAAAAAAATAAGGGAAAAAAAGCTAAAAATAAGAATAAGATCCGAACAATATAGGAAAAAACATACAATGAAAATACTTTTTTTCATGTCTCTTTGATTATTTTGCTAATTTTCGAACTTCTTCGGTTTTCTCGTTCTTGTTTTGTGAATAGATCCCAGACAAACTGGCAGAGACTTTTATAATATTTTTGGATTAAAAAACAGTTCGCAGATTAAAGAAAGTATTTTTCAGCCGGGTGTATTTTTTCCATAGTAGTTGACATCATTTGAGGGTGTACTGATCATGTGCTACTTTCTTTCACTACTGGTGCCCGGTTCCAGCCCTAGAGGTGCAGAAGAGAAATGTGAAAAATTTAATCTGGATATCCGTTTCAGAATGTCTTGGAGATCTGTCAAAAAAGCAATTTACTCATTACTGCTCGTTAATTTTTGTCTCACAGAACTCTTTTCCCTGCTTTGCAGCTTCGTTTCCAGGGCTGAGGTTAAGAGCCCGCACATAGCATTTGAAAGCCTCTTTATATTCTGAAAACTCACAGAGAAGATCGCCGCCGAAAAGAAGAGAGTCCAGATGTTCAGGATCGCTTTCAAGAGCCGTTTTATAGGCTTCAAGAGCCTTTTCTTTTTCCCCAAGTTCCAGAAAAATGTTGCCTTTCCAGTACCAGGTTTCAGCGTTATCAGGCTTCATGACGGGAGCTTTGTTTCGGGAAAAGAAGCTGAACCTTGGGAGTTTGCATGCCCAGTCAGAAGCCTGTTTTGGCTCGGCTGCAAGAGCTTTATCAAAAGTTTCCAGGGCTTTTTCCGGAATCCCCATCCTGAAATAAACTATTCCTTTGCTTGTCAGGATTTTAGGGGACTCGGGGTCGAGGGAGAGAGCTTTTTCGTAGGCTTCGAGAGCATCTTCATTCCTGTCTAGAGCAGAGAGAACAAAACCTCTGTTGGACCATTCGGTGGAACTGTCAGGCTTAAACTCAAGAACTGCATCAACAATCTTCAGAGCTTCTGTATATTTTCCAAGCTTAAATAGAGCCATTCCTGTGCAGGACCGGGCTTCCTGAGACTTTTCAAGGAACTCTTTTCCACGTTTTTCTTTCCCTTTTTCAAAAAGCAGCTCTGCTATTTTTTTCCAGGCTTCTTCAGCTTTTCCGTAGGCGATAAGAGCCTCATCATATTTGCCTGTCTGGAAAAAAATCCTGGCTTTGCTGTAGCTTTCCCCTGCCAGTCTGTCAAGGTCTTTGAGTGCGTTTGTCATTTTTGCCATTTTTTTGCCCCATATCCAATAAGAATAATCAAAACTTGCGTTTTCAGAGTACAAAGTGCCATAACTCTTATTCTGAAGTTGTTTACTTCAAATCTGGAAAAACTATTCTGATAAAGAAATGTTGTTTTATAATATACTAATGTTACTATAATGTTCGAGAACAAAAGAAGTTCGGAAGACTGAAATATGTCTAGATAACTGATCTGGATAACTGATCAGGATGGCTAAAAAAGATATTCAAGTAACCGAATTCATTGTTTTCTCCCGCAAAACTCATTCCTTGCTTCCACCAGAGCCTTCAGGTTTCGAAGAGGAGTTTCAGGCGCAAGCCCGCAGCCAGGGGCAAGAACGTCAATACCACTTTCCAGACAAATGAAAGCTTCTTTTTTTACATCTTCCGGCCTGCCTCTGAAGAGGGTTTCAGAAGTTGAGATATTGCCGATTAACGTAACACCTGATTCGTGAGCAATCCTAGCGGCGGTTTTCAGGTCTTTTGTTCCTTCTTCAAGGCTGAGTCCGTCAAACTCGCATGCTGCAATGTCATATATAATACTATCAGCAGCCCCGCAGATGTGAAGTACACTTTTGCCGCCTGAAAGGGCTTTCGGGACTCGTTCAAGACCTGGTTTTACAAGGGACCTGAACGTATCGGGAGAAATCATATCAGGGGAAGAAACGGCATCTGCAAAAACGACCACATCGGCTCCTCTTTTCAGGC